>NZ_JBTLRM010000035.1:0-40905 GCF_054482755.1 Roseivivax sp. CAU 1761
CGGCCACGCCGCCGGCGCCGCGCGCCGATGAACCGGCGACCGGGGACGATGCCGCGCCGCTGCCCGGCGCGGCGCCGGACAAGCCCGCACCGCTGACCGCCGAGCGCGGCGATCAGGGGTCGGCGGTGCGCGACTTCACCCAGGCGCTGCGCGACCGGACGATCCGCGCCACCCGGGATTGAGGCGGCCGCCGGCCGCGCCGCCCCGGGGCGGCGCGCTGCCGGAGCGCGCGGGCGCGGCCCCGATTGCGGGCGCGGCCTCGTTCCCCGGGGCGCGCCGGGTCAGACGTCGAGGTCGAGCGACAGGGCGTGGATCGCCCCGACCAGATCGGCGCCCAGCGCCCGGTGCACCGCGCGGTGGCGGGCGATCCGCGACTGGCCCTCGAAGGCGGTGCTGCGCAGGGTGACGTGGAAATGCGATTCCCCGCCCTCCTGGTAGCCGGCATGGCCGCGATGGCGCTCGCTGTCGTCGCGCACCTCGATCAGGCGCGGCGCGAAGGCCGCCCGCAGGCGGGTCTCGATTTCATCCGTCCGTGACAATTTTCCGATCCTTCCCCCTACCGTCTGGGCGCGATTTGTCTAAACTCTGGCGTCCGAGTCGAAAAGAGGTGCCGTATGAGCAGACCAGACCCCTTCGGATTCGACATGTCCGTCTCCTCGGCGAAGAAGAAGAACCCCCGCGGCCGCCGGGGCATGTCGGGCGAATCCGAGACCTCGACGCGCATCTGCGATCACGAGGGCTGCAGGGAGGCGGGCAAGTTCCGGGCGCCCAAGGCGCCCGACGTGCTCGACGACTTCTACTGGTTCTGCAAGGACCACGTCCGCGAATACAATCTCAAATGGGACTTCTTCCACGGCAAAACCGAGGCCGAGATGAATGCCCAGGCCAGCGCCGACAAGGTCTGGGACCGCAAGACTAAGGACTGGCGCGACCCCGAGGCGCGGGCCTGGGCGCGGCTCGGCATCGAAGACCCGCACCAGGTGCTGGGCGACAATGCAACGCGCAATCCCGGCCGCAACGGCGGCGCCAGCGCCGGCCGGCGCCTGCCGCCCACCGAGAAACGCGCGGTGGAGATCCTGGAAGTTCCGGATACCAGCTCCAAGGCCGAGTTGCGCAAGGCCTACAAGGCGCTGATCAAGGTGCTGCACCCCGACATGAACGGCGGCGACCGCAGCCAGGAAGAGCAGCTGCAGCTGGTGGTCTGGGCCTGGGACCAGCTCAAGGACAGCCGCAACTTCAAGTGACCGCGCCGCGGCCGGCAGACGCCGGCGCGCGCCGCCGCTTCGGCGCCGCGGCCGGAGGCCCAGCGGTCCGGGCTTGAGGCGCGGCCCCCCGCGCAGGACGCGCGGGACCGCGCCGACCCGCGGGGCCGCCCGGTCAGGCGGCCTGGAAGGTCAGGCTCACCCCGTTGATGCAGTGCCGCAGGCCGGTCGGCGGCGGGCCGTCGTCGAAGACATGGCCGAGATGCGATCCGCAGCGCCGGCAATGCACCTCGGTGCGCAGCATGAAGAACGACCGGTCGCGCTTGGTGCCCACCGCATCCTCGGAGATCGGCTGCCAGAAGCTCGGCCAGCCGGTGCCGCTGTCGAACTTGTGCTCGGACGAGTAGAGCGGCAGGTCGCAGCCGCGGCACAGATAGCGGCCCGGCTCCTTGAGGTCGTTCAGCGGCGAGGTGAAGGCGCGCTCGGTGCCCTCCTCGCGCATCACGCGGTATTCCGCGTCGCTCAGCATGGCGCGCCATTCCGCCTCGCTGCGGGTGACCTCGAAATCGCCCTCGGCCGCGGCCCGCGCGGCGCCCGCGCCGAGCCCGGTCAAGCCCAGAACCGCCGCCCCGCGGCGCATGAAATCGCGTCTCATCATCTCGAACCCTCCTGTCTCGCCGGCGCGCCGGACGCGCCCGTCGCCGCTGAGGTGGGGGCGACGGACGCGTTTGCAAACCTGCCGGGCCGTCAGCCCGCCTGTCCAGCCGGCAACAGCACACGGTCGATCACGTGGATGACACCGTTCGACTGGCGCACGTCGGCGATCGTCACGGTGGCGCTGCGGCCGTTCTCGTCGGTCAGGGTGATGCGGTCGCCGTCGAGCCGCGCCTGCAGCGTGCAGCCGCCCACCGTGGCCACGGGGTGGGTGCCGCCGTCATCCGCGATCATCCCGGCGATGGCGTCCGACATGGCGCTGGCCGCGACCACGTGGCAGGTCAGGATCTGCGCAAGCTGGCCGCGGTTCTGGTCCATCATCAGCTGGCCGATGCTGTCCTTCGACAGCATCCCGAAGGCCGCGTCGGTCGGCGCGAAGACGGTGAACGGGCCGGCGCCGTTCAGCGTGTCGACGAGCTGGGCCTGCTGCACCGCCGCCACCAGCGTGGTGTGATCGGCCGAGTTCACGGCGTTCTCGACGATGGTGCGGTCGGCATACATGGCGGCGCCGCCGACCATCGGGTTGTCCTGCGCGGCGGCCGGGCCGGCCAGGGCGAGGCCCGCGGCGACGGCCAAGGGGCTCAGGGCGGCCAGGGGGGTCAGGGGGGTGCGGATCATCTTGTCGTCCTCCTCGTGGGTCACGATGCCGCCGGCTGTCGGCGGGATCATCGCAGTCACGAAGACCGGCGCGCCCCGGTTTCACGCCGCCCGCACGGGCCGCGTTCACGTTCCGGTGTAGGCCGTGACATCCGCGCGGCCCAGCACCGGACCGGTGGGCGCCCCGCCGGGCGCGCCGCCGGGCGGCTCGAGGCTGACCGCCACCACCGCGTCCGGCAGCAGCGCCGCGACGGCCGCGGGCAGCGCGCGGCGCACCGTCTCGGCGTCGCGCGGCACCAGCCCCAGCGACACCGGCGGCCCGTCCCCGGCGATCACCCAGAGTTCGAGGTCGCCCTCGGCGGGCGGGGCAAGGCCGCGGCGCCGGATCAGCAGCTCCCGCGTCTCGGGATAATACCCGGCATGCAGCCCGCCCTCTGCGAGCGCCAGCTCGGCCACCAGGGCGGGCCCCGGGGCCGCGGGCTGCAGCCAGCCCAGCCCCAGAGCCGCCCAGAGCAGCAGCGCCGCGGCGGCACCGCCAAGCCCGTAGGGCAGGATCTGCCGCCACAGGCCGGGCCGGGCCTCGCGGCCCCAGGCGGCATCCTCGATGCGCCGCCTGAGCGCCGCCGGCGGCACCACCGCGGGCACGTCGCGGCCGAGCAGCGCCAGGCTCTCGGTCCAGGCCACGACCCGCGCCTCGAGCGCGCGATCCTTCAGGATGCGGGCCTCGAAGGCGTCCGTCTCCTCGGGGGTGAGCAGGCCCAGCGCGTATTCCGCGGCCAGCGCGTCGTCGCCGCCGGGCAGGTCGTCCTCGCTGTCGCGGCCGGCATTCATCGGTCGAGGCAATCCCTGAGCTGGATCAGCGCCCGGCGCAGCCAGGTCCTGACGGTGTTGAGCTTGGCGCCGGTCATCGCGGCGAGTTCGGCGTAGCTGTGCCCCTCGAGATAGGCGCGCCGCACCAGCATGGCACGGTCGGGGGGCAATGTGCGCATGCAGGTCATGAGCAGCGCCGCCTCGGAGCGGTCGGCGGCCTGCTTCTCCGGACCCGGCCCCAGATCCGGCAGGGTCTCGGCCAGATCGATCCGCTCGGCCGGCCGGGCGGGGCGTTTGCGGCGCCGGTCGATGGCGATGTTGCGGGTCAGGGTGATCAGCCAGGTCATCGGCGAATAGCCGTTCACCCGGTAGAGCTCGGCGCGGTTCCAGACCCGGACATAGGCCTCCTGCAGCGCCTCCTCGGCCTCGGAGCGGTCGCCTAGCACGCGCAGGCAGATGCCGTAGAGCTTGGCCGAGGTCCGCTCGTAGAGCCGCGAGAACGCCTTGCGGTCGCCCAGCGCGATGCGCGCCAGCAGGTCCTCGATCTCCTGCTGCGGCGTCATGCGGTGCCCGTCATGCACTAGCGGTCATGCGTGTCGGCCTGCCTCTGTCGCGCGGCCCCCGGCCGCCGCCTCCCCGGGGCGGCAGGCCGCCGCCCTGGCGCCCTGTCCGGTCCCTTCCCCTTGCCCCCTCCCGCGATATGTTGCACCAGATGTCCGGTGCACGAACCCGACGAGAAAGGCGAAGACATCATGGCGGACGGCTCGATCGACATCAACGCCAAACCGACCGAGGAAATTTCGGTCCGCGAGGTCTTCGGCATCGACACCGACATGCATGTGCGCGCCTTCCCGGAGCGCACCGAACGGGTGCCGGATCTCGATTCGACCTACAAGTTCGACCCCGACACGACGCTCGCCATCCTGGCGGGCTTCAGCCACAACCGCCGGGTGATGATCCAGGGCTATCACGGAACCGGGAAATCGACCCATATCGAGCAGGTCGCGGCCCGGCTGAACTGGCCCTGCGTGCGAGTGAACCTCGACAGCCACATCTCCCGCATCGACCTGATCGGCAAGGACGCGATCAAGCTCAAGGACGGCGTGCAGGTCACCGAGTTCCAGGAGGGCATCCTGCCCTGGGCGCTGCGCAACCCGACCGCCATCGTCTTCGACGAATACGATGCCGGCCGCGCCGACGTGATGTTCGTGATCCAGCGGGTGCTCGAGGTCGACGGCAAGCTGACGCTGCTCGACCAGAACCAGGTGATCACCCCGCACAAGTATTTCCGCATCTTCGCCACCGCCAACACGGTTGGTCTGGGCGACACGACCGGGCTCTATCACGGCACCCAGCAGATCAACCAGGGCCAGATGGACCGCTGGTCGCTGGTCGCCACGCTGAACTACCTGTCGATCGACGCCGAGACCGCGATCGTGCTGTCGAAGTGCCCGCACTACAACACCGAGAAGGGCCGCCGCACGATCCGCCAGATGGTCACCGTGGCCGACCTGACGCGCACCGCCTTCATGAACGGCGACCTGTCGACGGTGATGTCGCCGCGCACGGTGATCGCCTGGGCGCAGAACGCCGAAATCTTCCACGACACCGGCTACGCCTTCCGGGTCTCGTTCCTCAACAAGTGCGACGAACTCGAGCGCCAGACCGTGGCCGAGTTCTACCAGCGCTGCTTCGACGAGGAACTGCCCGAGAGCGCCGCCCGGCTGGTCGCGCGCTGAGGTGAGCGCCCGGGCCGCAGCGCCGCTCCTCGTCCTCCTCGCGGGGACGGCGGCGGCCGACGGGGCCCGCGACGCCGCGACCTGCGCCGCGCTTTGGGAGGGCTATGCCCGGCAGGCCGCGCGCTCGGCGCATCTCGACGGCGCGGCGGAGGCGCGCGCCGACGCACAGTTCTGGACCGACCGCGCCGTGGCGCTTGGCGCCGACCCGGAGACGCTGGCGGCCGGGATCGCGCGCGAGGCGCCGGACATGCGGCTCATGGTCGAGGCCGCCATCGCCGGCGACCGGCAGAGCGCGGATCTGCTCGAGCGCGCGCTGGCGCGCTGCGACCGGCCGCGCTGAGCCGCTCGGCTTTCGCGGCTCTCAGCTTTCGCGGATTTCGGGCAGCATCTCGCGGATCTCGCGGATCCGCGAAGCCGGCGCCGGATGGGTGGCGAGGAATTCCGGCGGCCGGCCGGCCTGCGCCTCGGCCATGCGCTCCCAGAACGGGATGGCGGCGGCCGGGTCGAGCCCCGCCTGCCCGACAAGCGCCAGCCCCAGCCGGTCGGCCTCGAGCTCCTGGCCGCGTGAATAGGGCAGCGCCAGCCCGTAGCGCAGCCCCACGCCGAGCGCCGCCATGATCTCGGCGCCGAACTCGATCTCGGCGCTCTGCAGGAAGATCGCCGCGATGCGCTCCAGGATGCCCTGGGCGCGGGCGCTGCCCATCCGCTTGCGCGCATGATCGGCCTCCAGATGGCCGATCTCGTGGCCGATCACCGCCGCCAGCTCCGAGGCATTGCCGGCGAGGTCGTAGATGCCGCGAAACACCCCGATGCGGTTCCCCGGCAGCGCGAAGGCGTTGATCTCGGCGCTCTCGAAGGCCACCACCTCCCAGTCCGAGGGCTGCCCTCCGGCGGCGCGGATCAGCCGCTCCGAAAGCTCCGCCACCACGCCACTGAAGCGCGCATCGCGGCTCTCCGGCACCTCCGAGCGGATCTCGGCCCAGGCCGCCCGGCCCATCTCCGCGGCCTCCTCCTCGGAGACCAGCGCCGCGGCGCTGTCGCAGCCCGAGACGGCGCCGGCGAGCGGCAGCGTCGCGGTCCCGGCGAGGAAGCGGCGGCGGGAGAGATGGGTGGGACAGCAGCAGGGCATGGCAGTTCCTCGGGCCGGGGGCAGACGCAGGCAAAACCGGGGGCGCCCGGCCGGGTTCCGCCGCGATGCCGGTCAGCCCCTAGCGCCCTCCCTTAGCGCCCTCGCGGCGGCCGCAGTCCCGGCGTCAGGATGCCGGGGTCAGGCAGCCCGCCTCGGTGACGATGAGGTCGAGCGGCTGATCGGTGGGCTCGAGTGGCAGGTCCGGATCCTCCTGCGCCGCATAGGCGAAGCCGATGGCGAGCGTCGGCCGGGCGGCGCGCAGGCGCTCCAGCGTGCGGTCGTAGAAGCCGCCGCCATAGCCCAGCCGCGCCCCGCTCCGCGCAAAGGCCACCAGCGGCACGATCAGCAGCTCGGGCTCCAGCCATTCGGTCCGGGCCGGGATGCGGGCGCCGAACGGGCCTTCCACGAGCTCCGCGCCGGGCCACCAGCGGGCGAAGCGCAGCGGCCGGCCCTCGGCCTCGATCACCGGCACCGCGACCGGGCCGTGGCGCGCCGCCTCGGCCATTGCCGGCAGCGGGTCGATCTCGGTCCGGATCGGCATGTAGCCCGCCAGCGGCCGGCCGCGATGGCGCGCCAGCACCCCGGCCAGATGCGCCGCCGGGGCCTCGGGCCGCGCCGCATGCGCCGCCTTGCGCCGCGCGAAGGCGGCGCGCCGGGCGGCGTCCTTGCGCGCCGCCAGGGTCACAGCAGCACCAGGACGGCGAGCCCGAGGAAGGCGAAGAAGCCCACCACGTCGGTGACCGTGGTCACGAAGGCGCCGGAGGCCAGCGCCGGGTCGACGCCGACCTTCTCGAGCAGGATCGGGATGCCGATCCCGGCGAGCCCCGCCACCACGAGGTTGATCACCATCGCCGCGGCGATCACCCCGCCCAGCGCCGGCGAGCCGAACCAGACCATGCCGACCACCGCCATGATCAGCGCGAAGGCCAGCCCGTTGACCAGGCCGACGACGATCTCGCGCCGGATCACCCGCACCGCGTTCGACCCGGTGAGGTCGCGCGTCGCCAGGGCCCGGACCGCCACGGTCAGCGACTGCGTGCCGGCATTGCCGCCCATCGAGGCCACGATGGGCATCAGCACCGCCAGCGCGGTGATCTGCGCGATGGCGCTCTCGAACTGGGCGATCACCAGGCTGGCCAAGACCGCGGTCACCAGGTTCACCGCGAGCCAGGGAAAGCGCTGCTTGGTGGTCTCGAAGACGGTGTCGGAGAGCGAGCTTTCCTCGCCCACCCCGGCGAGGCGCAGGATGTCCTCCTCGTTCTCCTCGTCGAGCACCGCCATGGCGTCGTCGATGGTGATGACGCCGACCAGGCGGTCGTTCTCGTCCACCACCGGCGCCGAGATCAGGTGGTACTGGTTGAAGGCATAGGCGACGTCGCCCTCGTAGCGGGTCGCCGGGATGACGTGGAAGCTCTCGTCGGTGATGTCAGCGAGCCGGACCTCGCGGCGCGAGGCCATGACCTTGCCCAGCGCCACCTTGGCCACCGGCCGGAGCCGCGGATCGACCAGGATGACGTGGTAGAACTGGTCCGGCAGGTCGTCGGAATTGCGCATGAAGTCGATGGCCTCGCCCACCGTCCAGTGCTCGGGGGCCATCACCACCTCGCGCTGCATCAGGCGGCCGGCGGAATAGTCCGGATAGGTCAGCGATTGCTGCACCGCCACCCGGTCGGCATCCTCCAGCACGTCGAGGATGGTCTCGCGCTGCGGCTCCTCCAGATCCTCGAGCAGGTCGACCACGTCGTCGGAATCGAGCTCGCGCACCGCGTCGGCCAGGACCTGCGGCCGCAGGATGCCGATCACCTCCTCGCGGATGCCCTCCTCGAGCTCGGTGAGGATCTCGCCGTCGAATTCCTTGTCGTAGAGCCGGATCAGCTGCATCCGCTCGAAGGCGCTGATCTGTTCCAGCATGTCGGCGATGTCGGCGGCGTGCAGCGGCTCGAGCAGCGCCACCAGCGTGTCGCGGTCGCTGGCTTCCACCGCGGCGCGGATCGCGGCGATGGTGCGCGGGTCCAGCGTGTAGGCGTCGTCCTCGTCGCTTTCGGGTTCCGGGGCGATGTCGGTCTGGTGTTCGGTCATCCGCCTCTCGAGCCTCCTTCGCGCGCCGGTCCCGCCTGCGGCGGACCATATGGCAGGGCGAAACCGAAGCACAGGGGCGGCGGCGATTTACCTTCGCGCGGCAGCGACCTAGGCTCGCCGGGTCGGTGGAACGGGGGCAAAATGGGCGCGGAAACATTGCTGCTGGGGCGGGTCCTGATCTGGACCGGAGACGCCCTCCGCCACGGCCCGGAGGCGGCGCGCGTCCAAGAGGACGGCGGCGTGCTGCTGCGCGACGGCCTCATCGCCGGGGTCGGCGACGGCGCGACCCTGCGCGCCGGACATCCCGCGGCGGCGGTCCGGGACTTCGGCACCGCGCTGATCTGCCCGGGCTTCGTCGACGCCCATGTGCATTACCCGCAGACCGCGATCATCGCGAGCTGGGGCAAGCGGCTGATCGACTGGCTGAACACCTACACCTTTCCCGAGGAATCGCGGTTCCAAGACCCCGGCTACGCCGCCGCCATCGCGGCGCGCTATCTCGACCTCACCGCGGCGCAGGGCACCACCACCGTGGCGAGCTACTGCACCAGCCACCCCGAAAGCGCCGAGGCGCTCTTTGCCGAGGCCCGGCGGCGCGGCCAGCGGCTGCTCGCCGGCAAGACCTGCATGGACCGCAACGCGCCCGACGCGCTCTGCGACAGCGCCGCGCGGGCCTACGACGAATCGAAGGCGCTGATCGCGCGCTGGCACGGACGCGACCGGCTCTCCTACATCGTCACGCCGCGCTTCGCGCCGACCTCGACGCGGGCCCAGCTGGAAGCGCTCGGCGCGCTCTGGGCCGAGCATCCCGACTGCCTGATGCAGACCCATCTGAGCGAGCAGCCCGACGAGATCGCCTGGGTGGCCGAGCTGTTCCCCGAGGCGCGCGACTATCTCGACGTCTACGAGCGCGCCGGCCTTCTGGGACGGGGCGCGGTCTTCGGCCACGCCATCCACCTCGCGCCGAGGGAGCGCGCGCGGCTCCTCGAGGCGGGCGCGGCGGTGGCGCATTGCCCGACCTCGAACACCTTCATCGGCTCGGGTCTCTTCGACCTGCCCGGGCTCGCCGCCGAGGGGCTGCGGATCGGGCTGGCCACCGATACCGGCGGAGGCTCCTCCTTCTCGATGTTGCGCACCATGGCCGCGGCCTACGAGATCGCCCAGCTGCGCGGCACCGCGCTGCATCCCGCGGCGCTGCTCTGGCTGGCCACCGCGGGCTCGGCCGCGGCGCTGGGGCTCGGCGACCGGATCGGCGCGGTCGCCGAGGGCATGGAGGCCGATCTCTGCGTGCTCGACCTCGCCTCCACCCCGGCCATCGCGCAGCGCGCCGACCGCGCCGAGGACACTTGGGAGGCGGTGTTTCCCACCCTCATGATGGGCGACGACCGCGCCGTGGTCTCGGTCTGGATCGGCGGGCGCGAGGCGGCGGGCCGCGCCGCGGCGGCCTGACCTCCCTACCCGGCGAGCCGCCGCGCCAGCGCGCGGTGCCGCGCCAGGACGGCGCCGAGGTCGAGGCTGGAAAGATGGCCGTCGCGCACCACCTGGCGGCCCTCGACGAAGAGATGGCGCACCCGGGTCGGCCCGGCGAGGGGCAGCGCCGCCGGGTCCCAGCTGCCGGCGCTCTCCACCGCGTCGAGATCCCAGAGCGCCAGATCGGCGCGGAAGCCCACGGCAACCTGGCCGATATCGTCGCGCCCCAGCACCTCCGCCCCGCCCCGGGTCGCTAGGCGAAGCGCGGCGCGCGGGCTCATGGCGTCGGCACCCTGCGCCACCCGCTGCAAAAGCAGCGCCTGGCGCGCCTCGGCCGCGAGGTTGCCGCTGTCGTTCGAGGCCGAGCCGTCGACGCCGAGCCCCACCGGCACCCCGGCGGCCAGCATCGCCGCCACCGGGGCGATCCCCGATCCCAGCCGGCAATTCGAGCAGGGGCAATGCGCGACGCCGGTGCGGCTGCGGGCGAAGAGGTCGATCTCGCCCGCATCGAGCTGCACGCAATGGGCGTGCCAGACATCCGGGCCGGTCCAGCCCAGATCCTCGGCATATTGCCCGGGCCGGCAGCCGAAGGTGGCCAGCGAATAGGCCACGTCCTCTTCGTTCTCGGCCAGGTGGGTGTGCAGCCGCACGCCCTTGTCGCGGGCCAGCAGCGCGGCGTCGCGCATCAGCTCGCGGCTGACCGAGAAGGGCGAACAGGGCGCCACGCCGACGCGCACCATGGCGCCGGGCCGGGGATCGTGGAAGGCGTCGATGACGCGCAGGCAATCCTCGAGGATCGCCGCCTCTCCCTCGACCAGCGCGTCGGGCGGCAGGCCGCCGGCGCTCTCGCCGATCGACATGGCGCCCCGGGTCGGGTGGAAGCGCAGGCCGATCTCCGTGGCCGCGGCGATGGTGTCGTCGAGCCGGGCGCCGTTCGGGAACAGGTATAGATGGTCGGACGAGGTCGTGCAGCCCGACAGCGCCAGTTCCGCCAGCCCGGTCAGCGCCGAGACGCGCATCTCCTCGGGGCCGAAGCGCGCCCAGACGGGATAGAGCCGCCGCAGCCAGCCGAAGAGCAGCGCGTCCTGCGCCCCCGGCACCGCGCGGGTCAGCGTCTGGTAGAGGTGGTGATGGGTGTTCACGAGCCCCGGCGTGACCAGGCAGGAGGAGGCCTCGACGCTTTCCCCGGCGCTCTCGAGGTTGCGCCCGATGGCGGCGATGACGCCGTCGCGGATCAGGATGTCGGTCTCGGAAAACTCGCTATCGGCATCGTCCATGGTGACGATGGCACGCGCGTTGCGGATCAGGATTTCGGGCATGGGCCGCCTTCCGGTCAGGATCGCCCCTTTCGGTGACACACCGCGCGGCGCGACAGAAAGGGACCGGAAGGACTCGCGCCGCCGCCGCCCGTTCTAGCCCGTCGCGCCGGCGCTGTCAGCCCCGAGCAGCGCCAGCGCGGCGCGGTGGACCCCGGCATTGGCCGCCGCGATCACCCGGCCGCCGCGATGCGCGGGCCCGCCCTGCCAGTCGGTGACGATGCCGCCCGCCGCCTCGATCACCGCGATCGGGGCGTGGATGTCGTAGGGGTGCAGCCCGGCCTCGATCACCAGATCGACCTGGCCCAAGGCAAGCAGCGCGTAGGCGTAGCAGTCGCAGCCGTAGCGCACCAGCCCGGCGGCCTCCGCCACGCGGCCGAAGGCGGTGCGGTCGGCGGGCTCGCCGATCTCCGGGAAGGTGGTCATTAGCACCGCCTCGGAAAGCGGCCGCGCGGCCCGCGTTGCCAGCGCGCCGCCGCCATGCGGCCCGCGCCACTCGGCGCGGCCGAGCCCGCCGATGAAGCGTTCGCCGATATAGGGCTGGTCGATGAGGCCGAAGCGCGGCCCCGAGGCGTCGGAGGCGGCGATCAGCACCCCCCAGACCGGGGTGCCGGCGAGAAAGCCGCGGGTGCCGTCGATCGGGTCGAGCACCCAGGTCAGCCCGCTGCGGCCCGGCGCGTGGCCCTCCTCCTCGCCGAGGATGCCGTCCTCGGGACGGCGCTCGGCCAGCACCGCGCGCATCGCCGCCTCGGCGGCGCGGTCGGCGGCGGTCACCGGGTCGAAGCCGGTGCTAGCCTTGTTGGCGATGTCGAGGGAGGCGGTGCGGAAATGCGGCAGGATCGCGCGGCGGGCGGCATCGGCCAGCGCCTCGGCGGTGGCGGCGATCGCGTCGGCATCGGCAAAGGCATCGGCGGAGGTGTCGGTCATGTCCGGGCTTCCTTCGGGCTGCCGGCGCAGCGCTACAGGCTGCATCGCGGCGCCACAAGGGCCGGGACGGGGACGCGGCCGCGGCGGCCGGTCGGAGTGGCAGCCGGCCCGCCGCCGCCAGGGCGGCGGGGGGCCGGACGCGATGGTGTCAGGCCACGTCGGAGAGCACGCGCGCCAGTTCGAACAGGCGGCGGCGCTGGTTTTCCGGAATGGCGTAGTAGGAGCGGATCAGATCCAGGGCTTCCTTGTCGCCGAACAGATCGGCGGGAACGCTGCCCGAGGACGGGGCCTCTTCGGTCTCGGCATCGATGCCCTCGAAGAAGAAGCTGACCGAAACGTCGAGCGCATCGGCGATGTCCCAGAGACGGGAGGCACTGACGCGGTTGGCGCCGGTCTCGTATTTCTGGATTTGCTGAAACTTGATACCGACCCGTTCAGCGAGTTGCTGCTGGGTCATGCCCACCAGCCAACGGCGGTGACGAATGCGTTTGCCCACGTGGACATCGACAGGATGCGTCATTCAAACTTTCCTTGCGCTTCACTTTACCTTCACCCCAAAACCGACGCGTCCCGCCCCAAAATACGAGCCGGACAAACGTCAGCAGCAGCTGCGCACCCCTACAGCCTTCAGCGAACTTGCCCTAAAGCCGGGAATTGCGCAAGCGCAACCGTAGCGGAAACTCCGTTTGGGTCAAAACACGCATTCGTAGCCATGGATTGTTCGCGTAACGACAACAATCCTTGCCTGTCCGGGGACTTGGCAGGCTTGCGACCTCCGGTCCGGTTGACAGCGCCGCGCCGCGGCCCGCATCCATCCGGCGCCATGCGGGAAACCCGTCCCGCACCATCCGCAGCGGAGATCTGTCATGCGCGCCTTCCGAATTTCCTCCTCCGGGGCCGACCCCGCGCTCGAGGACATCCCCGCGCCGGAGCCCGGTCCGGGCGAGATCGGCGTGCGAATCGCCGCCTGCGGCCTGAACTTCGCCGATCTGCTGATGATCCGCGGCACCTACCAGGACATGCCGGAGCCGCCCTTCACCATGGGCATGGAGATCGCCGGCACCGTCGAGCGCGTGGGCGCGGATGTCGCGGGCTTCGCCCCGGGCGACCGGGTGGCGGTGTTCGGCGGCCAGGGCGGGCTGGCCGAGCAGGGCTGCTTCGAGGCGCGCCGCGCCGTGCGCCTGCCCGAGGGCATGCCGATGGTCGATGCCGCGGCCTTCCAGATCGCTTACGGCACCTCGCATCTCGCCCTCGATCACCGGGCCCGGCTGCAGCCCGGCGAGACGCTGCTGGTGCTGGGCGCCGGCGGCGGCGTCGGGCTGACCGCGGTCGAGGTGGGCAAGGTGATGGGCGCCACGGTGATCGCCGCGGCGCGCGGCGCCGACAAGCTCGAAGCCGCCCGGGCGGCGGGCGCGGATCACCTGATCGACCTCGCGCGCGAGGACCTGCGCGACGCGGTGCGCGGGCTCGGCGGCGCCGACGTGATCTACGACCCGGTGGGCGGCGAGCACTTCACCGCCGCCTTCCGCGCCTGCAAGCCCGAGGCGCGCATCCTCGCCATCGGCTTCGCCTCGGGCGAGGTGCCGCAGGTCAAGGCCAACCACCTGCTGGTCAAGAACGTGAGCCTCCTGGGCTTCTACTGGGGCGGCTACCTGGCCTTCCGGCCGGACCTTCTGACCGGCAGCCTGGCGACGCTGCTCGAATGGTACCGCGCGGGGCGCATCCGCCCGCATGTCAGCCACGTCCTGCCGCTCGACCGCGCCGCCGAGGGGCTGGAGCTGCTGCGCGACCGCAGCGCCACCGGCAAGGTGGTGATCACCGCCGAGTGACCGGCGGCCCGGGGGCCGCGGGCGCGCCCTGCCCCCGCGCTCAGACCGGGGCGGGCATTGCGGCCATCGCGGGCCGCGGCGCCGCCGCCGCCCCGGCCTGCGCCGCGAAGCCCTGCCGCACCATCGCCGCCAGCGCCTGCGCCGCGGTGCCGGTGGCGCGGTCGGCATAGAGGTGGATCTCCATGGCGCCCAGATCCGGCAGCGCGCCGCCGGGATCGATCGCCGCCAGTTGCGGCGGCGCGTGCCCCTCGAGCAGCGCCACCACCCCGAGATCGGCCGAGACCGCCGCCTCGATGGAGCGGTCGCTGTCGGAATCGATGACCTGGAACCACGGGATGCCGGCGGCGTCGAGGCGCCGGATCACCCCGGCCCGGAAGGCGCAGATCCGCGCCTGGGCATAGGGCAGCGGCCGCTGCCGCCAGGCCGTCCCGCCCGGCGCGCCGTACCAGCGCAGCGGCGCGCTGTGCAGCGCCTCGCCGGTCCCCGCCTCCTCGGTGGTCAGGATCAGGTCGAACTCGCCGTTGCCGTGGCGCTCGAGCAGGCTGAACGTGTGCGCGGTGATCAGCCGCACCTGCATGCGCGGATAGGCGGCGTGGAAGCTCTGCAGGATGCGCGGGATCACCGGGTAGAGAATGTCCTCGGGCACGCCGAAGCGAATCTCGCCCTCCAGCGCCTCGTCGGTCAGGCGGGCATAGATTTCGTCGTTGAGTGCCACCATGCGGCGGGCATAGGCCAGGAGCTGTTCGCCCGAGGAGGTCAGCGCGACGCCGCGGCCGGCCCGCTCCAGGAGCTTGAGATCGAGCATGTCCTCGAGCCGCTTGAGCTGCATCGAGACGGCGGATTGCGTGAGATTGAGAAGCCGTGCGGCGCGGGTCACGCCGCCGGTTTCGGCCACCGCGGCGAAGGAGCGCAGGGTGGCGAGATCGAGATTGCGCATTCATCATCCCCCGTGATGACAGTGCCCACAAGCATTCGTTTCACAAAATCCCTAAACGCGCAATACTCATCTTCAGACCGGATCGGACACGCCGCGGCCATCACGCGGACTGAACCGTCCCCCCGAAGGAGATACCGCCATGTTCCTCGCCACCCTCTCTCCCCTCGCCCGCCTCCGGCCACACCGCCTTGCGGGCTGGCAACCGCTGGCGCAGCTGCGCCGCTGGCGGGCCCTGCAGCGCAGCCGCGCGGCGCTGGCCGATCTCGACGATGCCCGGCTCGGCGATCTCGGCATCGACCGGCGCGCGGCGCAGCGCGAGGCGGCCCGCCCGTTCTGGGATGTCCCCGATCACTGGCGGCTGTGATCACGTCCACTCCGATCTTGAAAACCGCGGACTTCCTCCCGATATTCGTGCCAGAAAACCGGGTCCTTCAGCCCGGGACACTCGGGTTCAATTCGGAGGCTCAGATGGCAGAATACAGAACGATGCGGGCGGGGGCTGCGGCCGGCGTCCGCAGCGCGCAGATCGACGAGGGCCTGCGCGCCCACATGAACAAGGTCTATGGCACGATGTCGGTGGGCATGCTGCTCACCTTCCTCGTCGCCTGGGCGGTGGGCACCAGCCCGGAGCTTCTGTCGGTGTTCCGCGACCCGGCCACGCTGCAGCCCAACATCCTCGGCTGGATCGTCATGTTCGCGCCGCTGATCATGGTCTTCGCCTTCGGCGCCGCGATCAACCGGCTCTCCGCGGCCGGCGCGCAGACCTTCTTCTACGTCTTCGCGGCGGTGATGGGCCTGTCGCTGGCCTGGATCTTCGTGGCCTTCACCGGCTTCTCGATCGCCCAGGTCTTTCTCGTGACCTCGATCGCCTTCGCCGGCCTGTCGCTCTACGGCTACGTCACCAAGAAGGACCTGTCCGGCATGGGCACCTTCCTGATGATGGGCGTGATCGGCCTCGTCGTGGCGATGATCGTGAACATCTTCCTCGCCAGCCCGGCGATCCACTTCGCGATCACCATCCTCGGCGTGCTGATCTTCGCCGGCCTCACCGCCTACGACACGCAGTCGATCAAGAACGAGTACGTGGCCCATGCCCAGCACGGCGACCGCGAATGGCTCGGCAAGGCGGCGATCATGGGGGCGCTCCGGCTCTACCTCGACTTCATCAACATGTTCATGTTCCTGCTGCAGCTGATGGGCAACCGCGAGTAAGCGGCGCCCTCGCGCCCCGACCGGGCCGGGGCGCAGGACCAGAGGCAGAAGGGGCCGGCCGCGGGGCCGGCCCCTTTTTCGTGCCGGCGGGGAGTGCCGCCGAGGGCGGGCCGGGGGCGCTGCCCCCGGACCCCCGGGATATTTCCGCTCAGAAGAAGGGGCGGCGGTCAGAGCGTGGCGTTGACGGCGCCGCCATCGAGGAGCCAGTTCTGGCCCACCACGAAGCCGGCATGGGTCGAGCACAGGAAGGCGCAGGTGCGGCCGAACTCGTCGGCGGTGCCGTAGCGCCGGGCCGGGATCGTCGCCTCGCGGCGGCGCCGCGCCTCGGCGGCGGAGATGCCCTCGGCCTCGGCGACGCCGGCATCGAGCGCGGTGGCGCGGGCGGTGTCGTGGATGCCGGGCAGCAGGTTGTTGATGGTCACGCCGAAGGGCGCCACCTGCCGCGCGGTGCCGGCGACATAGCCGGTCAGCCCGCTGCGGGCGGCGTTCGAGAGACCCAGCGCCGGGATCGGCGCCTTCACCGATTGCGAGGTGATGTTGACCACCCGGCCCCAGCCGCGGTCGCACATGCCGGGCAGCAGCGCCGTCATCAGCGCGATCGGCGCCAGCATGTTGGCGTCGAGCGCGGCGATGAAATCCGCGCGCTGCCAGTCCGACCAGAGCCCCGGCGGCGGGCCGCCGGCATTGGTGACCAGGATGTCGACGGCGCCGGCGGCTTCGAGCACCCGGGCCCGGCCCTCGGCGCTGACGATGTCGGCGGCGACGGTGGTGACCGTCACGCCGTGGCGCGCCCGCAGCTCCTCCGAGGTGCGCTCCAGCGCCTCGGCGCCGCGCGCGTTCAGCACCAGTTCGGCGCCGGCCTCGGCCAGCGCCTCGGCGCAGCCCCGCCCCAGCCCCTTCGATGCCGCGCAGACCAGTGCGCGGCGTCCCGCGATCCCGAGATCCATGGCCGTCCCCTCCGTTCCGTGTTCCGTGTTCCGTGCCGTGTTCCTTTGCCGCCCCCACTCATGATAGGGTCCGGCATTCGGCACAAGCGCCCTTCCGGAGCCAGGATGCGACACGACCCCTCTCCCCGCCCCGGCCTCGAGGTGCTGGCCGCGGAGCAGCTGCGCGCGGTGCGCGGCGCCAATCTCGGCGATGGCGTGGGGCCGGCCCACGACCTCGTCCCCGACGATGTCTACCGCCTGACCGGGGCCGCGGCGCCGCGCCGGCTGGCGCTCGATCTTGGCACCGCGCCGCCCTTCCGCGTCGCCGCGGGCGGCACGGCGGGCCGGCCCGGCGCGCTTCTGCACTTCGATTGCCGGCTGACCTTCATGACCCCGGAGGGCGACATGGCCGAGGCGCTGGTGCTGGTCGAGACCGACCCGGAGGGCCGCGTCGGGGAGGTGCACCTGCACCCGCTGGGCGCGCTGGTGCCGCAGCGCGACTACACGCTGGTGGGCATCGACACCGAGACCGCGCTGCAGGCCTTCGCCGAGGCCGCCTGCACGTCGTTCGCGCGCGGCACGCGGATCACCCTGGCCTCGGGGGCGCAGCGGCGGATCGAGGATCTGCGCCCGGGCGAGCGAGTGCTGACCCGCGACGACGGCGCCCAGCCGATCCGCTGGCTCGGCCAGCGCATAATGCGCGCCGGCGGCGCCTTCGCCCCGGTGGTGATCCGCGCCGGCACCCTGCACAACAGCGGCGATCTGGTGGTCAGCCCCGATCACCGGCTCTTCGTCTACCAGCGCCGCGACCGGGTCGGCGCCGGGCGCGCCGAACTGATGGTGCGCGCCCGGCATCTCGTGAACGGGCGCAGCGTGATCCGCCGCCCCGGCGGCTATGTCGAGTATCACCAGATGCTCTTCGACCGGCACTGCATCGTCTATGCCGAGGGCATCGCGGCGGAATCCATGCGGCTCGATTCGCGCACCCGGGCGGTGCTGCCCGGGGAGCTCGACGCCGAGGCGGCGGACCTGCTGGCCCGGCACGGCGCGAGCGGCCACGACGCGTTCGAGGTCGAGGAGCGGCTGCTGGCGCGGGACGACGCGGCCGAGCTGCTGCGCCGCTCCTCGCTGGGCTGACCCCGGACGGGAAACGGCCCGGGGGCGCCGGCGAAGCCATCCGCGATGCGGCGCGGGGCCGCGCCGGGGCGGCGCCGCAATCAGCCGGGAGTTCAGCCGGGATTGTAGAAGAATTCCTCGCGCACGATGCGGTCATTGGCGACGTGGTAGACCGCCACCTCGCGCATCTGCCAGCGCTGGCCGGATCTGGTCTCGGTGGCATCGACGTCGAAGATCACCGCGAAGCGGTCCTCGCCGTGCAGGAAAGGCCCCTCCACCTGGGCGGAATGGACCTCGAAATTCTGCTCCCACCATTCGTGCTTGCCGCGGATCGCGTCGCGGCCCCGGGTCTCCCGGCCGGTGCCGTCGGGGCCCGCCGCCGCCTCCATCGAGACCGCGTCCTCGGCGTAGAGGGCGTCGAGATTCTGCTTGGCGCGGTCCTCCCGGCAGCCCTTCACCAATTCGTCCGCAATCGCCTTGAGCTGCATCACACCCTCCCACGTGTTCGCATTCCGTTCCAGCTTGCGGCAGAATCGGCACGACGGCAAGGATGCGGTGGGCGGCCGGTCCGACCGGGCTCAGTGATTGCGCAGCGCCGCGATCAGCGCATCCTTGGTCATCCCGGAGCGACCCTCGATGCCGATCTCCTGCGCCCGCGCGTAGAGGTCGTCCTTGGTCCACTCCTCGTAGGGCGGCGCCTTGCCGCCCTTCTGCGCCGGGTTCTGGCTGTCGTTGGCCTGGGCGTTGGAGATCCGCGCCGCCTTCTCCTTCGACATGCCGTCGTCGCGCAGGTCGCGATAGAGCTTTTCGTCCTTGATCGATTTCGCCATGGGAGCCTCCCGGTGCCGCGGCAAGATGCTGTCGGCAGAACCGGCCGCGCCGGGCGCCGGTTCCCGCCGGCGCCCGGCCCCCGGCGCGCCCGGCTTCCTTGCCAAGCGCCCGGCCCGCTTCTATACGCCCGGCCATGCAGGATGCCGCCCAGAACCGCCCCGAACTGCCGCCCGAGATCGCGCGGCGCCGCACCTTTGCGATCATCTCGCATCCGGATGCCGGCAAGACCACGCTGACCGAGAAGTTCCTGCTCTTCGGCGGCGCGATCCAGATGGCCGGCCAGGTCCGCGCCAAGGGCGAGGCGCGGCGCACCCGGTCGGACTTCATGCAGATGGAGAAGGACCGCGGCATCTCGGTCTCGGCCTCGGCGATGTCCTTCGACTACCACGGCGCCGGCGGCCGCGACTTCCGCTTCAACCTGGTCGACACGCCGGGCCATTCGGACTTCTCCGAGGACACCTACCGCACCCTGACCGCGGTCGATGCCGCGATCATGGTGATCGACGGTGCCAAGGGGGTGGAGAGCCAGACCCGCAAGCTCTTCGAGGTCTGCCGGCTGCGCGACCTGCCGATCCTGACCTTCTGCAACAAGATGGACCGCGAGAGCCGCGACGTCTTCGAGATCATCGACGAGATCCAGGAGAACCTCGCCATCGACGTGACCCCGGCCTCCTGGCCGATCGGCGTCGGGCGCGACTTCGTCGGCGCCTACGACATGCTGAACGACCGGCTCGAGATCATGGACCGCGCCGACCGCAACAAGGTCGCCGAGAGCGTGAAGATCTCGGGGCTCGACGACCCGAAGCTCGCCCAGCACGTGCCGGCGCATCTGCTCGAGCAGCTCCGCGAGGAGGTCGAGATGGCGCGCGAGCTCTTGCCGGCGCTCGACCCGCAGGCGGTGCTCGAGGGCCACATGACGCCGATCTGGTTCGGCTCGGCGATCAACTCCTTCGGTGTGCGCGAGCTGATGGAGGGCATCGGCGCCTTCGCCCCCGAGCCGCAGCCGGCCCGCGCCGAGCCGCGCCAGATCGCCCCCGAGGAGGGCAAGGTGGCGGGCTTCGTCTTCAAGGTGCAGGCCAACATGGATCCCAAGCACCGCGACCGGGTGGCCTTCGTGCGGCTGGCCTCGGGGCATTTCCAGCGCGGCATGAAGCTGACCCATGTGCGCACCAAGAAGCCGATGGCGGTGTCGAACCCGGTGCTGTTCCTGGCCTCCGACCGCGAACTGGCCGAGGAGGCCTGGGCCGGCGACATCATCGGCATCCCGAACCACGGCCAGCTCAGGATCGGCGACACGCTGACCGAGGGCGAGGCGCTGCGGGTCACCGGCATCCCGTCCTTCGCCCCGGAGCTTTTGCAGAATTGCCGCGCCGGCGATCCGATGAAGGCCAAGCACCTCGAGAAGGCGCTGATGCAGTTCGCCGAGGAGGGCGCGGCCAAGGTGTTCAAGCCGCAGCTCGGCGCGGGCTTCATCGTCGGCGTCGTGGGGGCGCTGCAATTCGAGGTTCTGGGCAGCCGGATCGAGCTGGAATACGGGCTGCCGGTGCGCTTCGAGGGCTCGCAATTCACCTCGGCGCGCTGGGTCGGCGGGCCCAAGGCCAAGGTCGAGGCCTTCGCCCAGGCCAACAAGCAGCACATGGCCACCGACAATGACGGCGATCTGGTCTACCTGACACGGATGCAATGGGACATCGACCGGGTCGGCCGCGACCACCCGGAGGTGACGCTGTCAGCGACCAAGGAAATGATGGTCTGAGCCGCCGCCGGCGCGCGGCGGGGGCGCTGCCCCCGCACCCCCGGGATATTTCGGCTCAGAAGAACCGGCAGCGGGGCGCATCCGGCGCGGTCGATTGACGGCGCCGGGCATTTCCGGTACACAGCGCCACGCAAGCGGCGGGTCTCGCCGCGGGCGCCCCTGGTGGTGCCCCCATGACGACAGATGCACGGGCCGCGATGTGTCCGTGAGATTTCCGGATACATATGACCAAGTTCACCGATCTGAACCTCAGCCCGAAAGTGCTGAAAGCCGTCGAAGAAGCCGGCTACACCATCCCGACGCCGATCCAGGCGGACGCCATTCCGCCGGCGCTCGAGGGCCGCGACGTGCTGGGCATCGCCCAGACCGGCACCGGCAAGACCGCGAGCTTCACGCTGCCGATGATCACCAAGCTGGCGCGCGGCCGCGCCCGGGCGCGGATGCCGCGCAGCCTGGTGCTCTGCCCGACCCGCGAGCTCGCCGCGCAGGTGGCGGAGAACTTCGACACCTATGCCAAGCACGTGAAGCTGACCAAGGCGCTGCTGATCGGCGGCGTCTCCTTCAAGGAGCAGGACCAGCTGATCGACAAGGGCGTCGACGTGCTGATCGCCACGCCGGGCCGCCTGCTCGACCATTTCGAGCGCGGCAAGCTGCTGCTCACCGGCATCGAGATCATGGTGGTCGACGAGGCCGACCGGATGCTCGACATGGGCTTCATCCCGGATATCGAGCGGATCTTCTCGCTGACGCCCTTCACCCGGCAGACGCTGTTCTTCTCGGCCACCATGGCGCCCGAGATCGAGCGCATCACCAACACCTTCCTGCAGGCCCCGGCCCGCGTCGAGGTGGCGCGTCAGGCCACCGCGTCGGAGACCATCGACCAGAGCGTGGTGATGTTCCAGCCGTCGCGCCGCGACCGCACCGACAGCGAGAAGCGCCGCACCCTGCGCAAGCTGATCGAGGCCGAGGGCGACAAGCTGACCAATGCCATCGTGTTCTGCAACCGCAAGGTCGATGTCGACATCGTCGCCAAGTCGCTGAAGAAATACGGCATCGATGCCGGCCCGATCCACGGCGATCTCGACCAGTCGGTGCGGACCCGCACGCTGGACGGCTTCCGCCGCGGCGAGCTGAAGATCCTCGTGGCCTCCGACGTCGCGGCCCGCGGGCTCGACGTGCCCTCGGTGAGCCACGTGATCAATTACGACGTGCCGAGCCATGCCGAGGATTACGTGCACCGGATCGGCCGCACCGGCCGCGCCGGGCGCGACGGCAAGGCGGTGACGATCTGCGCTCCGAAGGACGAGAAGAACCTCGAGGATGTCGAGCGGCTGATCCAGAAGGAGATCGCCCGCATCGAGGATCCGGGCCGCCCGGGCAAGGCCCGGGGCGACGCCGAGGAGGCCGCGCCCGAGGCCGAGATCGAGGCGGCGGCCCCTGCCGCGGCGCCGGAGGCCCCCGCCGCGGCGCCCGAGCCCGCCGCCGCCGCAGCCGAGGAGAAGCCGGCACGCCGCAGCCGCACCCGCGGCGGCCGCAAGGCCGCCGCCCGCAAGGACGAGGCGCCGAGGGACGAGCCGCGCAAGGACGCGCCGCGCGAGGCGGCCAAATCCGAAGGCGAGCGGCCGCGCGGCCGCGACCGGGGCGAGCGCGACGACCGCAAGGTCGTCGGGATGGGCGACCACATGCCCTCCTTCATCGCCATGAGCTTCGAGGAGCGGCGCGCCGGCTGACCGGCGGCGCCCTCCGCCCTCCCCCCGGGCCGGGCGCGGTCCCCCCTCCCTTTCGTTTCGCGCTGCCCGCTCCGGCGGGCCCGCTTCGGCGAGACCCCGCGCAGGGGCAGCGCTGCGCGGGGTTGTGATCGTTCCCCCCTTTTCGCCGCCGGGAATAGGTGCAGATTGTGCCGCCGTGACCTCAGCCACGGGATCCCCGCCATGCCTTCTTTCGCCCTGCCCGCGCTTGCCCTCGGCCTCGGCCTCGCTGCCGCGACGGCGGCCCAGGCCGCGCCCTGCCTGGCCCGCGTCAACCACCAGGACGTGGTCATCGACCCGGAGATGCTGGACAAGGAGGCCGGGCGGCCCGGGCTGCGGGAACGCCTGCTGGGCTGGCCCACGCGGTCCTGGAACCGGGCCTGGGGGCAGCCGGTGGCCTGCGACAGCGCCACGCTGATCGCCTATCTCGGGCAGAACCTGCCCGAGGCCGAACTGTCGGGCTATTGCCTGGCCGGCGACCCCGCCGCGGGCGGCGACCTGCTGGTGCCGGGCGCGCGGAACTGGCGCGGCCGCTGCACCCGCACCACCTGCGACGTGGTCAACATGGCCGCCGGCGGCGCCGCCGACATTGCCGGGCGCGCCACCGACATCGTCACCGGGCGCGACGCGGCCTCCGGGCAGACGCGCACCGATGCGGTGCTGCACGCCTCGGGGGCGGCGATCCTGACCGGCACGGCGGGCAGCCTCGCCTCCTCGCTGGGCGGCGTGGCGAGCGGCGTGGCCACCGCGCTCAGCGCCCCGGCTGTGGCCGGCGCGGCGGCGGTCAGCGTCGTCGCCGTGGGCGGTGCGGTCTATCTCTGCCGCGACACCGGCGCCGAGGCGGCGCCGGCCGGCGCTCCGGCTGCGCCTGCGGCCCCGGCGACCCCGCCCGGGGCGCTCGCGCCAATGAGCCCTGCGCCCGCCCCCGCTGCCCCCGCACCGGCGCCCGCCGCGGCGCCCCCGGGCACCGGAGGCGGCGCAGCCGGCCCCCGGACCGCAAGACGCGGCGCCCGGGAGCGCCGCGCCGGTCCCCGCACCCGCGCCGAATTGACGGTACGGGGCGGCCGCCGGGGTCAGCTCAGTCGGCTGACCACCACGGTGACCTCGGGCTTCTTGCCGATGGCGTTCTGCGCCGCGTTGCGCACCGCGCGGCGCAGCATCTCCTCGAGCGCGTCGTCGTCGCGCAGCACCTTGCGCCCGGCCCGCGATAGCGCCGTGGCGAGGTCCTCCTCGAGCGCCTCGGTCAGCGAGCGGCCGTGCGGCGTGGTCTCGGGCAGGCCCATCAGGTCGCACCACGGATCGCCCAGCGGCGCGTCCTCCTCGTCGATCACCAGGGTCACCGCGACGTGGCCGTTCAGCGCCATGCGGATGCGGTCGCGCACCACGCCGTCGAGCGCGCCGATCTTCACCGAGCCATCGAGATAGGTCCGCCCGGTCTCGACGTAGTCGACGACCCGCGGCCCCTCGGGCGCCAATTCCACCATGGTGCCGTTGACCGCCAGCACGCCCTTGCGGCCGCGCTCCTCGGCGAGCCGGGCATGTTCCCGCAGGTGCCGGTGCTCGCCATGCATCGGCACGACGATCTCGGGCTGGACGATGTCCTGCACGGCGAGGATGTCGGGCCGGTTGGCATGGCCCGAGACGTGGTAGCGGCCGCCGGAATCGTCGACCACGTCGACGCCCTTCTCGGAGAGCTGGTTCATGATCCGGATAACCCCGCGTTCGTTGCCGGGGATGGTCTTGGAGGAGAACAGGAACAGGTCGCCGTCGCCCAGCTCGATGCCGAAATGCTTGCCGCGCGCCAGCTGCGCCGAGGCGGCGCGCCGCTCGCCCTGGCTGCCGGTGACGATCAGCATCAGGTTCTCCCGCGGGATCTGCGTCGCCTCCTCGATCGGGATGGTCGAGGGGAAGTCGGTCAGCACGCCGGTCTCCACCGAGGCCTCGACCATGCGCCGCATCGCCCGGCCGAGCAGCGCCACCGAGCGGCCGGCATTGCGCCCGGCCTCGGCCAGCGATTTCAGCCGCGCCACGTTGGAGGCGAAGGTGGTGGCGACCACCATGCCCTTGGCGTCGCGGACCAGCTTCTCGATCTCGGGCGCCACCGAGGCCTCGGAGCGGCCCTCGTGCTCGGAGAAGACGTTGGTCGAATCGCACATCAGCGCCTTCACGCCGCCGGCCGAGACCTCGGCCCAGAGCGCGCGGTCGAAGGGTTCGCCGACCACCGGGGTAAGGTCGATCTTGAAGTCGCCGGTATGCACGATGCGGCCGGCGGGCGTGTCGATGACGAGGCCCGAGCTTTCCGGGATCGAATGCGACACCGGCAGGAAGGAGACGCCGAAGGCGCCGGCCTCGATGCGCGCCGGCCAGGGGTCGGCCACCTGCACCACCTCGGCGCCGTGGCCGTGCTCGTCGAGCTTGCGGCGGGCGATGTTGGCGGTGAAGGCGCGGGCATGGACCGGGGCGCCGAGCTCGGCCCAGTAATGGCCCACCGCGCCGACATGGTCCTCGTGGGCATGGGTGACGAAGATCGCCTTCAGCCGGTCGCGCCGCTCCTTCAGCCAGGCGATGTCGGGGAAGATCAGGTCGACGCCGGGCGTCGTGTCCATGTCCGGGAAGGTCACGCCCAGATCGACGAGGATCAGCTCCTCCTCGCCGGGCTTGCCGTAGCCGTAGACATAGGCGTTCATGCCGATTTCGCCCGCCCCGCCGAGGGGGAGGTAGATCAGTCGGTCGGCGCTCATATTCTTATCCTTGCGTCATGTTGTGGCGATGGATCACGGTCAGACCGTGCATCGTCAGGTCGTCCTTGAAGTCGTCGAACAGGTGTTCGGATTGCTGGAAGAGCGGCGCCAGCCCGCCGGTCGAGATGATTTTCATCGGCCGCTCCCGCTCGGCCCGGATTCTCGCGCAGATTTCGCGCACAACGCCGACATAGCCCCAGAAGATCCCGGACTGCATGCAGGCCACGGTGTTGGTGCCCACCACCTTTTCGGGATGAGAGATGTCGACATGCGGCAGCGCCGCGGCGGCCTCGTGCAGCGCCTGCAGGCTGAGATTGACCCCCGGCGCGATCACCCCGCCGACATAGGCGCCGTCGGTGTCGACCACGTCGAAGGTGGTGGCGGTGCCGAAATCCACCACGATCAGGTCGCCGCCATAGAGGTCGAAGCCGGCCACCGTGTTGACCAGCCGGTCCGGCCCGACCTGGGTGCCGGCATCGACGCGCACGTCCACCGGCAGCTTGCAATCCGGGCGGCCCACCACCAGGGGCCGCGTGTTGAAGTAGCGGTCGCCGAGGACCCGCAGGTTGAACACCACCCGCGGCACCGTCGAGGACACGATCATGTCGGTGATGTCGGCGGTGATGCCCTTGAGATGCAGCAGCGCGGAGAGCCAGACATAGTATTGGTCGGCGGTGCGCTGGTGGTCGGTGGCGGTGCGCCAGGTGGCGATGAAATGGTCGCCGTCCCAGATCGAGAAGACGGTGTTGGTGTTGCCGCAATCGATGGCCAGAAGCATCGGGACCGTCCGGGATTCAGAAGAAGACATCCGCCGCGGCGATCGCGGCGCGGCCCTTGGCCGTCTTTAGGACAAGTTGCCCCGAGGCGTCCACCGTCTCGAAGACGCCCTCGGTCTCGGTGGTGCCGGTGCGCGCGATGACGGTCTCGCCGAGGCGCGCGGCGGCGCCGAGCCAGGCGGTGCGGATCGGCGCGAAGCCGTAGGCGCGGAACTGCGCCTCGCGCCGGGCATAGGCCGCGGCCAGGGTGTCGAGGAATGTCTCCGGCGGCACCGCCGCGCCGGTCTCCGACAGCAGCGAGACCGGGTGCAGGGCGCCCGCCTCCACGCTGCCGGCGCCGGGCGCCGCGGCGAGGTTCACGCCGATGCCGATCACCAGATGCGAGGCCGCCCCGGCCCGCCGGCCGGCGCCGCCGGTCTCGAGCAGGATGCCGGCGACCTTGCCGCCGTTCAGCAGCACATCATTGGGCCATTTCAGGCTGAACGGCTCGGCCCGTCCGGTCAACGCCACGAAGGCGTCGAGCAGCGCCACCGCGGCGACGAAGCTGCGTAGCGCCGCCTGCGCCGGCGGCTCATCGACCGGCAGCACCAGGCTGGCGGCGAAATTGCCGGCGGGATCGGTCCAGGGGCGGCCGCGGCGGCCGCGCCCGGCGACCTGCCTGAGGCCGCAGATCCAGAGCGGGCCGGAAATGTCGGGCAGACGGCGCAGCGCCTCGGCGTTGGTGCTGTCGATCTCCGCCAGCACTTCGCGCCCGTATCCGGCCGGCCAGGTCACGAAACGGCCGAAGGCCGGGGCGTTGCCGCCCCGGCCCCCGTCCCGCCCCGAGGGCGATCAGTTGACAAGCGATGCCGCGGCGGCGGCGGCCGCGCCCTCGACGCCAAACAGGTTGACCACGCCGACCACCATGATCACCGCCGGCACCGCCAGGAGACCCCAGAGCAGCGCCGGGCCGCCGGCATCGAGCCCGTCCTCGCGCTCCTCGCCGAAATACATCAGGAAGACGATGCGCAGGTAGTAGTAGGCGCCGATGACGCTCGCCACCACGCCCGCCAGAGCGAGCCAGACCAGGCCGCCGTCATAGGCCGCCCGCAGCACGTAGAGCTTGCCGAAGAAGCCCACCAGCGGCGGCACCCCGGCGAGGCTGAAGAGCAGCACCAGCATGGCGAGCGCCCGGCCCGGCTCCTTGCGGGAATACATGTTGAGCGCGGCGATGTCGGTCACCGGGTGGCCGTCGCGGCTCATCGACAGGATGAAGGCGAAGGTGCCGACATTCATGGTGACGTAGATCGCCATGTAGATCAGCATCGCCTGCACGCCGAGCTCGGTGCCGGCGGCCAGACCCATCAGCGCGTAGCCCATATGGGCGATCGAGGAATAGGCCATCAGCCGCTTGATGTTGCTCTGCCCGATGGCGGCGACCGAGCCCAGGAACATCGACAGCAGCGACAGAACGGCGACGATCTGCTGCCAGTCGCCGGTGACGCCGCCGAAGGCGTCGAAGAGGAGCCGCGCGAAGAGCCCCATCGCTGCCACCTTGGGGGCGGTGGCGAAGAAGGCGGTGATCGGCGTCGGCGCGCCCTCGTAGACGTCCGGGGTCCACATGTGGAACGGCACCGCGGAGACCTTGAAGGCAAGGCCCGAGAGCAGGAAGACCAGCCCGAAGAGGAGGCCCAGCGAGACCTGCCCCTCGCCCGCGGCATCGATGATGCCGGAGAACAGCGTGGTGCCGGCATAGCCGTAGGTCAGCGAGGCGCCGTAGAGCAGCAGGCCCGAGCTCAGCGCGCCGAGCACGAAATACTTCAGGCCGGCCTCGGTGGACTTGGCGCTGTCGCGGCGCAGCGATGCCACCACGTAGAGCGCCAGCGATTGCAGCTCGAGCCCCATGTAGAGCGCGATCAGGTCGCCGGAGGAGACCATGACCATCATGCCGACCACGGCGAGGCTGACCAGGAGCGGGTATTCGAAGCGCAGGATGTCGCGGCGCTGCATGTATTCCTGCGACATGACCAGCACCGCAGCCGCCGAGAGCAGGATGGTGATCTTGGCGAAGCGCGCGAAGCCGTCATCGATGAAGCTGCCGGCAAAGGCATCGCGGGTGCCGCCTTCGTGGAAGCCGATCCAGATCGCCACCGCCACGAACAGCCCGGCAGTGATCCAGACCAGCTGCGGCGCGAAGCGGTCCTTGCCGCTGTAGACCGCGCCGATCAGGGCCAGCATGGCCCAGAGCGACAGCACGATCTCGGGCAGGATCACGGTGAGGTCAGCCTGAAGCATGGGTCTCGGTCCTCAATGCGCTTGTTCGACGACGATGCGCACGCCGCCCAGATCGGCGGCCGCCACCGCCGTCTCGTAGTTCTCGATCAGCGCCTCCACCGAGGGGCCGATGCGGTCGAGGATCGGCGCCGGATAGACCCCCATCCAGATCGTCATGACGACCAGCGGAGCAAAGATCGCCTTCTCGCGGCGGCTCATGTCCTTGATGGTGCGCAGGCTTTCCTTCACCAGTTCGCCCATCACCACCCGGCGGTAAAGCCAGAGCGCGTAGGCGGCCGAGAAGATCACCCCCGAAGTCGCCACCAACGCCACCCAGGTGTTGACCTGGAAGACCCCCATCAGGGTCAGGAATTCGCCGATGAACCCGGACGTGCCCGGCAGCCCGACATTGGCCATGGTGAACAGCATGAAGATCAGCGCGTAGGCCGGCATGCGGTTCACGAGGCCGCCATAGGCGTCGATGTCGCGGGTGTGCATGCGGTCGTAAATCACGCCGACGCAGAGGAAGAGCGCGCCGGAGATGAAGCCGTGGCTCAGCATCTGGAAGATCGCGCCGTCGATGCCCTGCTGGTTGGCGGCGAAGATGCCCATGGTGACGTAGCCCATATGGGCGACGGACGAATAGGCGATGAGCTTCTTCATGTCCTCCTGCACCAGCGCGACGAGGCTGGTGTAGACGATGGCGATGGCCGACAGCCACAGGATCAGCGGGCCGACGACCTCGGAGCCGACCGGGAACATCGGTAGGTTGAAGCGCAGGAAGCCGTAGCCGCCGAGCTTCAGCAGGATCGAGGCCAGCACCACCGACCCAGCGGTCGGCGCCTGGACGTGGGCGTCGGGCAGCCAGGTATGGACCGGCCACATCGGCATCTTCACCGCGAAGGAGGCGAAGAAGGCCACGAAGAGCATGGTCTGCAACCCGCCCACCACGTAGAGCCCGGCGATCTCGAAGCCCGCGGCGGAGAAGTCGTGCGCCAAGAGCGTCGGAATGTCGGTGGTCCCGGCCTCGGCATACATCGCCACCATCGCCACCAGCATCAGCACCGAGCCGAGGAAGGTGTAGAGGAAGAACTTGAAGGCCGCGTAGATGCGGTTCTTGCCGCCCCAGATGCCGATGATCAGGAACATCGGGATCAGGCCGCCCTCGAAGAACAGGTAGAAGAGCACCAGGTCGAGCGCCATGAAGACGCCCAGCATCAGCGTCTCGAGCACCAGGAAGGCGATCATGTATTCCTTGACCCGGACCTTCACCTCCCAGCTCGCGGCGATCACCAGCGGCATGATGAAGGTGGTCAGCAGCACGAACAGCACCGAGATGCCGTCGACGCCCAGCTTGTAGGTCAGGCCGAGCAGCCACTCGCCCTCTTCGACCATCTGGAACTCGGGATTGCGCGAGTCGAACTGCGCCAGGATGAACAGCGAGACGAGGAAGGTCGCGCTCGTGGCGATCAGCGCCAGCCACTTGGCGTTGCGGTCCGCCGCGACGTCGCCGCCGCGCAGGAAGACGCCGAGGATCAGCGCCGCCAGAGCCGGCAGGAAGGTGACGATGGAAAGGAGGTTGTCCATTATTCCGCCCCTCCGGTGATCGACATCCAGGTGACGAGGATCGCGATCCCCAGCACCATGGCGAAGGCGTAGGTGAAGATGTAGCCGGACTGCGCGCGGCCCGCGAGCCGGGTGAAGAAGGGCACCACGCCCATCGCCACGCCGTTGATCGACCCGTCGATCACGTTGCCATCGCCGCGGCGCCAGAACAGCCGGCCAAGCGCGAAGGCGGGCTTCACGAAGACGAACTGGTAGATCTCGTCGAAATACCACTTGTTCAGCAGGAACAGGTAGAGCGGGCGCTGGTTCTGCGCGAGCCGCTGCGGCAGCGTCGGGTTGACGATGTAGAACAGGTAGGCGGTGCCCAGCCCGATCAGCATGGCCACGAAGGGCGAGACCTTGACCCAGACCGGCGCGTGGTGGGCGTCGTCCATGACGTGGTTGTCGGGGTGCATGTAGATCGCCCCCGCGCCCGGCGCCGGGCCGGCCAGAACCTCGCCCGCCGGCGCCTCGGCGGTGCCGTGATCGTCCGCGCCGGCCTCGGCATGGCCCGGATCCTCGGTGATGTCCTCGGCCGCGCCGGCGACATCGCCCTCGGCCAGTTCCTCGGCGGCCGCGCCCGGTCCGTCGGCGGCGGCGGTCTCGCCCTGGTTCTCTGCGGCGGGCGCGTCGTGGCCGGCCTCGGCGGTCTCGCCGTGGGCCTCGGCGGCAGCCTCGGCATGGGCGTCCGGAATGCCGAAGAAGCGGTTCACCTGCTCGTGCGTGCCGAAGAAGCTGCCGTACCAGATCATGCCCGCGAAAACCGATCCCAGCGCCAGCACGCCCAGAGGCGCCAGCATCGTCATCGGGCTTTCATGGGCATGCTCGTGGGTGTGCTTGTCGCCGCGCGGCGTGCCGAAGAAGGTCATGAAGATCAGCCGCCAGGAATAGAAGCTGGTGAACAGCGCCGCGATGACCAGCATCCAGAAGGCGTAGCCCCCCGCGGTGCCGGCCCAGGCGCTCTCGATCACCGCGTCCTTCGACAGGAAACCGGCAAAGCCGATATGGGTGAGGGGGATGCCGACGCCGGTGATCGCCAGCGTGCCGATCAGCATCGCCCAGAAGGTGTAGGGCAGCTTCTTCCGCAGGCCGCCGTAATTCCGCATGTCCTGCTCGTGGTGCATGCCGTGGATGACGGAGCCCGCGCCGAGGAACAGCATCGCCTTGAAGAAGGCGTGGGTGAACAGGTGGAACATCGCCACCGAGTAGACGCCGACGCCGGCGGCCACGAACATGTAGCCGAGCTGCGAACAGGTCGAGTAGGCGATGACGCGCTTGATGTCGTTCTGCACCAGCCCCACGGTGGCGGCGAAGAAGGCGGTCGAGGCGCCGATGAAGGTCACGACGTTCATCGCCTCGGGGGCGAATTCCATCAGCGGCGACATCCGGCAGACCAGGAACACGCCGGCGGTCACCATGGTCGCGGCGTGGATCAGCGCCGAGACCGGGGTCGGGCCTTCCATCGCGTCCGGAAGCCAGGTGTGCAGGAAGAGCTGCGCGGATTTGCCCATGGCGCCCACGAAGAGCAGGAAGGCCACCAGGTTGGCGGCGTTCACGCTTTCCCAGAGGAAGGTGATCTGCGTGCTGGCGAGGTCCGGCGCGGCGGCGAAGATGTCGTCGAAGCGCACCGAATCGACGAGGAAGTAGAGCGCGAAGATCCCCAGCGCGAAGCCGAAATCGCCGACCCGGTTGACCACGAAGGCCTTGATCGCGGCGCCGTTGGCCGAGGGCTTGCGGTAGTAGAAGCCGATCAGCAGGTAGGAGGCAACGCCGACGCCCTCCCAGCCGAAGAACATCTGCACCAGGTTGTCCGAGGTCACCAGCATCAGCATCGCGAAGGTGAAGAAGGACAGGTAGGCGAAGAAGCGCGGGCGGTAGACCTCGCCGTCGCGGAAATTGGCGTCATGCGCCATGTAGCCGAACGAGTAGAGGTGCACGAGCGCCGAGACCGTGGTCACCACGATCAGCATCACCGAGGTCAGCCGGTCGAGCCGGATCGCCCAGTCGGTCGACAGCGACCCGCTCTCGATCCAGCGCAGCACCTGGATGTGCTGGGTCTCGGGGCCGTGGGTGAAGAAGACGATCCAGGAGAAGAAGCAGGCGAGAAACAGCAGGCCGGTCGAGACCCACATGGCGCCGCGCTCGCCGATCAGCTTCCAGCCGAAGCCCGCGACGATGGCGCCCACGAGGGGCGAGAAGAGGATCAGGCTCTCCATTCTCTCAGCCTTTCATCACGTTGATGTCTTCCACGGCGATGGTGCCGCGGTTGCGGAAGAAGCAGACGAGGATGGCGAGGCCGATGGCCGCCTCCGCCGCCGCCACGGTCAGCACGAACAGGGTGAAGACCTGGCCCACCAGGTCGCCCAGGTGCCAGGAGAAGGCGACGAGGTTGATGTTGACCGCGAGCAGGATGAGCTCGATCGACATCAGCAGGATGATGACGTTCTTCCGGTTCAGGAAGATGCCGAAGATGCCGATGACGAAAAGCGCCGCCGCCACCGTAAGATAATGCTCGATCCCGATCATCGTCGTCCCTCGTTGTCCTTGTCGAAACCGGCACGGCATCGGCCCTCCGGTCCGTCCCCCGCCGGCGCTTCCGCGCTGCGGGATCCGGCGCCCGGTCGGGACCGGGGCCGGAACCTTGTCTTGGTGCCGTGCCCGGCGTCAGAGCCCCTGGCCGGGCCGCACGTCTTTCAGTTCCATCGCCGTCTTGGGATCGCGGTACATCTGCGCCAGCACGTCCTGCCGCTTGACATGGGTGCGGTGGCGCAGCGTCAGCACGATCGCCCCGATCATCGCCACCAGCAGGATCAGCCCCGCCAGCTGGAACAGCAGGAAGTAGCGGTCGTAGAGGATGAGCCCCAGCGCCGCGGTGTTGTGGATGTCCTCGGGCGTCGCGGCGACCACCACCCGGCCGGCGCTCTCGGCGCTTTCCCAGGCCCCGAAGGCGATGCCGAACTGCATCAGGATGACCACCCCGATGAGCAGCGCCAGCGGCATGTACTTGGCCATCTGCGCCTTGAGCTCGGCGAAGTCGACGTCGAGCATCATCACCACGAAGAGGAAGAGCACCGCCACCGCGCCGACATAGACGATGATCAGCAGCATCGCCACGAACTCGGCCCCGGCCAGCACGAACAGGCCCGCCGCCGACAGGAAGGCGAGGATCAGCCAGAGCACCGAATGCACCGGCTGGCGGCTCACCACCGTCATCAGACCGCCGGTCAGGCAGCTGATCGCAAAGAGGTAGAAGGCGAACACGCTCATTGTCCCTCGTCCTTTCCGTCCTGCATGACCTCGCGCGCCAGTTCCATCGCGCGGGTCATGGCGGGGATGCCGGCGAACATCGACATCTGCGCGATGGTCTCGGCGATCTCGTCGCGGGTCGCCCCGGCCTCGAGCGCGTGGCGCACCGTCATCCGCACCTGGGTGTCCGCCTGCGCCCCTTGCATCGTCAGGCCCGCCAAGGTCAAGAGCAGCCGGGTCTTGGCGTCGAGCCCCTCCTTGGAGATGCCCTTGCCGAAGGTCATCTCCATGAAGTCCTTGGGCATGGTGGGCCAGAGCTTCTCGAAGCTGCGCGGGTCGAAGCTCTCCAGCGTCGGGTTGAAGGCCCGCGCCATTTCCTGCGCCTGCTGCATGAACAGCTCGAACGGGGTCTTGGCACTCATGCCGCACCTCCCGGGGCCTGGCCCCTGATCCCTGCCCGGCGCGCCCCGCGCGCGCCGCGCCGCTCCGTGCTCTGGGGGCGGCGCGATGGCGCTTCCCCGCGGGCCGGCGCATCCCGGTCCTGCAGCCCTGCCGCCGGATATGCGCCCCGCCCGGTCATCGGTACGGCGCGTCGATCTCGAGGTTGCGGGCGATCTCGGCCTCCCAGCGCTCGCCGTTGGCAAGCAGCTTGGCCTTGTCGTAGAACAGCTCCTCGCGGGTCTCGGCGGAGAACTCGAAATTCGGCCCCTCGACGATGGCATCGACCGGGCAGGCCTCCTGGCAGAAGCCGCAATAGATGCACTTCGTCATGTCGATGTCGTAGCGCGTGGTGCGCCGCGACCCGTCCTCGCGCGGCTCGGCGTCGATGGTGATCGCCTGGGCCGGGCAGATCGCCTCGCAGAGCTTGCAGGCGATGCAGCGCTCCTCGCCGTTCGGGTAGCGCCGCAGCGCGTGCTCGCCGCGGAAGCGGGGGCTCAGCGGCCCCTTCTCGTGCGGGTAGTTCACCGTCGCCTTGGGCCGGAAGAAGTACTTCAGCCCGAGCTTCATGCCGACCCAGAAATCCTGCAGCAGGAAATACTTCGCGGCGCGGCTGTAATCCATGGTCGCCATTGTCGACGTCCCTTTCCTCAATCCCCGGCAGGAGGCGTCCCGGCCCCGGCCTTGGCGGTCTCGTCCTTGTCACCGGCCTCCGGCCGCTTGCCGCGTCCGGGGGTCGGCGCGCCCAGCTCGGCCTCGGCGGCCCAGCGGAAGATCGCCGCGGCGATCTCGTTGGCCTGGGGCAGCATCTCGCCCCTCTCATCCATGTCCGGCAGCCCGCAATCGCGGACCACGAAATCCGCGAGCCCGATCATGTCGACGTATTTCGCGTCGAGGATCGCGCTCTTCAGGTCCGACATCTCAGCCCCCCGTGCTCCAGCGGGCGAACAGGCCCCAGAACCATTCGTAGCGCGCCGCGAAGGCGACGAACACGACCCAGACGAGGCTGAACGGCAGGAACACCTTCCACCCGAGCCGCATCAGCTGGTCGTAGCGGTAGCGCGGCGTGATCGCCTTCACCATCGCGAAGAGGAAGAAGAAGAACGCCATCTTCGCGACCATCCACAGCGCGCCGTCCGGCAGGCCCGGGATCGGCGACAGCCAGCCGCCGAAGAACAGCAATGTGGTCAGCGCGCACATCAGGAACATGGCGATGTATTCGCCGGCCATGAACAGCAGGAACGGCGTCGAGGAATATTCCACCTGGTAGCCGGCCACCAGCTCCGACTCGGCCTCGGGCAGGTCGAAGGGCGGGCGGTTGGTCTCGGCCAGGGCCGAGATGAAGAACAGGAAGACCATCGGGAAATGCGGCAGCCAGTACCAGCCGAAGATGTGCCAGCCGGTGTCCTGGGCATGCACGATGTCGCCGAAATTCATCGACCCGGACGAGATGATGACGCCGATGATGATCAGGCCCAGCGAGACCTCGTAGGAGATCATCTGCGCCGCCGAGCGCAGGCTGCCGAGGAACGGATACTTGGAGTTCGACGCCCAGCCGCCCATGATCACGCCGTAGACCTCGAGCGAGGAGATCGCGAAGACGTAGAGGATGGCGACGTTGATGTCGGACAGCACCCAGGTGTCGTTGAACGGGATCACCGCCCAGGCGACCATCGCCAGCACGAAGGAGGTGAGCGGCGCCATGATGAACACCACCCGGTCCGAGCCGGCCGGGATCACCACCTCCTTGACGACGTATTTCAGCGCGTCGGCCACCGTCTGCAGCAGGCCGAAGGCGCCGACCACGTTGGGCCCGCGGCGCATCTGCACCGCCGCCCAGACCTTGCGGTCGGCATAGACCAGGAAGAGCAGCGACAGCATCACGAAGCTGACGACGCCGAGCACCTGCGCGACGAGGATCAGGGCGGTTCCGGTGGTCGTGGTCAGAAACTCGGACATCTCATCCTCAAACCGTCGGTATTCCGTTCTCGACGCAGTCCAGGGCGACCACTTCGGCGTCGATGGTCCTGAGCCCCCGGGGCAGCGCCGGCGAGATCGTGTAAACCGCATCTCCGCGCCAGAGGCCACCCTCTTCGGAGACATTTGTGCGGATATGCCGCGCGAAGCCGTAGCCCCGGATCAGCGCATATTGGGCCGCCGCGCATTCCGCGTAATCGGCCAGATCCTGGCCGTCCCGGGCGCCGCGCATCGCCACCCGGAACTGCACCAGATCGCCGTCCAGCAGCCGCGTCTCGATGCCCCGGTAATCGGGCTCGAACGGCGCCGCGCCGCGCGGGCCGGGCGGGCCCTCGGCGCAGGCCGCGAGCCCCGCCAGAAGCGCCGGCGCCAGCCTCGCCGCCGACACCGCGCTCACTCCGCGGCGATCTTGGTCTCGCGGCGCGCCTTGGCCCGGGCCGAGAGGTCGGCCATCAGGGTGCTGGCGCGGGCGATCGGGTTGGTCAGGTAGAAATCCGTGACCGGCGAGACGAAGTCGCCGTCGCCGAGATCGCCCGAGACGGATTCGGCGCGCCAGGGATTCTCCGGCACCACGTCGAGTTCGGAGAGCTGCGGCGCATACTCGACCAGCGCCTGGCGCAGCTCGGCGATGCTGTCATAGGGCAGCTGCTGCCCGGCCTCGGCCGAGAGCGCGCGCAGGATCGCCCAGTTCTCCTTGGCCTCGCCCGGCGGGAAGCTGGCCCGCAGCGCGAGCTGCGGCCGGCCCTCGGTGTTGACGAAGAGGCCCTGCTCCTCGGTATAGGCGGCGCCGGGCAGGATGACGTCGGCGCGGTGGGCGCCGCGGTCGCCGTGGCTGCCCTGGTAGATGACGAAGGCGCCGGGGGCGACGTCGATCTCGTCGGCGCCGAGATTGTAGACCACGTCGGCGCCGTCGAGCGCCGCGGCGATGCCGCCCTCGGTGGCGCAGCCGGCATCGAGCGCGCCGACCCGCCCGGCAGCGGAATGCAGCACCAAGAGCTTGGCGCCGAGCGCCTCGGCGCGCGCCATCACCCGGCCCAGCACGGCGGCGCCGTCGGGCCCGGTCAGGGCGCCCTGCCCCAGCACGATCACCGTCTCGCCCTCGACGCCCTCGCCCCAGCGCCCCAGCCGGGCGTCGAGCGCCGCCCGGTCTGCGCCCAGGTGGTCGTAGGCATAGGTCAGGTCGCAGGCCGCGCCGATCAGGCTGACATCGGCGCCGAAGGTCCAGGCCTTGCGGATGCGGGCGTTCAACACCGGCGCCTCGCGCCGCGGATCGGTACCGATCAGCAGGATCGCCCGGGCATGGTCGAGATCCTCGACCGCCGCATTGCCGACATAGCCCGACCGGTTGCCGGCGGGCAGCGCCGCGCCGTCGGTGCGGCACTCGGTGGTGCCGCCGCAGGCGGCGATCAGCTCGCGCAGCGCGAAGGCGGCCTCGACCGGGGCAAGGTCGCCGACCAGGCCCGCGGGCTTCGCCGCGCCTTTCAGCGCAGCGCCGGCGGCGGCCAGCGCCTCGGGCCAGCTGGCCGGGCGGAGCCGGCCGTTCTCGCGGATGTAGGGCTTGTCGAGCCGCTGCCGCCGCAGGCCGTCCCAGACGAAGCGGCTCTTGTCGGAAATCCATTCCTCGTTGGTGCCGTCGTGGTTGCGCGGCAGGATGCGCATGACCTCGCGGCCCTTGGCGTCGACCCGGATCGAGGCCCCGAGCGCGTCCATCACGTCGATGGTCTCGGTCTTGGTCAGCTCCCAGGGCCGGGCGGTATAGGCATAGGGCTTGGAGGTCAGGGCGCCGACCGGGCAGAGGTCGATGATGTTGCCCTGCATCTCCGATTCGAGCGTCTGGCCGAGATAGGCGGTGATCTCGGCATCCTCGCCGCGCCCGGTCTGGCCGAGCTCCGGCATGCCGGCGACCTCGGTGATGAAGCGCACGCAGCGGGTGCAGGAGATGCAGCGGGTCATCTGCGTGCCGACCAGGGGCCCGAGATCCATGTCGACCACGGCGCGCTTGGGCTCGCGGTAGCGCGAGAAGTCGACGCCGTAGGCCATCGCCTGATCCTGCAGGTCGCATTCGCCGCCCTGGTCGCAGATCGGGCAGTCGAGCGGGTGGTTGATGAGCAGGAACTCCATCACCCCCTCGCGGGCCTTCTTGACCATCGGCGAATTGGTGCGGACCTGCGGCGCCTGGCCCTCGGGGCCGGGGCGCAGGTCGCGCACCTGCATGGCGCAGGAGGCGGCGGGCTTCGGCGGGCCGCCCACCACCTCGACCAGGCACATGCGGCAATTGCCGGCGATCGACAGACGCTCGTGGTAGCAGAAGCGCGGGATCTCGATCCCCGCCGCCGCCTCGCAGGCCTGGAGGATGGTCATGGCGCCATCCACCTCGTATTCCGTGCCGTCGATGTTAATCTTGCGCGTGTCGGACATGCCGGAGCCCTTCGTTACCCATGGCTGACGCCGCCCGGGCAAGCGGGGGCGCGGCGCTCTCGGGCGGGTTCTAACGCGGGCTGGCGCAACATGCCAGATGGCAGGGCGCCCCAGCCGGGCCGAAAAGTCGCGGAGCGCGCCCGGCCCGGTCTGGGGAAGATGCTTTCCGCGCCGGAGCGCGGCGATCCGGCCCCCCGGAAGCGCGGCGCCCGGCCGGACCGCGCCGCGACCCGAATCCCGGTCGCGGCGCGGTCAGTTGCGGCGGCGCCGGGCCGTCGGATCAGCGCAGCAGCGAGCCGATGGCGCTGTCAGCGGCGATCTCCGCCCGGCCGAAGCGGCACAGGGCATCGGTCCTGCCGGACTCGACGCCGCGCCGGGCGAGATAGGCCTCGGCCTTGGCGCGCATCCGGCGCTTCTCGTCCTTCGAGGTCACGTAATCGTCGATCTCGTCGTCGCTGTAGCCCAGCTCCTGGGCCTTGGATTTCAGCGAGGACAGGCGGGCATAGGCGCGGATCATGCGGGCACTGATGCCGTCGCAGCTCTTGCGGATCTCGTCGGCGATGGCGACCGCCATCAGCCCGTCGTCGATCTCGGCCACCTCGCGCAGCGGCGGCTTGGCCTCGGCCGGGGCCGGGACCGCGAGACCCAGCGTCAGGCCGGCGGTGAGCGCGGCGGCGGTCAGGGGCGCGGCAAAACGGAACATCACTGTCTCCTCGAACCTTGTCGTTCGCGGATAGGTGGGCGGGGCGCGCGGTTATGCAATATCGCCGGCGGCGCGCCGCCGATCACATTCCCGGGCGCGGCGCCTCCAGGCAGAGCCCCGAGGACGCCAGCCGCCCGCCCTCGCGGGACAGCGCCGACAGCGGCGCGGTCAGCGGCTCGGCGCTCCAGGCGATGTCGGAGGTGCCGAGATGGGCCACGCAATGCCGCGTCGCCTCGTAATGCAGCGCCTTGCGCGCGCCCTCGACGCCGCGGCTCACCGGACCGGTGGAGACGCTGAAACTGGCCTTGTCGAGGGCCGGCGCGCTGACCCGGCTGCGGTAATATTCGCCGTTGAACGGCACCCGGCCGCCGGTCTCGGCGCAGGCGGCCAAGGCCAGAACCGGAAGCAATGCCCAGTGGATCGCGCGCATCTCGTCCCTTCCCCGTCGCTGCTGCCCCGTTCTGCCCCAGCCCGGGGCCAGCGTCCAGCCCGCCCGCAGCATCGCCGTAGCGCGCCGCCGCGCGGGCGGGCGCCCGGGACCGTCCCGGGATGCGCCCGGACGCGGTCCGCGGCCCTTACTCGGCGGCGATGGCGCCGCTGCGGCCGCGGATGCGGTCCTCGATCTCGTCGCGGAAATTGCGGATCAGGCCCTGGATCGGCCAGGCCGCGGCGTCGCCCAGCGCGCAGATCGTGTGGCCCTCGATCTGCTTGGAGACGTCGAACAGCATGTCGATCTCCTCGATCTCGGCCTCGCCGCGGACCAGCCGCTCCATCACCCGCATCATCCAGCCCGAGCCCTCGCGGCACGGCGTGCACTGGCCGCAGCTCTCGTGCTTGTAGAACTTCGCCAGCCGCCAGATCGCCTTGATCATGTCGGTCTGCTTGTCCATCACGATGACCGCGGCGGTGCCGAGCCCCGAGCGCTGCTCCTTGAGCCAGTCGAAATCCATGATCGCGTCGCGCATGTTCTCGCCGCGGATGCAGGGCACCGAGGAGCCGCCCGGGATCACCGCCTTGAGGTTGTCCCAGCCGCCGCGGATGCCGCCGCAATGGCGCTCGATCAGCTCCTCGAAGGAGATCGACATCGCCTCCTCGACGACGCAGGGCCGGTTGACGTGGCCGGAAATGGCAAAGACCTTGGTGCCGGCATTGTTGGGCCGCCCGAAGGACGAGAACCACTCCGCGCCGCGGCGCAGGATGGTCGGCACCACGGCGATCGATTCGACGTTGTTCACCGTGGTCGGGCAGCCGTAGAGCCCGGCGCCCGCCGGGAAGGGCGGCTTCATCCGCGGCATGCCCTTCTTGCCCTCGAGGCTTTCCAGCAGCGCGGTTTCCTCGCCGCAGATATAGGCGCCGGCGCCGTGGGCGATGTAGATGTCGAAATCCCAGCCCGACCCGGCGGCGTTCTTGCCCACCAGACCGTCGTCATAGGCCGCGTCGATGGCCGCCTGCAGCGCCTCGCGCTCGCGGATGTATTCGCCGCGGATGTAGATGTAGCAGACATGCGCGTTCATCGCGAAGGAGGCGATCAGGCAGCCCTCGATCAGCGTGTGCGGATCGTGGCGCATGATCTCCCGGTCCTTGCAGGTGCCGGGCTCGGATTCGTCGGCATTGACCACCAGGTAGGCCGGCCGGCCGTCGCTTTCCTTCGGCATGAAGGACCATTTCAGGCCGGTGGGGAAGCCGGCGCCGCCGCGCCCGCGCAGGCCCGAATCCTTCATCTCCTGCACGATCCAGTCGCGGCCCTTCTTGATCAGGTCGGCGGTGCCGTCCCAATGGCCGCGCTGCTTGGCGCCGGCGAGGCTGCGGTCGTGCATCCCGTAGAGGTTGGTGAAGATGCGGTCTTCGTCCTTCAGCATTGGCTCAGTCCTCGTCCTTCCGGCGCGCGCGCCAGAGCTGATAGATCATGAAAATCGCCGTTCCGAAACCCGCGAGCGCCGCGAGGTCGAAGAAGGCGCGCGTGCGCTGGCTCCAGTCCAGCGCCGATCCGAGGGCCGTCGCCGCGATCCAGGCAAGGCCGATCCCGGCGATCACGAGCGCGATGATGCGCCCCTGCCGCGCTGTCCGATCGTCCTTGCCTGGCATCCGCTTCGTCTCCCTCTCAGTCCTTGCGCTCGTAGCGCCAGCTGCCCTTGCGGCCGGCCAGGTCGTCCTGCCCCGGCAGCGTCCGCGACGGCTTCACCCGGCCTTCCGGCTGCGCCTCGACGGAGGCTGCGCCACCGCTGCCCGGCTGCGGCGCCTTGCGCGGCGTGTCGGCATCGGTGCCGGGCCGCGCCTCGACCTCGGAGGCGCCGCGCGCCACGCCGCCCGTCGCGGGGCGCTCGGCGGCGCCCGCCTCTGCCGCCGGGGCCTCCACCTGGCTGGTGCGCGCCGCGCCGCCGGAACCGGGCCGCTCCGGGCCCGGCGCGGC
>NZ_JBTLRM010000036.1:0-39268 GCF_054482755.1 Roseivivax sp. CAU 1761
CGCCTGCTTCTCAACCAACTCGATCAGCGCCATTCTGTCGTCGGTCATCGTCATCTCCGTATCGGTTCAAGGTCTCGCAACCCAAACCTTCACGAAGATCGACGATGGCCGCCAGCGTCACACTCGGCCGCGCGCTGCGCTACGCCGGGGGCTCCGCGCGCGACCTCCTACACCAAGCGGTGGGACACCACCCGCTCGTGTTTACGGGACCGGCAGCAGCCCATAGCCGAAACTCTCACCTTTAAACATACGCATCCGATCGAATTACGTCCTATGGCTGCAAGCAGCCTTTTCGCATATCTCGTGCGTTGTCATACATTGGTCGCTGGTATAGGAAACTTCGCGGACAGAGGCGGTCCAACGTGGACCATGGGACGAGGCACGAACCGACCTGGCCCGTTCCACGAAAGCAGTGATCCTACGGAGATAGCACGTTGAAGGACCTGACTACCGAGCTTTCGGCAATCACCGAGGCGGGCCGGAAGGTCCTGCGCGTTGAGTCGGAAGCCATCCTGAAGATGGCGGACCGCATGCCCGAGGATTTCGACGCGGTCGTCGAACTGATCCTGAACACCAGCGGCCGGGTCATCGTCTCCGGCGTGGGCAAGTCTGGCCATATCGGCCGGAAGATCTCAGCCACCTTCGCCTCGACCGGAACGCCGTCCTATTTCGTGCACGCCACCGAGGCGAGCCACGGCGATCTCGGCATGATCACCGAGCACGACATCTGCCTGCTGATTTCCAATAGCGGCGAGACCGCGGAACTGCGCGACATCGTCGCGCATACCCGCCGCTTCTCGGTACCGATGGTGGCCATCTCTTCACGCCCGGAGAGCACGCTGATGAAGGCGGCCGACTACCGTCTGGCGCTGCCCTCCGCGCCCGAGGCCTGCCCAATCGGCATGGCGCCGACCACCTCAACGACCCTGACGCTGGCTCTGGGGGATGCGTTGGCCGTCTCGTTGATGAAGCAGCGGGGCTTCAAGCCGAAGAACTTCAGCGTGTTCCACCCGGGCGGAAAGCTCGGTGCGCAGATGATGACTGTGGATCAGTTGATGCATGGTCCTGGGGAGTTGCCGCTGGTGGATGCAGCGGCCTCGATGAGCGAAACGCTCTTGGTGATGACCTCGAAGGGGTTCGGGATTGCCGGGGTGGTCCGCGCAGGCCAACTCGTCGGCGTTGTCTCCGACGGCGATCTACGCCGCAACATGGCGACGCTGATGACCCATCACGCTGGAGAGATCGCCAACCCCAATCCGATCATGGTACCCGGCGACATGCTAGCGGCAAGGGCCCTGGCGATGATGAACGAGCGCAAGATCTCGGCCTTGATGGTCGTTGATGCGCAGACCCGCCCTCTTGGTGTGCTGCATATCCATGACTGCCTGCGGGCAGGCGTCGCCTGAAGGTGGAATTGAAATGAGCACGACCGCCATCCTAGCTGCTTTGCCGAATTTAAAGCTGATCTTCGCCAAAGCGCTAGGAATGCCGGGCGGATCCCGAAGCTCATGGAGATCCTTCTCGGCGTGGGACCGGGATGACCGGTATCGGCCCATTTCCCCGCAGAATCACGTCGGTGGAAGGGGGCATCGCCGCCCGTGACTGTCCCGTTGGAGTTTCGATTGTTACGGGGGAGGGGCGTCGCGTCCCCGGCCGTTACCATTTCGGCGTCGGTACGTATCCCGCGAAAGACTTCGAGCTTTCGTCACGTAGCCGCCCTAGCGCCATGCAACATGCCGAGGACCTGGACAAGGTATGACTGAAACAAAAGAGGTCGACGTCGGGGGAATTCGGGTTGCTTCCAACCTCCCCTTCACCCTGATCACCGGCCCGTGCCAGTTGGAGAGCCTTGATCACAGCCGGATGATGGCCGAGCGGATCGCCGCCGCCTGCGCGCCAAGCGGTATCCGGTTCATTTTCAAGGGCAGCTACGACAAGGCAAACCGCTCTTCGTTGTCTACCCAGCGCGGCTTGGGCATCGACGAGGGGCTGTCGATCCTGTCGAAGATCCGCGACGAGTTTGGCTGTCCAGTGCTGACCGACATCCATGATGCGGCACAATGCGCGCGCGCAGCTGAAGCGGTGGACGTGCTACAGATTCCGGCCTTCCTGTGCCGCCAGACCGACCTGCTGCTGGCGGCCGGCGAGACGGGCGCCGCGCTCAACGTCAAGAAGGGCCAGTTCCTCGCGCCGTGGGACATGCAGAATGTTGCCGCCAAGATCGCCTCGACTGGCAACGAGCGCATCATGCTTTGCGACCGCGGTACGTCCTTTGGCTACAACACGTTGGTGTCGGATTTCCGCGGCCTGCCGATCATGGCCCGGTCCGGCTATCCGGTGATCTTCGACGCCACCCATTCGGTGCAACAGCCCGGCGGTCAGGGCACTACCTCAGGTGGACAGCGCGAATTTGCGCCGGTTCTCGCGCGCGCGGCCGTGGCCGTGGGCGTCGCCGGGCTGTTCATCGAGACCCACGAGGATCCTGAAAACGCGCCCTCGGACGGGCCGAACATGATCCCCGTGGACCGCATGGAAACGCTAATCACCCAATTGCAGACCCTGGACAGGGTCATCAAATCGTCCCCTCGCGAGGTGCTTTGAGATGGGCCGCATGCTTTCCAGATTCACCCCGATATCCAGCCAGGCGCGCATCGGCAGCCGCATTCCTACGGTTATCGCCGATTTTATGCGACCGTTCCCCGGGCAGACGCAGGCCAAGTCCGGCATGCAGAATGCCATCAGCAAAAACATCTTCAACTGGCTTTCCATAAGTCTGAGAAGGGCGTTCGATACAGAACCTAAGAATTTCGTATGGGATGACGGGGCGCAGGATAGCCTTCCCGTAAGAGCAGTCTACGAGACTCTGGATCTGGACCCGTCCACAGTAGGATGGGTGAAAAGTTACAACATGACGCCCCCCCCGGAGGCGATCGAGATCTTGCGCCCCTACTTCGAAGAAGCCTTCGTGGTAGGGTTTGAAGTTTCCCCGTTCCAGAAACGCATATTCGATATCCTAAAGGTTCCCTACGTTTCCCTCGCGATACACCCGCTTCGATTCATGCAGGACTACAAGTTCATGCTTGAAACGAACTACATCGATTCGAAGTCGCTGAAACCGCTCCATATGCCTAAGGACGACAAATATTTCTCGGCGCAGATGAAAGCGGCGGAAACTCTTAAGGGTTACACCTCCAAACTTGCAGATAATTCTGCTGTCCTGTTCGGGCAGGTCGACGTGGACGCGGCGCTGATCTCGGGAGATGGTCTTGTTTCACTGCAGGATTGTGCGGCGGCCATTGAGGAGTTCTGCGCCCGTTTCAAGTCCGTGTACTTCAAACCTCACCCCTATCTTCATGACAGCGCCGACCAGATACGTTTCTTGCGGCGCTTCCCTAATGTCTCGGTGATCAACGAAAACCCCTATGCATTGCTGGCCGATCCCAAAGTAAAAGGCGTGGGCGCGCTCACTTCGAGCATCCTGAGCGAGAGTCCGTATTTTGGAAAAGATCCTTTCCCGCTGGCGGAAACCTGGACGAACCGGGCAAGCGAGCCAGCCTATGGCATGGAAATCCTGTCTCCTCAATTCTGGAATACCCTGAAGGAGGGTGTTCCCTCCTTCGAGAAGTCCGGCGTCGCACATACGACCACTCTGAAGTCCCTTCTCAACATCTCTTGGGAAAATCACGGGCGAACTCAGGTGGCGGCGACCGGCCTAAAATTTCCCATCAACGAAACATTGCAGTTCGGCAGCGGGGGTGCGGCAGACAAGTTCTGTGTAGGCGGAGGCTGGTTCCCACCTGCGCCGGACCATCACTGGACCGGCCCGGACAACGCCTTTCTCTCATTCCGTCTTCCCGCAGGAAGAACAAAATCGGTGGATGTAACGCTCTCGCTATCCAGCATGGCGGCCCCGAACAAGCCCGTAACCCTTCAGATCCTTTGCGACAGGACCGTGCTGAAGGAACATATCTTCCAATCGACCCAGAAAGTAGATCTTCAGTTCGACATTCCCGCAGGGCTACAATCGCCCACTGGGGAGGTCTTGCTGGAACTTCGCTGTGATGCGGGCCACTCTCCTAAGGAGACAGTGCAAAGCGAGGACCGGCGCGCTTTGTCGCTCGCGCTATACGAGATGGCGGTGGCGGCCCCTGTCGCAGCCCAGATGATCTCCGTCGGAGATTGTATCAAGATCGAACCCGGCTGCTTCAACAAATCCTTCATGCCGTTCGGGTGGCACAAAGCGGAGACCATCGGAGTCTGGAGCGATGGGCGCAACTCCCGGCTCCGCATCATGATGGCTCATCAGACGAACGAAGACATTGAGTTGAGGCTCGGCAATGTCCGGGCCTACCTTTCGGAGATGCTGACAGCGAACACCCTGATCGTAAGGGCCGACGGTAAGGTTTTGAAGAAATACAGGTTTGAGCAAAACCGGCCCGGCGACCTACAGGTTGGGGGCGTAGACTTGACGATCCCCATTCCCCGATGGGCTCTCGACAACGAGCAGGAAACGGCGACTATAGACTTCGAGATGCTGGGCTGTCATTCGCCACAGACTGCGGGCATGTCTGCCGATGCCCGTGAGATCGGCTTCATGGTGGAAAGCTTTACCTTCGGTACCGCCATACAGAGCCTTGCAGCACTTCCCGACCGCCACATCTCGAACATTTTCGGGCCGTTCAACATTCATACTGGTCTCGCCGTCATGGCGAGGAACTGCCATCTCGCCCTTAGCGCCGCTCTATCCGAGAACGCAGAGTGGATTCGCCCACGGGCCATCAATTTCAACAACTCCATTCATCGGGAGGGTGATACGGAGTTCGTAGAACCCAGCGAATATGGGTCCAAAGTTAATATCTTCGTCGGGGATGTCACGCGGATCGAAAGGATCGTGAAGTCAAACGGATCCGACATAATCAACAATCACTACAACATCTGCTATGGGGCTTGGGAGTTGGAAACCATGCCCACTTACTTGGCAGACACGAGGCGGATCGACGAATACTGGGGTCTCTCCAACTTCATTGCCGAAGCCGCACGGAAAAGAATGGATGTTCCCGTGCATGCCTTCCCCATACCCGTTGAACTTCATTACCCAGATATGCTCACGCCTAGAAGCAGGTTCGGAATTCCGGAAGACAACTTCGCCTTCCTGTTCACCTTCAGCGTGGACTCGACAATGGCGCGAAAAAACCCCGAAGCGGTACTGAGGGCCTTCCAGATAGCGTTCCCGGATCGCGGCAAACCGGTTTCTATGGTGTTCAAGAGTATGATCCGGCAGGCCTCCCGGGAAAACCGGGACGCTTTTGAACGGTTCAAGGTTAAGGCGCGTCTCGATCCCCGGGTCGTGATCATTGAGGAAACGCTGTCGGATGACGAGAATGCCTCGCTCTATATGCGTTGCGACGCCTATGTCTCGCTGCACAGGGCAGAAGGCTTCGGGCTGACCATGGCCGAAGCCATGGGATACGGCAAGCCGACGATCGGCACCGGATACTCCGGAAATCTGGACTTCATGAATGACGAGAATTCCTGTCTTGTCCGGTTCGATCGGGTGCTGATGTCTCCGGATGCGTATCACCAACAGGAAACCATATGGGCGGAACCAGATGCACGAGATGCTGCCCGTCATATGCGACGGGTGCATGAGGACATCGTGTTTAGGGAAAAGATCGCCAGACAGGGCAAGCGTACGATTCAGGAGCAGTTCTCACGACAGGCGGTCGGGAGAAAACTTCTGCAGCGCATTCAGGAAATCCGCGGAGGTCTCCAGTGAACGGCATCAACGTGATCGGTATGCCCTTTGGGATGCATGGCTTAGGGCTGGAACTCCAGGACAAGGTTGCAGCTATGCGGGCCACCGGGATTCCGGTCTGCGTCATTGAGCAGAACTACAGTTCTATAAGACGGGAAATGCGCAACCCTATAATCGATGAACTTGTGGTCGAAAGGCCAAAATATGATACGAACCTCTTCTGTCACAATCTACCGGCCATTAATTTGATTAAGAAACAGGCCCCCGAGCTGTTCACCGGTCGATACAATATCGGCGCCCCGTATTGGGAGTTCCCCGAACTCCCGGACGCTCATCAAGCAGGCTTGTCCGCCTTGGACGAGATATGGGTCTCGAACATGTTCCTGAAAAACTGCTTTGCGGCGCATACCGATCGTCCTGTGGTGCAGATGCCCCTGCACCAAGAAACTGCGGTCCCACAGCCCGCGGCTGGGGATCGGAACACGCCGTTCACATTCGGATACATATTCGACTTTAATTCTATGGCGGCGCGCAAAGACCCCAATGCCTTGATCCTCGCCTTCCTAGAATGCTTTAGTCACAGGCCGAAAGAGAACGTTCGTCTTATTATAAAGTACAGCGTTGAAGCCTCGCATCTCGTTAGAAATATGGATGTTGACGACTTCCTTTATCTCGCTTCTCTAGATAAGCGCATAGAATTAGTCGATGCGGCGTTATCACAGGAGGAAATGAAGGCACTTCTATCGAGCTTCGATGCCTACGTATCTCCTCACAGGGCCGAAGGCCTAGGCCGCGGAATCATTGAAGCGATGATACATGGTAAGGCCATCGCCGCGACCCGTTACTCTGGTCCGACCGAGTTCCTCCTTCCAGAATTCGCCGTACCGATTGATTACTATCTCACGCATGTGGGGGATGCAGCGCTGGGAGATATCAAGAGCCATTTTACTTGGGCCGAGGTTCGCATAGATTCTCTGATTACCGCCCTCGACCAGCTTGCGCAGGATCCCGAACAAGCCGCGGCGAAAGGCCGAAATGCCGCAGATTTCATTTCCCGCCATCACGGCCCCGAACGGCATGGACAGGCATGCCGCGACGAACTTAATAGGATCGCCGCATGACCAGTTCGAGCCACGATCTCTCGCTACGCTCCGGCGAACGACAGTTCGCTGCGAGCCTGGATGAAATCAGGGGCGACCATCGCCGCAGGTACGAGTTCGGAATCAGTCGGCTCTCGGCCCCCGGGTTCGGCTTGGACCTGTTCTGTGGCAATGGCTACGGCAGCTACATGGCGGCGGCTCGGAATCTTAGCCTGCTCGCCATCGACGCGTCCAGCGAAGCCATCGCCCTGGCGTCCGAGGCCTATGCATGCCCCGGCGTGTTCTACAGTTGCAAGACATGGCCCTTCGAACTGCCCGAGGCGTGTTTCGACTTCGCCTTCTGCTTCGAGAGCGTCGAACATGTAGAAGATGGTCCGGAACTTGTTCGGGCAGTCGGCAGGTCGCTGAAACCTGGTGGACATCTTTTCCTGTCCACACCGAACGAGGAATTGATGCCATTCCGTCCGGCGCAGCACAAGTTCCATACCCGCCACTACACCCTCGAGCAAACCTTCGATCTGGTCCGGCAGGCCGGCATGAGCATCGAGACCTGGGGCGGACAGACCGTCTACGACATCCGGGAAGATGGCACGCATCTGCTGACGAACCCCGACGCAGAAATCCGGCCGGAAACGCCGGGCCAATTCATCATCCTTCATTCCCGAAAATGAGAGTGCACCGCCTCCGGGACGACCTCCCCGGGGTGGGGAAGCTTCAGATTGAAGTCCCGCAGGCCGCTCACTATGAGGTAGCGGACACGGAGACTTCGCTAAGTTCGTCGAGCAGAGGACCAAAATGAAAACTGCATTCATCACCGGCATCACCGGCCAAGACGGCGCCTATCTGGCCAAGCTTCTGCTCGAGAAGGGCTACGAGGTTCATGGCGGCGTGCGGCGGATCTCTCATCCCGAGACCACCCGGCTCGACATCCTCGGCATCACCGACAAGGTGCGTCTACACGAGTTCGACCTCTCCGAGCAGAACAACATCTTCCGCGTGATCCGCGACGTCGCGATGGACGAGTTCTACAACCTCGCCGCCCAGAGCTTCGTCGGCACCTCTTGGGACCTGCCGATCTACACCGCCGATGTCGACGGCATGGGCGTGATCCGTATCCTCGACACGCTGCGCACGCTGCGCCCCGACTGCCGCTTCTACCAGGCCTCGACCTCCGAGATGTTCGGCCTCGTGCAGGAGGTGCCGCAGCGCGAGACCACCCCGCTCTACCCGCGTTCGCCCTACGGCGTGGCCAAGGTCTATGGCCACTACATCACCATGAACTACCGCGAGAGTTTCGGGATGCATGCCTCCTCGGGCATCCTGTTCAATCACGAGAGCCCGCTGCGCGGCAAGGAATTCGTCACCCGCAAGATCACGCTGGGCCTTGCCAAGCTCGCGCATGGCGGCACCGAGGCGATCCAACTCGGCAACATGGATGCCAAGCGTGACTGGGGTTTCGCCGGCGACTATGTCGAGGGCATGTGGCGCATGCTGCAGCAGGATGAGGCCGACGACTACGTTCTGGCCACCGGCGTCACCACCACGATCCGCGACTTCGTCACCTACGCCGCCGGCGTGCTGGGCATGGAGCTGATCTGGGAAGGCGAAGGCGTGAACGAGACCGCGACCGACCACAAGACCGGCAAGCGGATCGTCGAGATCAACGAGAAATTCTTCCGCCCGGCCGAGGTCGACCTGCTGATCGGCGACGCCTCCAAGGCGCGCGAGAAGCTCGGCTGGGAGCCCAAGGTCGACCTGCGCGGGCTGGCCGAGATGATGGCCAAGTCCGACTACGACGCTCTCACCTGAGCCGGGAAAGCCTGATGAGCGCCGCCGGCATCCCCCTGACCCGCAAGCTCCGCTCGGCCGCCCGCCGGGCGATCAAGGGCCCATTCGATTACAACAGCCATCAGTATCGCGGTGCCTTCCGCGGCAATGTGGACGGGCTGTCCGACGAGGGGGTGATTCGCGGCTGGGTGATCCACCGCGAGAGCAGGAAGGGGCGGGTGCCGGTGGCGCTCTATGCCGGCGAGACGCTGCTCGACGCCGGCATCGCCGACGCGATCCGCGAGGATGTGCGCGCCGTGACCGGCGGCGACGCGGCCTGCGGCTTCCAGTTCGGCCTGTCGGATGCGCTCTACCAGAAGGCCGCCGCCGCCGGCGGCCGGATCAGCGTCCGAACCGAGGGGGCCGGCGCGGTCGAGCTGGGCAGTCTCGATCTGCAGGCCGACGACACCAATCCGGGCGTCGGCGCGGACATCGTGACGCGTTGCCGCTTCGCGCTGAAATCAGAACTGGCGACCTTGCTGGAGCAACTGGAGGAGACCCCGCCCGGCGAGGCGCGGCTGCCGCCGGTCGTCCAGCCCGCCCTTGAGCGGCACGCCACGATGTTCACTACGGAGCGGCTGATCCCCGACATTCCCGAGAGCGGTCAGCCGGCCTATCTCGACTTCACGCGCTACCGCATGCGGTTGGACGCGCAGTTCACGGTGGAGAAGGGCCTCGATAACGCCGACCGCTTCCTCTACTGGTATCTGACCGCCTATCGGGCTCAAGACAAGCGCCGCACCCCGATCTCAGCCGAGCAGATCGATTATCTGAACGCGCCGCTGCTCATGGGCGGGCAAAGCCATGCGCTGAGCCGCATCATGTGGTGGCGGCTGGCGAACCGCCGTGACCTGATGGCCAAGCTCGACCTCAGCGACCGCGACAATTTTCTGGACATGGTGTTCTGGTGGGTCAATCAGGATGTCGTGCATCTGCGTCTGGAGGACTGTCTTGTCCCCGACCGCTATGCCGATGCGTTGCGCGCGGTCCCGTTCGACAGGCGGCTCGAGGCCTTCCCCCTGAGCTATTTCACGGATCGCTATTACCGGGACAATCCCAAGCTGCATTTCCTAGACCCCGGCACCGCCGAGGGACGCAAGACGCTGATACTGATCATCCTGTTGCAGGCGGTCAGCCGGCCCGATCTGTTGCGCTATGTCCCCCGCGCACAGATCAGAGCGCTGCTCGCGCCGAACCCGGACAACCCGAATGGCAGCTCGGATCTCGAAGACTTCGCCAATCGTCTGCTCAAGGTGCAGTTGGAATCCGAGACCCCCGAGGAAGAGGCCGCCCCCCCCGTCGAACTGACGCTGTCGCGCGACCGCTACGCCCGCCTGCTGCGGGGTGCGTCCTTCGATCTCGACAGCTATTCCTTCCTAACCCGCGACTCCCGTGGGCACCGCTACGAGGCCGCTTCCCTGGCGATCCCCGACCCGGATCGCGAGAAGGTCGACGTGCAGCTGATCGGCCCGCTGGCCAAGGCCTCAGGGCTGGGCCAGGCGACCCGCCTTTCGGCCGCGATCCTACGCGAGACCGAACTCAGCGTCCGCGGCGTCGATTTTGACCTCGACAACCCCGCCCCTGAGGGCTTCAGCTCGGAGACGCTGATCGAGGATTACGGCCCGGCCAAGATCAACCTGATCCACCTCAACGCCGAGTCCACGCCACTGGCCTTCGCCTACCAGCCCGACGTGTTCTCGGGCGCCTACAACATCGGCTACTTCTTCTGGGAACTCGACAAGCCGGCCTATTGCCACTACCTCGGAATGGAGCTTCTTGACGAGATCTGGGTCTCGACCGAATACGGCGTCGAGATCTACAAGCCCGATGCCAAGGGCAAGCCGGTGGTCAATGTCGGCATGTGCTACGAGGAGCATCCTGACATCGCCCACGCGGCCGCGCGCGGCTTCGTCAATCGCCGCTTCCGATTCGATGACAGCCACTTTGTCTGCCTCGTCGCCTTCGACAGCTTCTCCTTCGTGCAGCGCAAGAACCCGGTCTCGGTGCTCACGGCGTTCCAGAAGGCCTTCGAGGGCGTGCCGAACGCGCGGCTGGTGGTGAAGACGCAGAACCGCGACAGCGTGTTCGACCCGGTGCAAGTCGATCTGTGGAACCGGATCGACGCGATCATCTCAAACGACCCGCGCATCGTGCTGATGAACGAGACGCTGAACTACCGCGAGCTCTTGCAGCTCAAGGCCGGCGCGGACTGCTACATCTCGCTGCACAGGTCCGAGGGCTGGGGCTTCGGCATGATCGAGGCGATGGCGCTGAAGGTGCCAGTAGTCTGCACCGCCTATTCGGGCAACATGGATTTCTGCTCGGAGGAGACCACTTGGCTGGTCGACTCCCGGAAGGTGGAATTGCGCCCCGGCGACTACATCTTCGTGCGTCCCGGCTCGGCCTGGGGCGATCCCTCGATCGAGGACGCCGCGCGTCAGCTGCGCGCCGCCTTCGACGACCCCAAGGCCCGCGCGGCCAAGGTTGAGGCGGCCTATGCCCATATCCGGCAGAACTTTTCCGCCCCCGCGATCGCCAGGCGCTACGAAGACCGGCTGCGCGAGATCATGGACCGACTGGACGAGAAGAGCTGAGATGGTGCGGCACCTTTTCGCAGGACCGGCGTCATGACCCTCCCGGGCGCCATCCCCCCTTTCATGGCGAGCCGGCCCACATGCCTGGACACGCGCGGATCGCACCGCGGTGACTTCGTCGTCGCGGTGCGATCCGCAGCCACGACCATCTACAGAAAGGGGGCATGATCCGATGAGCGTTCCCCACTCCGAGGTCGCAGAAGCGTTCAGGTTCTTCCTGAGGCGCCCTCCCAATCCCGATACACCGCCAAGCTTCGACACGACCGTCAAGATGCATGATGTCATCATGGGTTCGGACGAGTTCCGGCAGTCGCCGCGTGCCCTCAAGACACCTTTGGGCTGGCCGCTCAACCAAGTCTTCGTGAGCCACCCGGCTAAGGTTGTCTACTGTCCGATCGGCAAGAACGCCTGCACCTTCATGAAGCGGCAGATGGTCCGGGTCTCTGGGCTGCCCGACATCGACTATATCCTGCCGCATATCCATCTTCTCACCGACCACGTGCGGACCGGCGCTCAGCTCTCCGACTACGAGGAGCAGGAGGCGCGGCGGGTGATCGCGGACCCCTCCTATCTGAAGTTCGCGATCCTGCGCGATCCCGCCGAGCGGCTGCTCAGCGCCTATGTCGAGAAATTCGTGCTTAACAGGCTCGACGAGGGCAACCAGCACCATACCCGAAGGGTGGTGTGGGCCGTGCAAGCCGCGCTTGGCCTGGATGCTCCCGACTTCGACCGCGGCATCAGCTTCCGCGACTTCGTGACCACGATCACCTCCCAAGATCCTCGGCAACTCGATCCGCACTGGCGCCCCCAGCATCTCTATCTCGAAGGAATCGACTGGGACCGTTTCTATCCCGTGACCCGGATCAATGAGGCTATCGACATGCTCGAAGCCCGGAGCGGCCTCCAGCTTGCCCGTCAGCCGGAGAACACGACGGGCAGCGGCCGGGGAGAGTTCCAGGCCGGCGCAGCCGATCTCCTGCCAGCCGAGATCATCGCCGGGCCGAAGCTGTCCAAAGCGTCTTATTTCGACGACGATCTCGTGCAGCGCGTCTCGACCTACTACGCGACCGACCGGGAATTGTTCGAATCCGGCCCCGGCATGAAATCCTGAATTGGTTCGATCATGTCATTTGCCACCGGGCAGTCGACGACAGGAAGGAAACTAGAAGATGATCACCCCCGTCCTGCTCTGCGGCGGCTCCGGCACCCGCCTGTGGCCGCTCTCGCGCAAGAGCTACCCCAAGCAGTTCGCCGAGATCCTCGGCGAGGACAGCCTGTTCCAGGCCTCGGCGCGGCGCTTCGCCGGGGAGGGCTTCGCCGATCCGCTCGTGATCACCGGCGACGCCTTTCGCTTCATCGTGCGCGAGCAGCTCGACGATGTCGGCGTGACGCCGTCGGGCATCCTGATCGAGCCCGAGGGCCGCAACACCGCGCCCGCGGCGATCGCCGCCGCGCTCTGCGCCGCGCGGCGCGACCCCGAGGCGCTGATCCTGCTGGTGCCCTCCGACCACGCCGTGGCCGACCCGGACGCCTTCCGCGCCGCGGTGCGCGCGGGCGCGATGGCCGCGCGCGAGGGCCGGATCATTACCTTCGGCATCGCGCCCTTGCGGCCCGAGACCGGCTATGGCTGGCTCGAGGCGGGCGCGCTCACCCATGAAGGCGTGCGCGAGCTCACCCGCTTCATCGAGAAGCCCGACGCCGACCGCGCCGCCGAGTTGTTCGCGGACACGCGCTACCTGTGGAACGCCGGCGTGTTCCTCGCCTCGGCCGAGACCCTGATCGCCGCCTTCCGCGAACACGCGCCAGAGGTGTTCCAGACCGTCTCAGCCGCGCTCGAGGCCGGGCGCGAGGATCTGGACTTCACCCGCATCGACCCCGACCTCTGGGCCCGCGTGCCCGAGGACTCGATCGACTACGCGGTGATGGAAAAGGCCCGAAACGTCAGCGTCGTGCGCTTCGACGACCACTGGTCGGACCTCGGCAGCTGGGAGTCGGTTTGGCAGGAATCGCCGCGCGACGAGGCCGGCAACGCCATCTCTGAGAACGCCACCGCCTTCGACTGCGAGAATTCGCTGCTGCGCTCCGAGAGCGGCGAGGTCGAGCTGGTCGGCATCGGGCTCAAGAACGTCGTCGCCGTGGCGATGCGCGACGCGGTGATGGTCGCCGACATGTCGGACAGCCAGAACGTCAAGGCGGCGGTGCAGGCGCTCAAGGCGCGCGGCGCCAAGCAGGCGACGCAGCTGCCGGTCGACTACCGGCCCTGGGGCTGGTTCGAGACGCTGGTGCTCGCCGATCGCTTCCAGGTCAAGCGCATCCACGTCCATCCCGGCGCGGCGCTGAGCCTGCAGAGCCACGTGCACCGCTCCGAGCACTGGATCGTGGTGCAGGGCACCGCCAAGGTCACGATCGACGACGAGGTCAAGCTCGTGACCGAGAACGAGTCCGTCTACATCCCGCTCGGCGCCGTGCACCGGATGGAGAACCCCGGCAAGGTGCCGATGGTGCTGATCGAGGTGCAGACCGGCTCCTATCTCGGCGAGGACGACATCGTCCGCTACGAGGACGTCTACGCCCGCAGCTGAGCGGGGGCGAAGCCGGCGCGGGCCCCGTAGCGGGCCGCGCCGGGCCGGGGTCAGGCGATCTCGATCGACTGCGCGTCCAGCATCGACGGCGCCGTGTCGCGCAGCCGGATCGTCACCCCCTGCGCCTCGTAGAGCAGATCGTCGCCCGCCTGCCGGAAGGCGGCGCGCGCCGCCTCCGCCGAGGCGTGGCCGAAGCCCTCGAGCCGGATAGTGTCCCAGGCCTCGAAGTCGAGCACCTCGTTCACGCCCGCCTGCCCCGCCGAGAAGGCGAAGACGTCGGCCCCGGCGCCACCGGCCAGCCGGTTGTCGCCCGCTCCGCCCGAGAGCCAGTCATCGGTGCCGCCGGCGCGCACGAAGTCCTCGATCGCCGCCTCGGTGGTCCGGACATATTCGCGGGAGTTAGCGAAGCCGTTCAGCACCTCTGCCCGACTGCTGCCGGTCTCCAGCCGCTCGACCCAGTCCGCCCGTCCTGCAGCGTCGGCCTCGCGGCCCAGCACGTTGCGGTAGAGCAGATCGACGAAGCCGCCCTCATCGGGCGCGCCGAAACGTAGGGAGAATTCGCGGCTGCCGGCGAATCCCGCGGCAGCTTCCTGGCCACTCATTCCATCGGCGAGACGGGTGCACCAGTCGCGCAGCCCCTCCATGTCGGGCTCGCGACCAAGCGCTGCCCCGTAGAGCCGGTATACCTCGTCGGTCCAACCCGACTCGGAATAACGCACGGCGAAGGCCTCGGCGGCAGCCCCGGTCTTTGCGCGGTGCTCGGCGCTGTCGGAGAAGCCCAGCACGATATCGGCCCGGCTGGTCCCCGCCGCCAGGCGGCCGACCCAGTCGGCCTTGCCGTTGGCGTCCGAGCCGCGGTCCAATACGTTATTGTAGAGCATCTCGACGAAGGCGCCGTTCGACAGTGCACCGTAGTTCTGGCGGAACTCGGCCGAGTTGGTAAAGCCGGACACGATTTGACCGATCCCGGCCTCGCCCTCGAAGATCCGCCCGGCCCAGTCGCGCAGGCCCCCGGCATCAGGGTCGCGGTCGAGCGTAGCCCGGTAGAGCCGGAACACCCGCGCCGCGAGATCCGGCGCAAGCTCGGGCATAAAGCCGTCGCCGAGAAGCAGGTCGTTTCCATTCGCGGCCAGTAGCCGGTCGGCACCGCCCCGGCCGATCAACACCTGGTCCTGTCCCGAACTGCCGCGCAGTACGTCGTCCTCGGTGGTGCCGACCACCCGCCGCGACGCCAATGTGGTTGCATCCCCCGCGAAGCCGTCGAGCTTGCGGTTCTCGGCGCCCATCACGACCTCGTAGCGCGCCGTGCCGATCAGGCCGCCGCCCGAGAAGCTGACGGTCCAGTGCCCGTCGGGCAGCTCCATCTGGTAGCCGCCCGAGCTCCAGCTGGTGGTGCTGAAACGGCCGCCCGCGCCGGTGGCGGTGACCGTGACGCCGCCCAGCCCCTCGCCCCGATCGTAGTGGCCGTCGCCATCGGCGTCGCGGATCACCACGCCCAGAAGCTGCGCCTCGGCGTCGCGCCGGTTGCCGAAATTCTGCGTCACCACCCAAGGCCCGACCGCTTGCCCGCCCGGCGCTGCGAGCACGCCAATCCCGGCCTCGGTGACCGCCGCGTCGAGGATGCTGTTGCGGTGACCGGCCGGATCCTGCATGCCGTCGCCGCGCGACTTCCAATCCGAGCGCAGATTGCCCGAGGCGTCGAAATCCTCGTCGTCCTGCCCCCAGTCGATCACGAAGCCCGCATGGCCGTGCAGCGGCGACTGGGTGTAGGAATAGACGTTCTCGCGCACCGCGGTCCAGTTGTCGTAGCCCTGCGCCTCTACCCGGCCGCTCAGCCGCGGCTCGAGCCAGTTTCCGGAGCCGTCGCGCACCCGGTGCGATTGGGTGTCGTGCTCGATCAGCAGGCGCGAATGCCCGTCCGCCGCGCGGGCCAGCGCGTCGTTCCAGGCCAGCGGCGCCACCGCGGCACGGCCGGCCATGTCGGCGCGGAACGCCGCCAGATCGGTGCCGAAATAGCGTATCGCGTTCAGCATCGCGCTGTCCGTCCCGGCAAGGCGGCTCAACTCGGCCGCCATGCCGCCCGGATCGATGCGGCTGCGGTTGATCAGGTCGAGCATCTCCAGCTCGAACGCGGTGGGCGGATGGGAAGATGGGGGCATGGCTGCTCTCTGCTCGGCCCGTGCTCGGGCTCTCGAATGGCGTCGTCATACGTGGTGAGACGCTCGTGAGACGATGATCATGTCATCCGTGAGGCCGACATGGCCGCGCAGGACCACCTCGACCCCGCGGTCGGAAAACATCAGGTCCCCTTCCCGAAGGTCGTCCGGGCCCGGACCTGCTGCGGCCCAATATAGCCGAAGCCTTCAAAGCTGAAGCAACACAGGCTTCCGGGTCGGCGATTTCATGCCGCCCCGCATCTTTGTGAGGGAACACGAAAACATCGGACCCGATTCCGCCCATCAGCAGGTTATGGTCGCCGCTGCCGTCGAGCCGGTCGTCCGCGCATCCAGTCCTCGAGCCGCCCGGCGCTGTTGCGGATGAATTCGGGGCTCTGCGAAAAGCCCAGCACCACCGCCTCGCGGCTCCAGCCGCCGGCCAGCCGCCCGGTCCAGTCAGCATAACCCGCCGCGTCCGGGGCGCGCCCCAGCACGTTCTCGTAGAGCAGCGCCTCGAAATCCCGATCCGACAGGGGGCCGTAGGTCTGCTGGAACTCGCGGCTCTGGACGAAGCCCCAGACCACCCGTTCAAGGTCGAAGCGCTGCGTGAGCCGACCGCTCCAGTCGATCAGGCCCGCTAGGTCGGGCAGCCGGCCCAGCGTCGAGAGATAGAGCCGGAACCCCTCGTCGCTCATCTGGGCCTGCACCCCGGCCCGGGAGAAGCGCAATGCATCGATCTCGGCCAGAGCGATCATCTCCGCGCTTTCGGAAAAGCCGATCAGCACCTGCTCGCGGCTGCGGGCGCCGCTGCCGATCAGCCCGGTCCAATCGGCAAAGCCGCCCGGATCGGGCCTCCGGTCCAGCACGTTGGCATAGAGCAGGGTGGCGAACTCCCCCGTATCCGTCTCGCCGTAGCGCTGCGCGAACTCGCGCGAGCGGGTAAAACCCGAGGCGATGCCCTTGAGATTGCGTTGTCCGGCGAGCAGCTGCCCGGCCCAGTCCATCAGTCCCGGCAGGTCGGGCTCGCGCCCCAGCGCCGCCTAGTGGAGCCGGAACACCCGCCCCGAGGCGGCGTCGAACTCCGGGTCCACGGGCTCGCCCAGCAGCCGGTCGTCGCCGCCCCGCCCCTCGAGGAAATCCGGCCCCCGCCCGGCCGGCGCGCGATCTCCAGCGCATCAACCGGGTAGATCCGGCCCCAGCCCGACAGGTCGATCCGGTCGGTGCCGATCTCGAAATTGGTGATCCGGTCGCTCTGCCCGTCGCGCAGGAAGACGTAGACATCCGCCCCCGCCCTGCCGGTCAGCACGTCGCGCCCCGGCCCGTCGATCAGCACGTCCTCGCCGCCGCCGCCCGAAAGCGCGTCGTCCCCCGCCCCGCCATGCAACTGGTCGCGCCCCGCCCCGCCCGAGACCCGGTCGTCGCCCCGCCCCAGCGCCAGCGTCCGGCCGATCGGCCCGAGATCGACCCTGAGCCGGGTCAGGCCGATCCCGGCCACGGTGTCGGCCTCGCCCCCGACGAAGAGGTCGATCCCCGCACCGCCGCGCCCCAGCGCCAGCGCCGCCCAGATGCATCCGCCTGTCGTCGGCGATGCTGTCGAGATGCAGCAGCCGCCCGCCCGGCAGCAGCGTCATCAGGCTGAGACCGTCGTCATGGCCGCCCGCCACCAGATAGGCCTGCCCGTCGATCTCGATCGCCTCCAGCACCGAGATCCCGGCAAAGCGGGTCGCGCGGTCGTCGTCGAAATGGTCGACCATCCGCAGCCCGGCCCCCGGCACGTGGCGCAGCACCGCCAGGGAGGAGCTGCCGGGCGCGGCGGCCTGCAGGTAGTCCGTGCCCGCCACGCGCAGCGTCTCGAGATCGGTCGGACGGTGCAGGTAGATCCCCTCATGCGGCCCCAGCCGACGCACCGGGCCGAGATCGCCCCCCGGCGAGAGCAGGCCATGCGCCAGCATGTCGCTGCCCGACAGGATCGCCACCATGCGCAGCCCGCCGGCCTCCGGCAAAATGGCAACGTCGAAGATCTTGCCCGGCGCGGCCGGGCCGAGATCCGCCGAGACCGGCCGGAGCACGCCGCCCTCGCGGGCCCAGACCGTCAGCCCGGCCACCTGCCTCGACGCGGTCACAAAGAGGTCGCCCGCCACCGCCAGCGCGGTGAGGGCCTGCGCCGGCCCGCCCTCGAGCCGCAGCCCGCCGCGGCCAGACAGGTCCTCCCCGCGCGGGCGGAAATACTCGAGATCGCCGCCATGGCGCCCTAGCACCAGCAGCGCCGGCTGGCCGCCCATTGGCACCTGCAAGAGCCCACGCGGCGCCGAGAGGCCGTCGGCGCGGGCATAGTCGCTCGGCGCCAACAGCCGCAGCTCGCCGTCGCGCGACAGCAGCCCGCCGCCCTCGCCCACGTCGCTGTAGAGCCGGCCCGCGCCCTCCCCGAGCAGCCAGAGCAGGTCCGACAGCCCGGCCATGTGGCTGACCGGCCCGTCGGCGCGCGATCGGACGAACGCGATCTCCAGCACTCCCCCTCCGCCCTTGCGCCCGCCGCCCGCCGCCCGCCGGCGGACCCCCGGGTTGAGTCTTCACGGTTAAAACTTAACGAAAGGCTGCAAGACCCGGCCCGACCACGACCGGAAGCGCGCGACCGGTTTGCGCTCGGCGCCGTTTCGCGGGAACAGTGCCCGCAGCCTCAACCTCGAAGATCGGCCCGCCGTTGACCGTCACAGACCCCACCCCGTCGCGGATCACCATCCTGCTCGCCAGCTACAACGGCGCGCGCCACCTGCCCGCGCAGCTGGAGTCGTTTCTCGGGCAGAGCCACGACGCCTGGGACCTATGGGTGAGCGATGACGGCTCGACCGACGCGACGCGCGAGATCGTCGCCAACTTCGCCCAAGCCCAGGCCGGCCGGCACGATGTGCGGCTGGTCGAGGGCCCGCGCCGCGGCCCGGCGGCGAACTTCCTGTCGCTGCTCGCCCATCCCGGGCTGCCTTCGGGCCCGGTCGCGCTGTCGGACCAGGACGACGTCTGGCGGCCCGAAAAACTTGCCCGCGCGCTGACCGGCCTCGCGCGTGGCGGGCCGGTCACGCTCTACGGCGCGCAGAGCGTCTACACCGACGAGGATCTGCGCCCGATTGGCCGCACCCGCCCGCCGCGTATCCCACCCTGCTTCGCCAACGCGCTGGCGCAGAACGTGGTGAGCGGCCACAGCAGCGTGCTCAGCCCCGGCGCGCTCGATCTGGTGCGCCGCTCCGGCGTGACGGCGGGCCCCGAACATCACGACTGGTGGCTCTATCTGCTGGTCGCCGGCGCAGGCGGCGCGGTGGTGGTCGACCCCGAGGAGGTCGCGCTCTACCGCCAGCATGGCGGCAACCAGATGGGCGCGCATCGGGGCCTGCGCGCCTCGCTGGCGCGGGCGCGGCTGGTGATGCGGCGCGACTTCGCCGACTGGGTCGGGGCCAATCTCGACGCGCTGGCGCGGGTCGAGAGGCTACTGACGGACGAGAACCGCGCCATCCTCGACCGAGTCAGGGACGCCCGGACCCGGCACGGCCCGCTGCGGGCGCTGGCGCTGGCGCGGGCCGGCGTGCACCGCCAGAGCCGGCTGACCACCGCCAGCCTCTACCTCGCGGCCGGTCTCGGCCGGTTCTGAAATGTTTCGCAGCGAAAGGCTTCAGGCGCCGCGCTGCATGTTGTGCTCGTGGCGTTTGATGCCCTCGTCGACATCGTCGAAATAGAGCAACTTGCCGTTCTCCAGCACCGCGGCCGCGTCGCACAGTTCGCGGATCTGGCCCATCGAGTGCGACACCACCACCGCGCCCGCGGTTTTCATCCGCTCCTTGAACAGCCGGTCGCTGCGCGCCTTGAAGGCCTGGTCGCCCACGGCGGTGATCTCATCGACGAGGTAGGTGTCGAAGGCCACGCCCATCGACACGCCGAAGGCCAGCCGCGAGCGCATACCCGAGGAATAGGTCTTGAGCGGCAGCTGGAAATGCACCCCCAACTCGGCGAACTCGCGCACGAACTCGATCAGCTCGTCGGTGTCGACGCCGTAGATCCGGCCGATGAAGCGGCAGTTCTGCGCCCCCGACAGCTCCGGGTGGAACGAGCCCGCAAAGCCCACCGGCCACGAGATCGTGCCAGTCGAGACGATCCGCCCCGAGGTCGGCTGGGTGGTGCCGGCGATCATCTTCAGCAGGGTCGACTTGCCGGCGCCGTTGCGGCCCAAGAGCGCCACCGACCGCCCGGTGGGGAAGGTGAGGTTGACGTCCTCGGCCACCACTTTGCGCTTCCCCTCGAGCGAGAAAATCTTGGTCATGTGCTCGAAGCGGATCATGGCGCTCAGCGGCGGTCCTTGACCGAGTAAATCACCAGCACCGCCACCGACCAGACTAGGAACAGGAACAGCGAGACCAGCGCCAGCAGTGTCAGCCGGCGCGGATACTCGGCGGTCTCGGCCCGGGTCGGTTCCATGTAGGCGGCGAGGTAGCGGGTCTTGCGCCGCGCCTCGGCGCGGGCGCTGTCATAGGCGGCGCGGGCCGAGACATAGGCCTGCTCGGCGAATTCGCGGTCGACCACCAGCCGCTCGTACTCGCCGACGAGATCGGCGAAGATCGTGCCCTCGCGCTCGTTGCCCTCGAAGCCTAGCTTGCGCCGCTCCGCCGCGATCCGCTCCTCGATTACCGCCAGCCGGCGCCGCGCCTGCGCGAGCCGCGGGTCGCTCTCCGGCACGGTCTCGCGCAACAGGTCGATCTCGATCAGCGTCTCGGCCTGCTGCGCCTCGAGTGTGCTGAGCACGCCGCTCTGGCTCCTTAGGTCGATCTCGGGGTCGACGATCTGGTTCTGGTTGCGGAACAACGTCAGCGCCTCGCGCGCCTCGCGCACCTGCTCGACGCTCTCGTCCAGCTCCTCGCGGGCGTAGCGGATCGCGTCCTCGCGGGCGATGTCGCTGAGCTGGTTGATCATCTCAGCGCTCTCATCGAACAGGGTCTGCGCGACCAACGTGGCGTCCTCGGGCGTGAAGGCGCGCACCTCAACCTCGATCAGCCCAGTGCTCGAACTGTAGGAGATGCGCACCATGTCCTTCCAATAGGCCAGGAGCTTCTCGATCGAGGCGTCGGGCTCGATCGAGAAGACCGGGTCGTAATCGGGCTTCGACCAGATCGCGTGCAGGTCGATCTGGTCGTCGATATCGGCCACCAGCCGCTGGCTCTGGATGTATTCGTAGAGGATGTCGGTGTCCGTCGAGCTCGAGCCCGAGAGGCTGGTCAGCCCGCCCAAGAGCTCGGCCGCCGGGTTCGATTCCTCGCGCCGCACCGAGAAGCCGGTGCGCGAAGCGTATTGATCGGCCGCCACGGCCCACAGATAGGTGCCGACCCCGGCCGAGGGCAGCGCCACGCAGGCGAGGAAACTCAGCCCCACCAGCACGTGCCGCCAGCGCCGGAAGGCGGGGCGGACCGGCTTGCTCAGCCGCTCGTTCACGCCCCCCGGCTTGGCGGCGGGCGGCTGCCCCGGTGCCTGGCCCGGCGGTTTCGGCGGCTGGGCCAGGGGTTTCGGCGCCGGCTGGCCCGGCTTGGCGGCGGGCCCCGGATTGGGCTTGGGGCCGGGGGCGGCGGGCTTGTCCGCCGGGGCGGGGCGGCTGGGCTGCGGCTGCGCCGTCATCGCGGTTTGCTCCTGTCCCTGCGGCGGCTGCGGGCGTTCCGACACCGCCGCCAGCTTCGGCGCGGGCGACGGCGACTGGCCGGCCGGCTGCGCCCTGGAGGCCGGCTCCGGCGGGGTTTGTTTCGCCGGGTCGCTCACCGCGGCCTCCGGGGTTTTTGTGGCCTTCGGGCGATGTTAATACAACCCAAAGTCCCTGACCACCAGAGCACGGAGCCCGGCCCGGACATGTCTTCCCTGCCCCTCGCCCGGCCACGCACGCCCCGGCGCCGTTTCGCTTCGACCCGATCGATTATGGCGCTGATCCTGCGCGAGATGTCGTCCCGCTACGGCCGCTCGCCCGGCGGCTACCTCTGGGCGGTGCTGGAACCGGTCGCCGGCATCGCGCTGTTGTCCATAGTCTTCGCGGCAGCCTTCCGTTCGCCGCCCCTCGGCACCAACTTCGCGGTGTTCTACGCCACTGGCATGGTGCCCTTCCTACTCTTCACCGCGGTTCAGGGCACCGTCGCGAGCGCGTTGAACTACTCGCGCCAGCTCCTCGCCTACCCGACCGTGACCTTCCTCGACGCGCTGCTTGCGCGGTTCGCGCTGAACTACATGACCCAGCTGATGGTGGCCTACATCGTGCTGGGCGGCTGCCTGCTGATCTTCGACACACGGCTGACGCTGAACCTGCCGGTCATCATCGAGGCCTTCGCGCTCACCGGCCTGCTCAGCCTTGGGATCGGCACGCTGAACTGTTACCTGTTCAGTCGCTCCAATATCTTCCAGCAGGTCTGGTCGATCCTGATGCGCCCGGCCTTCATCGTGTCGTGTATCTTCTTCCTGTTCGAGACCATCCCCGAGCCCTACAGCGACTACCTGTGGTTCAACCCGCTGGTGCACATCATGGGACTGATGCGACGCGGCTTCTACAGCACCTACGACGCCACCTATGTCTCGGTGACCTTCGTGGTGCTGGTCTCCCTGACCTGTCTCGCGATGGGCCTGCTGCTCCTGTGGCGCTACCACACCGAGCTTCTGGATCGCTGAGGCCGCCCGCGGCCTCAGAGCCAGCTTCGTAGACCGGAAAGGAGCCGCGCGTTCCAGCTTGGCGCGGGGCCGGGCACGGCGGCGGGAACCGAGGCGAGCAGGCGATCGTCCCGCTCGAGGAAATCTTCGAGCCTGCGGCGGGCGGCATCGGTCTCGAACATGTCGAGCAGCTTCGGCCAGCGCAGCTGATCCGAGGGCAGGGCGCCGGCATTTCTGCGCTTGCCGACCACCTTCACGGGCAGCCCGAGGCGCCGCATGTCGGCCTCGAGCGCAGCGAGGCCGTCGATCCAGTAGATGCCGTCGAGCCCGTCCAGCCCGGCGCGGGCCCGCCGCACCACCTCCTCCGACGAAAGGCCGGACAGCGTGCCACGGCCCCGCATGCGGCGGCTGGCGAAGTAGGAGCAGTAGAAGTTGTCGTAATGGTCCCTAACAAAATTCTGCCAGCCCGCATCGCCGCCGAAGAAGTAGTCGTCGGTCGACCACTCCTTGGCCCGCAGGCGATCGGCCGGGGTCCCGGGGGCGGCCCGCTCGGCCTCGCGGCGGAGGAAGAAGTAGAACGAGGCGATCCGTTCGCACGGATCGCGCAGCACCGTGAAGACGAAGCGATCCTGAGGCAGCGTCTCGAGATCGGTCCAGTCGATATGCCCCGAATGCAGCCGATAGCCCGGCGGCAGCTGGCTTTCCCTCCCAGCCTGCGTGTGGGTGCGGATGGGCGAGACCTTGTCGCGCCCCACCGCCGCGGCGAGCTGGTGATGGATGGTCTGCCCGGCGGTCTTGGGGACATGGAGAAAGACGACGACGGTCACGGCAGCTCCTTGCTCAGATCGATTACGTCCGGCTTGTAGGCCTGCGCCTCGTCGAGTTCGGCGACGCCGGCGAGAAACGCGACCGGGTCCGAGATCGGCAGATGCGTCAGCTGCCAGGGCGCGTAGCGCCACCAGTGACTATTGACCATTTTCGGAATCAGGTTCTCCGGCAGGCGCTTCTTCTTGATAACCGCAGGATTGCCGGCGACGACGGAGTAGGGCGGAACCGATTTGGTCAGTACGGCATGCGCGGCCACGACCGTTCCATGACCGATCGTCACGCCGGCCTTGATGTAGGCGCCGTGGCCGATCCAGACATCGCTACCGATCCTCGTGATCTGCGCCCGAGTCGGTGGTTCAGCATGCTGGAACTTGTAGGCTTCATACTCCTCCGCGCCAGAAAACTCCCGACCGACATCGAACAGCCGATTGTGCACGTAGAAGGCAGGGCTGGTCGAGATCAGGTGCATCGCGTGGTTCTGTCGGCCGATCTGTACGTTCTCTCCGAACGAACAGTACCGGCCAATCCGCGCGGCGAAGCAGTATCCCGACACTTGGTAGGAGAAGGCGCCGAGATGCAGGGAATGCTCGTACTGGGTCCGCTTCAGCCCGGCCGGGGCCTCGATCCGGCTGTGGACCGGCAGCGAGACCCGCGCCCGCCAGCCGCCCCGATGCGCGACGTCGATCCCGCGTTCGCGCAGCTTCCTGATGGAGAATTTCTCGTTCTTCAACTTGCGACCTGCCTGCCCCGCGCGGCGAGGTCCCTCGCCAGCCTGCCAAGATCCTTAGACATCTCCCCCGGCCGGGGCAAAGGCAGCACCCCGCCCGGCGCGCCCGCAGCCACGGCGCGGGCGACCGCCTCGCCCTGTGCGCCGAGGTCGAAGGCGTAGACCGGCAGGCCCGTGGCCAGCGCCTCGTGGGTGGTGAAGGAGAAGGTCTCGGGCCAGACCGAAGGGATCAGCCAGCACTCGATGCCGTAGCGCGCGACGAGGCCCGGCAGGTCGCGCAGCTCGTAGCTGCCATGCACCCGCGAGGGCCGGGCCAGCGGGTAGGCCGGGTCCATCTGGCCGATCACCACGATGCGGCCGGTTTCGCTGCGAGACATCTGCCGCGACAGGTCGCGCAGCACCGCCGCGCCCTTCTGGTAGCCGATATTGCCGAGCACGCCGATCACCGGCCCGTTCTCGCCTGCCCCCGGCGCGATGCGCGGCGGCAGGGTGTGGGTGTCGTGCGGCACCACGGCGACGCGATCCGCCGCCTCGGGGTAGGCCGTAGCGACGATGTCGCGGCCGGAGCCGGCGAAGGTCACCACCCGCTCGGCGGCGGCGATCAGCGCGCCCCAGCGGGCCTGCCACTCGGCCAGCGACAGCACCACGCCGCCCGGCCGCTCGTAGCGATGCGCCTTGTCGTCGGCCAGCGGGCCGTCGCCGCGCGGCACGCCGTGGTAGTGCCCGTCGGCACCGAGCAACGTGTAGGAGGGGCTGACCGGGAAGAAGTCGTGCATCATCAGCTCGACCGGCTGCGGCCCGCCCGGCACGGCCCCCTCGCCGCGGCCCGAGAGCCGCAGCAGCAGATCGGGCAGGGCGGCGGCGTCGCGGGCGCCGACGCCGCAGGAATAGATCACCCGGCGGCGCGGCAGAAGGCCGGTGAGATCCGCGAGGAGGCCCTCGCCGGCGGTGCGGCCGCGGGTGACGCCCTGCGGCGCGTGCAGTTCCAGCGCGAAACGGCGTGGCAGGCCGACGCGCAGCACCACCGCCGAACGGCCCGATTTCGTGTCTGCCGCGATGCGCCGCTGCAGGTCGTGCTCGGCGCCGCCGCCCATCGCATGGGCGAGGTAGACCGGCACCGGCGCCTCCTGCGCCAGCCCGGCCCAGGCGAGGCCAATGGCGAGCCGCGCCGTGGTCAGCGGGTCTTCGCGGATGAAGGCCTGCACCGCCGTGCCGTAGCCGGGATGGCGGCGTGCCAGTTCCTGCAGGTTGCGCTCGATCAGCTTCAGCTTCTCGGCCGAGCCGAAGGACTGGCCTCCGCGATGCTCGACGAAGAGGTTGGGCGCGGCGACATGCCGGCCGCCGAGCGCGACCGCCTTCTGGCACCAGTCGTTCTCCTCGGCGTAGCCGCGGCCGAAGACAGGGTCGAATCCGGGGAGTTTCGCAACGAAGCGCGGCGCCATCGCCATGCAGAAGCCGACCCCGGTCGGGGACTCGGCGTTGAGCGCGGCGGCATCGAGGCCGGCGATCGCGGCATCGACCCGGTCGGCGAGGCCGGGAGCCAGATCGTGGCGCTGGCAGATAGCGGGGGCGGTAAAGATTTCGGCGTCGTTCGACATCGGCGTGACCGAGGCGACGCTGTCGTCATCGAGCGGCGCGAGCAACCGCGACAGCCAGTTCGCGGGCATCAGCGCATCGGTGTTGAGCAGCACCACCGGATCGTCGGGCCAGCGCCGCGCCGCTTCGAACCCGCGGTTGACCGAACCGATGAAGCCGAGATTGCTCTCGTTCTCGATCAGCGTCACGCGGTCGGCGCGGCCGGGCTCGGCGCACCAGCGGCGCAGCAGCGGCCGGATCTCGGGGTCGGGCGAGGCATCCTCGACTAGCACCAGCCGCCAGTCGAGATCGGTGTGGCGCGCGATCCGGTCGAGCGCCTCCACCAGAAGCTCGCGGGCGTTGTAGACCGGCATGACCAGCGTGGCGCAGCGGTGGCGCGGCGCCGGGCGGGGGCCGTCGGCGAAGAGCCGCGCCGCCATCTCGGCGCCGTCGGGGCGCGGCACGATGTTGAGTCGCTCCTTGACCGTCTCGCGGGCGGTGAGGTCGCCATGCCGCTTCCAGGCCCAGATCGCGGGGGTCAGGCTGGCGATGGCCAGCGCAAAGCCGGGCCAGAGCCGGTGCCGGGCCCAGAGCCGCGCCGCCGGCCCGATGGCAAGCAGGACGATCTCGAACCGCTCGGTGCCGCGTTCGACCACAAGCTCGGGCGTGCCCGGCACGAAAGGGATGTCGACGGCGAAACCGCGTTCGGCACTGCCGGGGCGCGGTAGTTCGGGGGCGGTCCAGGCGGTGGCGTGGCCGAGGCTCAACCCGATCCGCGTAGCATCGACCCAGCCCTCGACATGCAGACGGTTGCGCCGGACCTCGATCCGGGTGATGTCGCCAAGCCGGATCCTCTGCGATTCGAGAGCTTGGCTGGGGCGGCGCAGCACCGCCGTCTCGTCAGCATAGCGCTGGAAGACTCTGTAGACGCGAAGAGGAAGCACCGTTCTTTCCCTATTCCGGTTGAAGCACGCTTAGGTGGCGAGGGCAGGGGACGCAAGCGGGTCCCGCCGCGGTGTTTGGCTGCCAAACACCTCACCGACGGCACCGCGCCGGCCAGGGCGGTTGAAAATGTTGAGCGGCGTAACACAGCGCAAATTGTCTTCTCGAAGGCGGGCGAGGGTTCAGATTTCGGTTCGCGCCCCGCGGCTGCCTCGGCAGCAAGCGCCGACAGGATCACGCAGCGCTCGTGCCCGGCGTTCCGGGCGGGCGTGCCGCGAGCCGCCCCCGACCGGTAGTGAATGCAAGGCGCTCTCGCACTGCCTGTCACAATTCTAGACCGACCAGCTCGCTCATCGCGGTAAGAAGCAGAGTTATTTATAGAGGCTGGGACAGCGGCATGAAGGAGCTAATCTTCGAACGGCGCGGGCAAAGCGAAGGCGAAGAGCGGCTCGAGCGTGACGCGGTTATCGTCGATTACGAAACCTCGGGGTAAGGCACCACGATCCTGCCGCGCTCGTAATGGCCGAAACTGAAGCGGTTTTCTTTTATCTCGACCGTTGCAAAATAGTTGTCGAGCCAATCTTCGGGGCGGCGCAGCAACGATTGTACGTGGCGGAACGTTCGCCTCCGGTCTCGGCGAGGGGGCCATCCAGCGCCCAGTACTAGCGCCAGTCCGGGATCAAGCCGTAACAGCCGTCCGGAAACTCGATCACCTCGATCGGAGGTCCGCTGGGCACGCCGGCGCAGGCTCGCGCACCACGCCTCGGCCTCGTTATGCGGCCTGCCCGATGCGGTCGCGCTCAACATGTTCATGCAAAACCTTCTTGAGCGACAGCGCATTCACCAGAATTCCAGCCCGGCGCGCCTCCCCCAAGGACGCGATAGCTCGGCTCCCAGGGGCGCGACAGCTCATCAAGTGCCTACTCGCCCGGGGTGTCGGCGAGGTCGGCGATCGGGACGGCGGGGCTGCCCGACACTAACCTGACCGAGGCGTCGAGGAACATGCCCTTGATTTCCGGCGATCGCCCCGACCTGCTCTAACGCGTCCGGCGCTACCCCAAGAACGAATGCGGCCGCTATCTTGAGCAGATTGTGAAGGAAGCGTGACCACAGGCCGAATGGTCGGCATCGGCCGCGCAGGTTGCCCCGCCTGATTGCGAGCCTGCGCGCCGCCAGGCCGCCTCGGCAGCCAAGCGGCATGGACCGTGCTGGCTCGAGCGGCTAAGCACGGCGCCACGGATCATTGACGCGACCGGGGAAGCCATGGCGCAGCAGCAGAACATCGTGGTGGCCGGGATCGGCTATGTCGGCCTGTCCAACGCCGTGCTCCTGGCGCAGCACCACAAGGTCACCGCGATCGATGTCGACCCGACGCGCGTCGCCGCGGTCAACGACCGGCGCTCGCCGATCGTCGACCCGGAGATGGAGGCCTACCTCGCGGAGAAGCCGCTAACGTTGTCGGCCACCACCGACAAGGCCGCCTTCGCCGGGGCGGACGTGGTGATCGTCGCCACGCCCACCAATTACGACCCCCGGACCAACTTCTTCGACACCTCCTCGGTCGAGCAGGTGGTGCGCGAGGTGCTGGACGCGCCGGGCCGCGGCACCATCGTCATCAAGTCGACCATCCCGGTCGGCTTCACCCGCGACCTGGCCGCGCGGCTGGGCACCGACCGGCTGATCTTCAGCCCGGAATTCCTGCGCGAGGGCCGCGCGCTGTACGACAACCTCCACCCGTCCCGGATCGTCGTCGGCGACCGCTCGGAGCGCGGACAACAGGTCGCGGATCTGCTGCGCGAGGGCGCGCTCGACACGCAGGTTCCGGTGCTGCTGACCGGGTCCGACGAGGCCGAGGCGATCAAGCTCTTCGCCAATACCTACCTCGCCATGCGCGTCGCCTTCTTCAACGAGCTCGACAGCTACGCCATGGCGCATGGCATGGACACCCGGCAGATCATCGAGGGCGTCGGGCTCGATCCGCGCATCGGCGGGCATTACAACAACCCCTCCTTCGGCTATGGCGGCTACTGCCTGCCCAAGGACACCAAGCAGCTGCTGGCGAACTACTCGGCGGTGCCGCAGAACCTGATCCGCGCCATCGTCGAGGCCAATGCCACGCGCAAGGACTTCATCGCCGACCAGATCCTCGCGCGGCGGCCGCGGACCGTGGGCATCTACCGGCTGGTGATGAAGACCGGGTCGGACAATTTCCGCCAGAGCTCGGTGCAGGGCATCATGAAGCGGTTGAACGCTAAGGGCGTCGACATCCTGATCTACGAACCCGGCATGGCGACGGAGCCCTATTTCGGCTCCGAGGTGACGCATGACCTGGGGCGGCTGAAATCCCAGGCCGACGTCATCGTGGCCAACCGCCTGACCGACGAGATCGCCGACGTGGCCGACCGCGTCTTCACCCGCGACCTGTTCTCGACCGACTGATCCAGGCGCAGCGCGCGTCGACCGCCTCCGGGCGCCGCGATCACAGGCGGTCCTGGAACTCTGCCACCACCGCCTCGTAGACGTGGCGCTTGAAGGGGACGATGGACTCGACCAGCCGGCCGGCGGGCAGCCAGCGCCAGGTGCTGAATTCCGGGTGCTCGGTGGCGATGCGGATCTGGTCGTCGCGGCCGAGAAAGCGCAGCAGGAACCATTTCTGGCGCTGGCCGCGGAAGCGGCCCTTCCAGACCTTGCCGATCAGCTCGGCGGGCAGGTCGTACTGGACCCAGTCGGCGGTCTCGGCCTCGACACGGACCAGGTCGCGCGGCACCCCGGTCTCTTCCTCGAGTTCGCGCAGAGCCGCCTCGCGCGGGGTCTCGCCGGCATCGATGCCGCCCTGCGGCATCTGCCAGGCGGCCTGCGGCGAATCGATGCGCTGGCCGACGAAGACCTCGCCCGTGGCATTGGCCAGCATCACCCCGACACAGGGCCGGTAGGGCAGGGCGGCGGGATCGTTCTCGGGCATGGGCGGGGCTCCGTTGCGGCGAAACTGCCCCTGCCTAGCCTGCCCGGGACCGGCCTGCCAGTCCCGGGCGCGCGGGTCTCACTGCTCGGTCGTCTCGCTCGGCGACGCCGCCTCGATCGCCGCGGCGGTGTCGAGCCCCATGAAGGCGGGCCCGAGCGCCGACAGGCCCTTGAGGATGTCGATGGCGTAGGCGAGCTGGTAATCCTCCTCGCGCAGGGCCGCCGACTGCTCCGCCCGCTCGCGGTCCTCCTCGATCTGCCGGACCTCGTCCTCGGAGAGCGAATCGTTGTCGAGCGCGCCGCGCAGATCGGCCTCCGAGCGGGTCGGCAGGCCGGAGGCGTCCTCTTCCGCCTCCTCGTCGATCGGGTCGCGCGAGGGCTGCGCCACGATGATGTCGGGGCTGACGCCCAGCGCCTGGATCGAGCGGCCCGAAGGCGTGTAGTAGCGCGCCGTGGTCAGCCGCATGGCGCCGTCGCCGCGCAGCGGCATGACGGTCTGCACCGAGCCCTTGCCGAAGCTCTTGGTGCCCACCACGATGGCGCGGCGGTGATCCTTGAGCGCGCCGGCGACGATCTCCGAGGCCGAGGCCGAGCCGCCGTTGATCAGCACCACGATCGGCTTGCCCTCGGCAAGATCGCCGGCGGTGGCGTTGAAGCGTTCGCCGTCCTCGGGGTTGCGGCCGCGGGTCGAGACGATCTCGCCGGCATCGAGGAAGGCGTCGGAGACCTTGATCGCCTGGGTCAGCAGGCCGCCCGGGTTGTTGCGCAGGTCGATGACGAAGCCGTTGATCTTGTCGATGCCGCCGGCGGCCTCGATCTGCTCGGCCATCTTCTCCTCGAGATTGGGGAAGGTCTGGTCGTTGAAGGTGGTGATCCGCAGCACCACGGTCTCGCCCTCGTTGCGCGCCCGCACCGCGGTCAGGGTGATGGTGTCGCGCACGATGGAGACGTCGAAGGGCTCGTCGCGGCCCTCGCGCACCACGGTGATGACGATCTCCGACCCGACCGGGCCGCGCATCAGGTCGACCGCCTCGTCGAGGGTCAGGCCGAGCACCGATTCGCCATCGACATGGGTGATGAAGTCGCCGGCCTCGATGCCGGCCTCGGCGGCCGGCGTGTCGTCGATCGGGGAGACCACCTTGACGAAGCCGTCCTCCTGCGTGACCTCGATGCCCAGGCCGCCGAACTCGCCGCGGGTCTGCACCCGCATGTCCTGCGCGTCGTCGGGCGACAGGTAGGAGGAATGCGGGTCGAGCGAGGTCAGCATGCCGTTGATCGCCGCCTCGATCAGGTCCTTCTCCTCGACCTCCTCGACATATTGCACGCGGATGCGCTCGAAGATGTCGCCGAACAGGTCGAGCTGCTCGTAGACGCTGGTCGACTTGGCGCTCTCCTGGGCGAGCAGCGGCCCGACGAATTGGGTGGTCGCGAGCGCGCCGGCGAGGGTGCCCCCGAGCGCGGCCATGACGAACTTGTTCATGCAGAAATCATCCCTTGCCGGTTGCGAACCACGTCATCGGATCGACGGCCGCGGCGCCTTCCCTGACTTCCATGTAAAGCGTCTCGGAGCGCTGAGATAAAGCCCCCTCACCGAGAGGTGACGGAATCTCGCCGGCCAGCATCGGCGTGCCGCCCATCAGCCCGACCGGCGCGCCGGCCGACAGCACCTCGCCGATCTCGCCGTAGAGCGTGTCGAGCCCGGCCAGCACGAACAGCAGGTCGGGCTGCGGCTCGAGGATCATCACCAGCCCGTAATCGAGCAGCGGGCCGCGGTAGCGGATGGTGGCCGGAACCGGGGTGGTGACCAGCGCCTGCGGCCGGGTGGCCAGGACGATGCCGGGCCGCTCGACCCCGGCGGCGTCGGCCTCGCCGGCACGGCGCAGGATCTCGCCCGCCACCGGCAGCGGCAGCGCGCCCTTGCGGTGATCGACCGGCGGCAGCGGCGTGTCCTCCTCGCCGTTCAGGGCGATCTCCGACAGGCCCGAGGCGAAGGCGTCGAGGGTCTCGGTGGCGGCGATCAGGATCGCGGTGCGGATCGGGTCCTCGTAGAACCGGGTCGGCAGCTCGGTGCGCTCGGCGATGGCCTGGGAAAGCTCGGTGCGCGCGTCCTGGACGCCGGTCAGGCCGCGCTTCATGTCGGCCACGGCGCTTTCCTGAAGGCTGCGCAGCAGCGCCACCTCCTCGAGATCGGCGCGCAGTTCCTGCGCCTTTTGGGCCAGCGCCGGGGTGACCGAGGCGACCAGCATGCCGGCCCGCGCGGTGCCGAGCGGGCCGGCCGGGTGCAGCATCTGCTCGGGCAGCTCGGCCCGGCTCACCGCCTGCAGGGCGCCCAGAAGCTGCGCCACCTCGCCGTCGCGCGCGGCCAGTTCGCGGCGCAGCGCATCCTCGCGCACCGCCGCGGCGCGCAGCCCGTCGCGCATCGCCGCGAGCCCGTCCTCGTAGGCGCGGATGGTCTCGGTCAGCGCCTTCACGCGGTCGCGCGCGCCGTCGGCGGCGGCGAGCTTCTCGCCGGCCAGCGACAGCGCCTCGGCGGCGCGCCGCGCGGCCTCGCCCGGCGCGTCGGCCGCCGGCGCGGCGCCGGCCAGCGCCACGGCAAGGGCCGGGCCCAGGATCGCGGCCAGCAGCCGGCCCGGACGTCCCCTCCGCCGCCTCATCGCCGGATCAGGCTCCGGCCGGTCATCTCCGCCGGCGGCTCGAGCCCCATCAGCTCGAGCAAGGTCGGCGCCAGATCGGCCAGCCGGCCGGCCTCCAGCCGCGCCCCCTCCGGGCCGCCGACTAGGATCACCGGCACCGGGTTCAGGGTGTGCGCGGTGTGCGGCCCGCCGCTCTCGGGGTCGACCATGACGTCGCAATTGCCGTGATCGGCGGTGACGATCATCGCCCCGCCCGCCGCCTCGAGCGCCGCCAGCGCTTCGCCGAGGCCGCGATCGACCTCGGCGCAGGCGGCCTTGGCGGCCTCGAGATCGCCGGTATGGCCGACCATGTCGGGATTGGCATAGTTCACCACGATCAGGTCGTAGCCGGCGCCGATCGCCTCGACGAGCTTGGCGGTGACCTCGGGCGCGCTCATCTCGGGCTGCAGGTCGTAGGTCGCGACATCCGGGCTCTTCGGCATGAAGCGGTCCTCGCCCTCCTCGGGCGCCTCCTTGCCGCCGTTCAGAAAGAAGGTGACATGGGGATATTTCTCGGTCTCGGCGAGCCGGAACTGCCGCCGCTCGTGCCGCGCCACCCAGGCCCCCAGCGTGTTGGCGATGTCGCGCTTGGGAAAGACCGTCTGCATGTAGCCGTTATGGGCGTCGGAATATTCCACCATGCCGAGCAGCGTCTCGACCGGGCGCGGCCCGCGCGCGAAGCCGTCGAAGTCCGGCGCGCCCAAAGCGGCGAGGATCTCGCGCGCCCGATCGGCGCGGAAATTCAGGCAGAAGAGCCCGTCGCCCGCGGCGATGCCGTCATGGCCGGGCATCACCGCGGGGGCGATGAACTCGTCGGTCTCGCCGGCGGCATAGGCCCGCGCCACCGCCTCCACGGGGGCGACCCGCGCCTCGTGGTCGTCCCGGCCCTCGACGATGGCGCGCCAGGCGCGGCGCACCCGGTCCCAGCGGTTGTCGCGGTCCATCGCCCAGTAGCGGCCGATCACGGTGGCGACCTCCGCGCCCTCGGGCAGGTTCGCCGTCAGCTCGGCGATGAAGCCCGCGGCGGAATCCGGGGCCACGTCGCGGCCGTCGGTGACGGCGTGGATGCGGACCGGAACCCCGGCCCCGGCGATGACGCGCGCGGCCGCCAGGACGTGGCGGATATGGCCGTGCACGCCGCCATCCGAGACCACGCCGAGAAGATGCGCCGTGCCGCCGCGCGCCTCGAGCGTGGCGATGAAGTCCCTGAGCGCGGCATTGTCGGCGAACGACCCGTCCTCGATGGCGAGGTCGATCTGGCCCAGATCCATCGCCACCACCCGGCCGGCACCGATATTGGTGTGGCCGACCTCGGAATTGCCCATCTGCCCGCGGGGCAGCCCGACATCGGGACCGTGGGTGATCAGCGTGGCGTTGGGGCAGTCGCGCATCAGCCGGTCCATGTTGGGCGTCTCGGCCAGCGCCGGCGCGTTCGCGGCGCGGCTCTCGGACAGCCCCCAGCCGTCGAGGATGGTCAGGACAACGGGTTTCGGAATGCTCATCGGACGCCTCATGCCTTCGCTCGCCGGAGCCATAGCCGATCCCGCCGGGAATGTAGAGAAGCCGCGTGCCGCCCCGCGCCGGGAGGCGGGCGCCCGGCAGCGCGGCCCCGGGCCGGGCCGCGGCGCTCCGCCGGCCGGGGCGACGGCGCTTTGTCCTTGCCGCGTCCGGAGGACGTCCGAGCGCAGCGACCGACCCCGCCCAGATCGCCGGGCCGGGGGGCGGCCCGGCGGTGCGCGGCGGCCTGCGGCCTTGGCTCCGCGACGAGGCGGTGACCAGCCCAAATCGGGGGACAGGGATAAGCCGGCCACCCCCCGAACGTCACGGCCTCTGAGAGCGCGAAGCCGCGCAACGACGGGCCGCGGCGCGGCAATCCCCGGCCGGGGCGACGGCGCTTTATCCCGGCCACGTCCGGACGACCTCCGAGCGCAGCGCCCGGCCCCGCCAGATCGCCGGGCCCGGGGGCGGCCCGGCGATGCGCGGCGGCCTGCGGCCTTGGCTCCGCGCAAGGACGTCGCAACGGTGGAGCAGGAAACGCGAAAGCCAGCCCGAGTTCCCGGCCTCCGAGAGCGCGAAGCCACGCAACGACGGGCCGCGGCGCGGCGATCCCCGGCCGGGGCGGCGGCGCTTTATCTCTGCCATATTCGGACGACCTCCGAGCGCAGCGACCGACCCCGCCCAGATCGCCGGGCCGGGCGGCGGCCCGGCGATGCGCGGCGGCCTGCGGCCTTGGCTCCGCGCCGGGACTCCAACCTGACCGACGATAGCGAAAACAAATCGTCCGCGGCGCACCTGCCGGACCAAAAAATCAGCCAGCCGCCCCGAATGGGGAGGCCGCGCAGCAGCGGGCCGTGGCGCGGCACTCCACTGGTCGGGCGGCAGCGCTTTATCCCGCCCCCATTCGGACGACCTCCGAGCGCAGCGCCCGGCCCCGCCAGATCGTCGGAACCCCGGGCCGGCCCGGCGATGCCCGGTGGCCTGACGGCCTTGGCTCCGCGCCGACACGGTGATCAACCCAAACCGGGGCACTGAGAGAAGTCGGCCCCCGGAATACCCAGCCTCTGAGAACGCGAAGCCGCACAACGACGGGCCGCGGCGCGGCGATCCTCGGCCGGGGCGGCAGCGCTTTATCTCTGCCACGTCCGGACGACCTCCAAGCGCGGCGCCCGACCCCCGCCAGATCGCCGGGCCCGGGGGCGGCCCGGCGATGCGCGGCGGCCTGCGGCCTTTGCTCCGCGCCGGGGCATTCTTCGGCACGGGCTGGCGGGCCCGGGAACCGCCGGGCCGTGCCGAGATGCCGCGCCGGGGCGCGGCATCCGCCCTCAGGCCTGCAGCGCCTTGACCACCAGCTCGCCCTCGCCGCGCGCCTTCATCGCCAGCGCCGCGGCATGGGCCCCGGCCAGCGTGGTGAAGTAGGGGATCTTGTCGTAAAGCGCCACCGAGCGGATCTCGCGGCTGTCGGCCAGCGCCGCGGCGCCCTCGGTGGTGTTGAGCACCAGCTGGATGCCGCCATCCTTCATCATGTCGACGATGTTGGGCCGGCCCTCGTAGACCTTCTTGACCTCCTCGCAGGGCAGGCCGCTTGCCTTCACGAAGGCCGCGGTGCCGGCGGTGGCGACGATGGTGAAGCCCAGATCGTGCAGGATCCGCGCCGTCTCCTCGAGCAGCCCGCCCTTGTCGGCATCCTTGATCGACAGGAACACCCGGCCGCCTTCGGGCAGGTGCGTGCCGGCGCCCATCTGCGCCTTCAGGAAGGCGCGCGGGAAGGAGCGGTCCCAGCCCATCACCTCGCCGGTGGAGCGCATCTCGGGGCCGAGCACGGTGTCGACGCCGGGGAAGCGGGCGAAGGGCAGCACCGCCTCCTTGACCGAGAACCACGGCATGTCCGGATCGGCCAGCGTCATCGGATCGGCCAGCGGCAGAACGGTGTCGTAATCGGTGTTCTCGGGGTAGCGCGGCCGCAGCGGGAAGGCCGAGAGCTTCTCGCCCGCCATCACCCGCGCGGCGATCGAGGCGATGGCGCTGTCGGTCGCCTTGGCGACGAAGGGCACGGTGCGCGAGGCCCGCGGGTTGACCTCGATGAGGTAGATCTCGCCGTCCTTGATGGCGAATTGCACGTTCATCAGCCCGACCACGCCGAGCTCGAGCGCCAGCGCCTCGGTCTGGCGCTTGATCTCCTCGAGGATGTCCTTGGACAGCGAATAGGGCGGCAGCGAACAGGCGCTGTCGCCGGAATGCACGCCGGCCTCCTCGATATGCTGCATGATGCCCGCGACATGCACGTCGGTGCCGTCGGAGAGCGCGTCGACATCGAGCTCGGTGGCGCCCGACAGGTAGCTGTCGAGCAGCACCGGGCTCTTGCCCGAGACCACCACGGCGTCGCGGATGTAGCGCTTCAGGTGATCCATGTCGCGGACGATCTCCATCGCCCGGCCGCCCAGCACGTAGGACGGCCGGATGACCAGCGGGAAGCCGATCTCCCCGGCGATCTCCAGCGCTTTTTCGTCGGTGGCGGCGATGCCGTTCTTGGGCTGCTTGAGGCCCAGCCGGTTGACCAGATCCTGGAACCGCTCGCGGTCCTCGGCGAGGTCGATGGCGTCGGGCGAAGTGCCGAGGATCGGGATGCCCGCCGCCTCGAGATCGTTGGCGAGCTTCAGGGGCGTCTGGCCGCCGAACTGCACGATCACCCCGTGCAGCGTGCCGCGCTCCTGCTCGACGCGCAGGATCTCCATCACGTGCTCGAAGGTCAGCGGCTCGAAATACAGCCGGTCCGAGGTGTCGTAATCGGTCGACACGGTCTCCGGGTTGCAATTGACCATGATGGTCTCGTAGCCGGCATCGGTCAGCGCGAAGCAGGCATGGCAGCAGCAATAGTCGAACTCGATGCCCTGGCCGATGCGGTTCGGCCCGCCGCCGAGGATCACCACTTTCTTGGCCTCCGAGGGCCGCGCCTCGCATTCCGCCTCGCCCATCATCGGCGCTTCGTAGGTGGAATACATGTAGGGCGTCTGGGCCTCGAACTCGGCCGCGCAGGTGTCGATGCGCTTGAAGACGGCGGTGACGCCGCGCGCGTGGCGCGCCTTGCGCACCTCGTGCTCGCCCTGCCCGGTCAGCGCCGCCAGCCGCATGTCGGTGAAGCCCATCATCTTCAGCCGCCGCAGCCCGGCCTCGTCGGTCGGCAGGCCGCCGGCGCGCACCGCCTCCTCGGCCTCGACGATCTCGCGGATGCGCGCCAGGAACCACGGATCGACCTTGGTGGTGCCGAAGATGTCGTCGTCCGACAGGCCATGCCGCATCGCCTGGGCGATCACCCGGAGGCGGTCGGGCGTGGGCTTCGACAGCGCCTTGACGATGGCGGCGCGGTCGGTGGCGGGCTCACCGGTGAGGCCCGGGATGGCGATCTCGTCGAAGCCCGACAGCCCGGTCTCCATCGAGGCCAGAGCCTTCTGCAGGCTCTCGTGGATGGTCCGGCCGATCGCCATGGCCTCGCCCACCGATTTCATCGCCGTGGTCAGCAGCGGCTCGGAGCCGGGGAACTTCTCGAAGGCGAAGCGCGGGATCTTGGTCACCACATAGTCGATGGAGGGCTCGAAGGAGGCCGGCGTGACCTTGGTGATGTCGTTGTCGAGCTCGTCGAGCGTGTAGCCCACGGCGAGCTTGGCGGCGATCTTGGCGATCGGGAAGCCGGTGGCCTTGGAGGCCAGCGCCGAGGAGCGCGAGACCCGCGGGTTCATCTCGATCACCACCATGCGGCCGTCCTCGGGATTGACCGCCCATTGCACGTTCGACCCGCCGGTCTCGACGCCGATCTCGCGCAGCACGGCGATCGAGGCCGAGCGCATGATCTGATATTCCTTGTCGGTCAGCGTCAGCGCCGGCGCCACGGTGATCGAATCGCCGGTATGGACGCCCATCGGGTCGATGTTCTCGATGGCGCAGACGATGATGGCGTTGTCGGCGCGGTCGCGCACCACCTCCATCTCGAATTCCTTCCAGCCGAGCAGGCTCTCGTCGATCAGGATCTGCCCCGTCGGCGAGGCATCCATGCCGGAGCGGCAGTAATATTCGTAATCCTCGCGGTTATAGGCCACGCCGCCGCCGGTGCCGCCCAGCGTGAAGGCCGGGCGGATGATCGCCGGCAGGCCGATATGCTCGAGCTCCGAAAGCGCCATGCGCACGCCTTCCTTGAGATCGACCTTGCCGTCCTCGCGCTTGGGCGCGGTGACGATGGTGGCCTTGGGGTTCTCGAGCCCGATGCGGTCCATCGCCTCGCGGAACAGCGCCCGGTCCTCGGCCATCTCGATGGCCTGGCGGTTGGCGCCGATCATCTCGACGCCGAACTTCTCGAGGACGCCCATCTCCTCGAGCTTCAGCGCGGTGTTGAGGCCGGTCTGGCCGCCCATGGTGGGCAGCAGCGCGTCGGGGCGCTCCTTCTCGATGATCCGCGCCACCACGTCGGGGGTGATGGGCTCGATATAGGTGGCGTCGGCAAGGCCCGGATCGGTCATGATCGTCGCCGGGTTGGAGTTCACCAGGATCACCCGGTAGCCCTCCTCGCGCAGCGCCTTGCAGGCCTGGGCCCCGGAATAGTCGAACTCGCAGGCCTGGCCGATGATGATCGGGCCGGCGCCGATGATCATGATGGAGGAGATGTCGGTTCTCTTGGGCATGGCGGCTCTCGCATTCGGGCGGCGGCTTGTCGGGCGTGCGGACGGGGTCCGTGCGCGACCGCGGCGGGCAAATTGGCGTGGGTTATAGAGATGGGCCGCGCGGGTTCAAGCCCCGGATCCCGGCGCATCCGGAGCGCTGCCGGGGGAGCGGCGCGCGGCGCGATCGTCGAGACGTAGTGCGATTCTCCGATTCGGAAACTAGTCCCCGCTCGAATCACTAGATGTTGACAGGATCCCGTTGTTCGTGCACAACGGTCGGCAACGCACCGGTCCACTTCCCCAAGCGGTCGGCCGGTGCCTCGGGGGACAGTTCCAGGCGGGATTATTTCGTGCCGCTGCCGGTTGGCAGACCGGGCCCATGCTCTCTGGGCCGGAACACCCCCCGTGCCCCTTCGCGCCTTCGGGCGCCCATGCGACAACAGGCAGCCAAGCCGGGTCGAGCAAGCCTCAGGGGTCCTCCGGGACCCCTTTTTCTGTGTCCCGGCCGCTCCGGCGCGGCCGCGGCGACAGGCGGGGGCCCGGACGGCCCCCGCCTCCCTTTCTCTCAGAACTCGACGACGGCGCGGATCGACTTGCCCTCGTGCATGAGATCGAAGCCGGTGTTGATCTCGTCGAGGGAGAGCTTGTGGGTGATCATCGGGTCGATCTCGATCTTGCCCTGCATGTACCAGTCGACGATCTTCGGCACGTCGGTGCGGCCGCGCGCGCCGCCGAAGGCGGTG
>NZ_JBTLRM010000037.1:0-3839 GCF_054482755.1 Roseivivax sp. CAU 1761
TGCGCGCGGCGCGCGCAGACCGCCGGATCGCGCGCCGCCCGAGCCCCTACCCGAGCCCGCGTCCGGGCCCCTGCCCGAGCCCCAGGAAAGGTCTCCGATGACCCATCCCGCCGACTGGATCGACCCCTTCGCACCGGCCGAGGCGCCGCCGCCGCGCCGCCTGCTGGCGTTCTTCCGCTGGGCCCTCGCCGGCGCCTGGGGGGTGCTCTGCGCCGGCTCGGTCTTCGCCATCGCGGTGGGCGTGGTCGAGGTCGCCGCCGCCATGGTGCTGGGCCGGGTGGTCGACACCGCGCTCGCCGCCGGCGCCGGCTCGGTCTTCGCCGAGGGCGGCTGGACGCTGCTCGGCGCGCTCGCCTTCTTCCTGGTGCTGCGCCCCGCCGCCTTCGCCGGCAGCACCTATTTCCAGACCATCGTGGTCCAGCCCAACGTCTTCAACCTCGTGCTGAGCCGTATCCACCGCTACACGATCGGCCAGGCGGTGAGCTTCTTCGACGACGATTTCGCCGGCCGCATCGCCCAGAAGGAAATGCAGACCGCCCGCGCCCTGACCGACGTGGTGGTCGAGATCATCCACACCGTGCTGGTGGCCCTGGCCTCGGTGATCGGCGCCATTTTCCTGATCGCCACCATCGACACCACCATCGCCGCCGGGCTCGGGCTCTGGCTGATCCTCTACATGGTGATGATCCGGCATTTCATGCCCCGGGTGCGGCGCGCCTCCAAAGCCCGCGCCGGGGCCCGCGCCATGGTCACCGGGCAGGTCGTCGACACGGTGACCAACATCAAGACGGTGAAGCTCTTCGCGCATGCCGATCACGAGGACCGCAACGCCCTCGGCGCCATGGCGAGCTTCCGCGACCGCACCCTCGATTACGGCCGCGTCGCGGTGGCCTTCCGGTTCTGGCTGGTGACGCTGGCGGGCATCCTGCCGGTGTTGATGGTGGGCGGCGCGCTGCTGTTCTGGTCGCGCGGCTCGGTCAGCGCCGGCGACATCGCCGCCACCGGCGCGGTGGCGCTGCGGCTGGCGCAGATGACCGGCTGGGTCAGCCACACGCTGATGGCGCTCTACGCCAATCTCGGCGAGACCGAGGACGGCATGCGCACCCTGACGCCGCCGCACCGGCTCACCGACCGGCCCGGCGCGCGCCCGCTCGCGGTCGCTGCGGGCGGCATCGAGATCCGCGGCCTGACCTTCCGCTACGGCCACGAGATCGGCGGGCTGGAGAATGTCTGCCTCGACATCCGCCCGGGCGAGAAGCTCGCCGTGGTGGGCGCCTCGGGCGCCGGCAAGTCGACCCTCGTCTCGCTGCTGCTGCGGATCTACGAGATCGAGGAGGGCAGCATCCGCATCGACGGCCAGGACATCCGCGAGGTCACCCAGGAAAGCCTGCGCCGGCAGATCGGCATGGTCACGCAGGAAACCGCGATGTTCAACCGCTCGGCGCTCGACAACATCCGCTACGGCCGCCCCGACGCGACCTTCGAGGAGGTCGTGGCGGCGGCCGAGAAGGCCGAGGCGCACGACTTCATCGTGGCGATGCGCGACCATGCCGGGCGGCGCGGCTACGACGCCCATCTGGGCGAGCGCGGGGTCAAGCTCTCGGGCGGCCAGCGCCAGCGCATCGCGCTGGCCCGGGCGATCCTCAAGGACGCGCCGATCCTGATCCTCGACGAGGCCACCTCGGCGCTCGATTCCGAGGTCGAGGCACAGATCCAGGACGCGCTCGACCGCGTCATGGAGGGCAAGACCGTGCTGGCCATCGCCCACCGGCTGTCGACGGTGGCGCATATGGACCGCATCGTGGTGCTCGACCGCGGCCGTATCGTCGAGACCGGCAGCCATGACGACCTGCTGGCCCGCCGCGGGCTCTATGCGCGCTACTGGGAGCGCCAGTCGGGCGGCTTCGAGCGCCGCGAGGCGGCCGAGTGAGCCCCCCCTCGACGGCGCCCGCGACATCCGCCATCAGGGCGGCCATGAGCGAGACTGTCATCATCGAGCGGCTGGGCCATCAGGGCGACGGCATCGCCCCCGGCCCCCTGTATGTGCCCGGCGCGCTGCCCGGCGAGGAGGTCGCCGGCGACCGCCAGGGCGACACCCTGCCTTCGCCGCGCATCCTGCGCGCCTCGCCCGACCGGGTGCGCCCGCCCTGCCCGCATGCCGGGGCCTGCGGCGGCTGCCAGTTGCAGCACGCCGCGCCGGCCTTCACCGCCGCCTGGAAGGCCGAGGTGGTGACGCGCGCGCTGGCCGCGCACGGGCTCGAGGCGCCGCAGCGCCCGGTCCTGACCTCGCCCGAGCGCAGCCGCCGCCGCGCCGCCTTCTCGGCCCGGCGCACCCGCAAGGGCGCCCTGGCGGGCTTCCACGCCCGGCGCTCCGACGCCGTGGTGGCGGTGCCGGAATGCCGCGTCGTGCATCCCGACCTCGCCGCCGCGCTGCCGCTGGCCGAAGCGCTGGCGGAGACCGGCGGCAGCCGCAAGGGCGCGCTCTCGGTGCTGCTGACCCGCACCGAGACCGGGCTCGACGCCATGGTCCGGGGCGGCAAGCCCGCCGACGGTCCGCTGCGCGCGGGGCTGGCCGATCTCGCCCGGCGCTTCGACCTGGCCCGGCTGGCCTGGGAGGGCGACGAGACGCTGACCCGCCGGGCCCCGGTGGTGCGCTTCGGCGGCGCCCGGGTGACGCCGCCGCCCGGCGCCTTCCTGCAGGCCACCCCCGAGGGCGAGCGGGCGCTTCAGGCGGCAGCGCGCGAGGCGGCGGACGGCGCCGTGCGGGTCGTCGACCTCTTCGCCGGCTGCGGCACCTTCGCGCTCGACCTGGCGGACCGCGCCGCGGTGCACGCGGTGGAGGGCGACGGCGCCATGCTGGCGGCGCTCGACCATGGCTGGCGCCACGCCGCGGGGCTGAAACGCGTCACCACCGAGACCCGCGACCTGTTCCGCGCGCCGCTCGCCGCCGCCGATCTGGCGGGGTTCGAGGCCGCGGTGATCGACCCGCCGCGCGCCGGTGCCGCGGCCCAGATCGCCGAGCTGGCGGCGGCCGGGATCCCGCGCATCGCGCATCTCTCCTGCAACCCGGTGACCTTCGCGCGCGACTGCGCCAGCCTCGTCGATGCCGGCTACCGGCTCGACTGGGTGCAGGTCGTGGACCAGTTCCGCTGGTCGGCGCATGTGGAAATCGCGGCCCAGCTCACGCGACGGTGAAGTCGGTTTTCAAGCCTCTACTCGCAGCCGGCACTTTGCGGTAAGGTTGCGGCAATAGCGACCGGCAACAATCGCCGGCATGAGCGGCAATCGAGCGGACAGGCACATGCGTTTACTGAGACTGATCGGCGTGATCCTCGCGGTCGCGACCCTTTCTGCGTGCGGCAGCAGCAAGTTCAAGACCTATAGCGGCCCCGAGGTGACGCGGGTGGTGGTCGACAAGGGCGACCGCCGGATGCGGCTCTACCACCACAACCGGGTGCTCAAGACCTACCCGATCCAGCTCGGCTTCGCGCCCAGCGGCGACAAGAAGATCGAGGGCGACGGGCGCACGCCCGAGGGGTTCTACACCATCGACAAGCGCAACCCGGACTCCAGGTTCCACCTGTCGCTGGGCATCGACTACCCCAATGCCTACGACATCTACGAGGCGCAGATGCTGGGCAAGAGCCCGGGCGGCGACATCTTCATCCATGGCGGACCGCCGAAGGGCAGCCGCACCAATCCCAAGAGCGACTGGACCTGGGGCTGCATCGCCGTGAGCGACAAGCAGATGGAATGGATCTACGCGATGATCCAGGACGGCACGCCGATCCAGATCAACCCGTGACCCGCTTTCCCGGCGGCCGCGCGGCGGCCGCCGG
>NZ_JBTLRM010000037.1:3849-38583 GCF_054482755.1 Roseivivax sp. CAU 1761
CCCCCCCCACCCCCCCCCCCCCCCCCCCCCCCCCCCCCCCCCCCCCCCCCCCCCCCCCCCCCCCCCCCCCCCCCCCCCCCCCCCCCCCCCCCCCCCCCCGGGACGGGTCCGGATCAGAGCACGTAGCGGCTGAGATCGGCCGACCGGCTGAGATCGCCGAGATGCTTCTCGACAAAGGCGCCGTCGACGGTGACGGTCTCCCCGGCCTTGTCGGGCGCCTCGAAGGAGAGCTGCTCGAAGACCCGCTCCATCACCGTGTAGAGCCGGCGCGCGCCGATGTTCTCGACCGCCTGGTTGACCTCGGCAGCGATCCGCGCCAGCGCCGCGATGCCGTCCTCGGTGAAGTCCACGCGGACCTCCTCGGTGGCCATCAGCGCGGTGTATTGCCGGGTCAGGGCGTTGTCGGTCTCGGTCAGGATGCGGACGAAATCGCCCTCGGTCAGGTCGCGCAGGTTGACCCGGATCGGCAGCCGGCCCTGCAGTTCGGGCAACAGATCCGAGGGCTTGGCGATGTGGAAGGCGCCCGAGGCGATGAACAGGATATGGTCGGTCTTCACCGGGCCGTGCTTGGTCGACACCGTGGTGCCCTCGATCAGCGGCAGCAGGTCGCGCTGCACGCCCTCGCGGGAGACGTCGCCGCCGCGGGTCTCGGACTTGGCGCAGACCTTGTCGATCTCGTCGAGGAAGACCATGCCGTTCTGCTCCACCGCCTCCAGCGCGGCGGCCTTCACCGTCTCGTCGTCGAGCAGCTTGTCGGCCTCCTCGCCGATCAGCACCTCGTAGCTTTCCGCCACGCTCATCTTCTTGCGCACGGTGCGCCCGCCGAACGCCTTGCCGAAGATGTCGCCGAGATTCATCCCGCCCATGTTCATGCCGGGCTGGCCGGGGATCTCCATCATCGGGAACGGGCTCGAGCCCTCGGCCACGTCGAGCTCGATCATCGTGTCGTCGAGCTCACCGGCCTTCAGCTTCTTGCGGAACATCTCGCGCGTGCCCTCGCGCGCCTCGCTGCCGGCGATGGCCGAGATCACCCGCTCCTCGGCGTTGCGGTGGGCGCTGGCCTTGACGTCCTCGCGCATCGCCTCGCGGGTCTGCACGATGGCGGAGTCCATCAGGTCGCGCACGATCTGCTCGACGTCGCGGCCGACATAGCCGACCTCGGTGAACTTGGTGGCCTCGACCTTGACGAAGGGCGCGCGGGCGAGCTTGGCCAGCCGGCGGCTGATCTCGGTCTTGCCGACGCCGGTGGGGCCGATCATCAGGATGTTCTTCGGGTAAACCTCGTCGCGGATCTCGTCGGCCAGCTGCTTGCGGCGCCAGCGGTTCCTGAGCGCCACGGCGACGGCCCGCTTGGCGTCCTTCTGGCCGATGATGAAGCGGTCGAGCTCCGAGACGATTTCGCGGGGGGTGAGGTCGGTCATCTGTATCCTCGTATCGGGGGTTCAGCCTGAGCTATGGACGATGGGCGGGAACGCAAGGCCCTTTCGCACGCTGCCGGTTTGGCAGGCAACCGTCCGCGAAAGCGCCCAATCTTGCGGCATTCCGCGGATGCCCGGAAAACGCGCAGCCCGCCCGGCTTTTCAGCTCTCGGCCGCCCGCCTACCGACCGGCAACGGAAAGAGGAGGGTTCCGAATGAACGGAGCGGATACCGCTTGGATCATCGTCGCGACGGCGCTGGTTCTTTTCATGACGCTGCCGGGGCTGGCGCTGTTCTATGGCGGGCTGGTGCGCGCGCGCAACGTGCTCAGCGTGTTCATGCAATGCTACGCCATCGCCTGCCTGATGTCGGTCCTGTGGTTCCTGCTGGGCTACTCGATCGCCTTCGGCCCGGGCGAGAGCGGGCTGTGGGGCGGGCTCGGCCGCGTGGCGCTGGCCGGCGTCGACGCCGAGACGCTGTCGGGCACCCTGCCCGAGGTGCTGTTCTTCGCCTTCCAGATGACCTTTGCCATCATCACCCCGGCGCTGATCGTCGGCGCCTATGTGGAGCGCATCGGCTTCGGCTTCGTGCTGCTGTTCTCGGGACTCTGGATGCTGCTCTGCTACGCCCCGGTGGTGCACTGGATCTGGGGCGGCGGCTTTCTCGCCGATGGCGGCATCTTCGGCGAGACCGGGGTGCGCGACTTCGCCGGCGGCATCGTGGTGCACGAGACCGCGGGCCTCGCGGCGCTGATCCTCGCGGTGATGCTGGGCGCCCGGCGCGACGCCACCAAGCCGCCGCACGCCCCCGGCTACGTGATGATCGGTGCGGCGATGCTCTGGGTCGGCTGGTTCGGCTTCAACGGCGGCAGCCAGCTCGCCGCCGATGGCGGCGCGGCGATGGCGCTCGCCGTCACCCACCTGTCGGCGGCGGCGGCCTCGCTGAGCTGGGCGCTGTGGGAGAAGATCAAGTTCGGCAAGGCCAGCCTCGTCGGCATGGTCACCGGCACCATCGCCGGCCTCGCCTCGATCACCCCGGCCTCGGGCTTTGTCGGCCCGGTGGCGGCGCTGGTCATCGGCGCCGTCGCCGGCATCCTCTGCCAGGAGGCGGTGGCGCTGATGCGCAACAAGCTGAAGATCGACGACACGCTCGACGTCTTCGCGGTGCACGGCGTCGGCGGCATCTTCGGCACGATCATGATCGCGGTGCTGGGCGCCGGGTCCTGGGCGGCGCAGCTCGGCGGGCTGGTGATCGTCGGCCTCTGGACCACCGTGGTCACGGTGGTGCTGATCGTGCTGGTGCGGATGGTGACGCCCTTGCGGGTCGACGCCGAGACCGAAACCACCGGGCTCGACCTCGCGGTGCATGGCGAACGCGCCTACGACGTCGTCTCCTGAAGCGTCTCAACGGTGAGATTGCCGTTGGTGTAGACGCAGATCTCGGCAGCGATCGCCATGGCGCGGCGGGCGATCTCCTCCGCGTCGCGGTCGCTGTCCATCATCGCCCGGGCGGCGGCCAGCGCGTAGTTGCCGCCCGACCCGATGGCGGCGACGTCGTGTTCCGGCTCCAGCACGTCGCCGGCGCCGGTGATGACGTAGAGCTGGGCGCCGTCGCTGACGATCAGCATCGCCTCGAGCTTCTGCAGGTACTTGTCGGTGCGCCAGTCCTTCGCGAGCTCGACCGCGGCGCGCTGCAGCTGGCCCGGCGTCGCCTCGAGCTTGGCCTCGAGCCGCTCGAGCAGGGTGAAGGCGTCGGCGGTGGATCCGGCGAAGCCCGCCACCACGTCGCGGCCGCCGGGGTTGAGCCGGCGGACCTTGCGCGCCGTGCCCTTGATCACGGTCTGGCCGAGACTGACCTGGCCGTCGCCCGCGATCACCACGCGCCCGCCCTTGCGCACGCCGATGATGGTGGTGCCGTGCCAGCCGGGGAATTGCGTCTCTGCCATGTCTCGCCTCCTTCTGCCTCGCGCCGTGATGTGGGGGCTGGACAGGGGCCCCGCAACCCGCGCACCCATAGGCCGGCCGGCGCCGGGATGCCAGCCGGCGCGCCGCGGGGGAGGCAGGATGGCACTGGAGCAGGCGGAAGCGGCGGCGCGCGCCCTGTGGCCCGACCTCGCCCGCGCGGCCGGGCTGCCGGCGTCGGGCTGGCAGGCGATGCGGCTGGCCGGGCGCAGCGACGCGCGGGTGAGCCGGGTGCTGCTGCGGCTTCGGGGCCATGGCCGCGACGTGGTGCTGAAGCACGAGATGCGGCCCTGGCGCCCCGAGGCCTTCGCCGCGGCGCTCGCCGCGCACCGCGCGGCCCGGGCGGGGTTCGCGTCGGCGGCGGGTCCCGGCCTGCCGGCGCTGCTGGCCGCCGATCCGGCGCGGCAGGCGGCGCTCTACGAATATGCCGAGGCGCGGCCGCTGCTGCACCTGCTGGCGGCGGCGGACCCGGCGGAGCAGCGCGCCCTGCTGCGGCGCGTCGGCGCCTGGCTGGGGGCGTTCCACGCCGCCCGGCCCGGTATCCGGCGCGTCTTCCGACCGCCGGCCAACCTGCGCCAGCTCCACGCCGTGCTCGATGAGTTGGCGGCCGGAACCCGGGCAGTGGCCGAGCCCGCGCGCTTCGCCGCCTGCGCCGAGCGGCTGCTCGCGCTGGCGCCGCGCTATGGCGGGCGCGAGACCGTCACCGCGCACCAGCACGGCGACCTGCACATGCGCAACGTCCTGGTCGGAGAGCACGTCTGGGGCATCGACCTCGCCCCCGGCGCGGTGCGTCCGGTGGGCCACGACATCGCGCGCCTGCTGATCGATTACGCCGCCCGCATCGCCGATCCCGGGGCGGTGTCGCCCGGCGCGGCGTTGCCCGACCGGGCCCTCACGGCCTTCCTGAACGGATACCGGACAATCGGCGCCGACGACCCGTCGCTGGGCCTGCTGCTGCGGCTGCGCATCCTCGCGGATTGGTGGGGGCTGCCGGCGGAGGACGACGCCCGCACGCTGGCCCAGGGCCGGCGCCTGGCCGGCCTCCTGGCCTTGTCGGAACGGACCTTCGGGGTATCCTAGGCCCGCCCCGCGGAGGGCGCCGGAGCGCCCCCTTCGGGATCAGATCGAGTCGTCGATCCAGCCCTTCAGCGCCGCCTTCGGCGCGGCGCCGGCGCGGTTCGACACCACCTGGCCGTCCTTGAAGATGAACAGCGCCGGGATGCCCCGCACGCCCATCGCTGCGGCGGTGTTGGGGTTCTGGTCGACATCGACCTTGGCGACCTTGATACGGCCGTCATATTCCTCCGACAGCTCCTCGAGCGCGGGACCGATCTGCTTGCACGGGCCGCACCATTCGGCCCAGAAATCGACCACAACGGGCACGTCGGAATTCTTGACCTCTTGATCGAAGGTCGCGTCGGTCACGGCAACGGTCGCCATCGCTGGTCTCCTGTCAGGGAATGTGGCGGGACGCCTCGCGTCCCCGGGGGGCGAACCTATGGAGCGCCCCCTGCCCCGTCAAGGCGCCGCGCCCGGTCGAGCGCCGCCATCACGGTCTCGTGCGGCAGCTCCATGAGCCGCGGCCCGGCGGTCCAGAGCAGCGCCGTGGCGACGCGGCGGCCGGGATAGATCGCCGCAAGCAGCGCCGCATAGGCGCCCATCTGGCGCAGCAGCCCCTTGGGCACCTGGTCCGCCACCGCGGGCAGCGTGCGGTTCGACTTGAAATCCACCGCCAGAACGGTCTCCGGCCCGAGCACCAGCCGGTCGATCACGCCGGAGACCGGGCCGAGCCCCGGCAACGTGCCGGCAAGCGGCACCTCGGCCAGCGCCTCGGGCGCGAAGAGCAGCGCGAAATCCGGCACGGCGAGAACCGCGGCGGCCTCCGCCATGAGCTCCGCCCGGCGCTCCGGCGCCACCCCCAGCCCGTCGAGCAGCCGGGCGCCGAAGCCCGGCCGGTCGTCCTCCGGAAGGCCCGGCAGGGTCTCGAGAAGCGCGTGCAGCGCGGTGCCGCGGGCCTGCGCCGCGGCGCTCTCCTCGCCGGCCTCTCCGGGCAGCGCCTTGGCGCCGCCGAGATCGCTTGGGCTGCGCAGGGGCGGCCGCGGCGCCGCCGGGGGCGGGCTCAGCCGCGTCGTCGCCGGAAGCTCGGGCGCCGGCGCCGCGGCGGCGGGCGCCGCCTGCACCGGCAGGCCCGACCAGTCGTCGCCCAGGGTCAGCCCGGCCCCGGCGCCCAGCGCACCCCAGTCGAAGTCGCGCTCCCGCGCGCCGGCCCGGACCAGCCCGTCGCGCACCCGGTCGTGCCAGGCCTGCCCGTCGCGGCCGAGATTGCCCGCCGCGGCCACCACGAGCCAGCTTTCCGCCCGCGTCATGGCGACGTAGAGCAGCCGGTCGCGCTCCTGCGCCTGCCGCGTCCGGAGCGCCTCCTCGGCGGCGTCCTGCAGCGCCGGGCGCGCCCCCGAGGGCGCCTTCCAGTGCCCGGCGCGCTCCGAGGCCAGCACCCGGTCGCGCACGTCGTTACGCCATTGCGCGCAATCGGGCAGGATGACCAACGGCGCCTCCAACCCCTTGGCGCCGTGCACCGTCATCACCCGGATGCGGTCGCCGGCAGCCTCCGGGCTGCGCTTGATCTCGAGGTCGTCGGTCTGCATCCAGCCCAGGAACCCGGTGAGCGAGGGCACCGCGTTCTCCTCGTAGGCCAGGGCCTGGGCGAGCAGCGCGTCGAGCCCGTCCTCGGCCTCGGCGCCGAGCCGGGCGATCAGCCGCGCCCGGCCCTCGTGGCGGGTCAGGATGCGCTCGATCAGGTCGTAGGGGCGCAGGAAGTCGGTCTGGCCGCGCAGGTCGTCGAGCATCTCGAGAACCTGGGGAAACTCCGCCCGCCGCGCCCGCAGCGCCTCCCAGAGCGGCATGCCGCGCCGGCGCCCCTGGGCGAGGCCGTAGAGCGCCCTCTCGCTGAGCCCGAAGAGCGGCGAGCGCAGGGCCGCGGCCAGCGACAGGTCGTCCTCCTGGGTGGCGAGGAAGGCCAGCAGCGCGCCGACATCGCGCACCGCGAGTTCGGCCATGACCTTGAGCCGGTCGGCCCCGGCGATCGGCAGGCCCTCGGCCTTGCAGGCGCGGATGATCTCCCGGAACAGCCCGGCGCGGCGCCGCACCAGGATCAGCACGTCGCCGGCGCGCAGCGGGCGCGCTGCCCAGCCGCCGTGGCCGTCGGGCACCGGCAGGGTCTGGCCATCGGCCAGCGCGCCGGCGATGAAGCCGGCGATGCGGCGCGCCAGGACGACGTCGTGATGGGTCTTGGCCGGGCGGTCGACCGGGTCGAACCAAGCGCCCTCCTCCTCTTTCTCGGCAGGCGTCACCGCGGGCCAGAGATCGACCCGGCCGGGCTTTTCGGAGTGGAAGGCGATGTGGCGCTCCTCGGGGCTGAAGCCCGAGGCCTCGGCGCCCTCGAAGGTGGCGTCGACGGCGGCGAGGACCGGCGCCGCGGAGCGGAAGGAATGCGCCAGGCTCAGCGCCTGCAGCCGCCGCCCGGTGCTTTCCAGCCGCGCCGCGAACTCGGCCCGCATGCGGTCGAACTCGCCGGGATCGGCGCCCTGGAAGGAATAGATCGACTGCTTCTTGTCGCCGACCACGAAGATCGTGCGCACCACCCCGTCGCGCGCCCCGGCGCCGGCGGTGAATTCGCGCGCCAGCTTCTCGATCACCTGCCATTGCAGCGGCGCGGTGTCCTGCGCCTCGTCGACCAGGATGTGGTCGATGCCGCCATCGAGCCGGTAGAGCACCCAATCGGCGACCCGGCCATCGGAGAGCAGCGCGTGCGCCTTCTCGATCAGGTCGTCGAAATCGAGCCAGCCGCGCAGCGTCTTGGCCTCGGCATAGGCCGGCAGGAAGACCTGCGCGAAGCGGTGCAGGGCCAGGTCGCGCTCCAGCGCGGCGAGCGCGCAGCGCAGCGGCCGCGCCGCCTCGACCCGGCGCATCAGGTCGTCGAGCCGCCCGGCCAGCGCCGCCACCCGGGCATCGTTTCGGAGCCCCTTGGTGGGCACCACGCCGGTCTTGGCGCTGAACGGCGCATTGGCGCCCGACCCGGTGAGCAGCACGCCTTCGAGGCATTCCAGCCCGGCCAGAGTCGGCCCGCCCCAGCCGGCCAGGGTCTCGGCGCATTTGCGGTCGGTGCTCTTGTCGCTGGCGCGCATCAGCGGCACCAGCTCCGCCAGCAGCTCCGCCTCGCCGCCCAGGAAGACCCCGGCCAGCAGCGCGCCGGTGTCGAAGCCCGCCGGCAGGTCGTAGGCGGCGCGCAGGGACGCGGCGTCGCGCGGCGGCAGGAAGGCCGCCTTGGCGCGCAGGATCTCCTGCAGGAGCCCGTCGAAATCGTCGTCGGCGCCAGTGAAGTGGCGCGCCACCTCGGCCACCAGCCCGGCCTCGGACCCGGCCGCCATGGCATCGAGGATCTCGGCGCGCAGCAATTCCGCCGCGCGGTCCTCGACCTCGCGGAAGCCCGGGCTGACCCCGGCCTCGAGCGGGAAGCGGCGCAAGAGACCGGCGCAGAACGAGTGGATGGTCTGGATGCGCAGCCCGCCCGGCGTCTCGATGGCGCGCGCGAAGAGCGTGCGGGCGCGCTGCAGGAAGACCCGGTCGAGATCGCGGTCGGCGCCCAGCGCCGCGAGCTCGGCGCGCAGGCCCTCGTCGTCGAGCATCGCCCAGGCGCCGAGCCGCTTGAACAGCCGGTTCTGCATCTCCGAGGCCGCCGCCTTGGTATAGGTCAGGCAGAGCACGTTCTCGGGCGCCACCTCGTCGAGCAGCAGCCGCGCCACCCGGTCGGTCAGCACCCGGGTCTTGCCGGAGCCGGCATTGGCGGCGAGCCAGGTCGAGGCATCGGGCAGCGCCGCGTCGACCTGGCGCTGGGTGGCGTCGTCGCGCATCAGCCCATCCTCTCGGTCCGCGGCAGGTCGGTGACGTCCCATTCCCCGAGCCGCGACAGGTGGTCGTAATCGCTGGGCAGGCGATCCTCGGCCATGGCCCGGCGGGCGGTGTAGCCCTTGTCGGGGTCGAGATAGCGCCGGATCAGCTCGGCCAGCTCGGCCCAGACCGCGTCGGGCGGCATCTCCTCGAGCGGCGCCGGCACCTCGCCGGCCTTCGAGCCGAGCCCGATATAGGCGGCGCCGGCGACGTGTCGCGGATCGAGCCCGGCGAAGCCGCCGCGCATCACCATCGCCGCGGTGAGCAGCAGCTGCTTGTCGAAATGCCGCTGCTGGTCCGCGGTCGGGGGCGCGCCGGTCTTGTAGTCGAAGAGCCAGGCGCCGCCGCGGTCGTCGATGTCGATGCGGTCGGCGCGCGCCGTCAGGGTGAAGCCGGGATCGGCCATCTCGACCTCGCCCTCGGCCTCGAAATGCGCCGGCCGGGCGCGCGACTGGCGGGCGCGCTCCTCGGCCACGAAGGCCGGGGCGATGCGGCCCAGCCGCGCGGTCCAGAGCTGGCGCACCAGCGGGAACGGGATCTGCGCGAAGGCGGCCCCGGCCCGGTCGAGCAGCGCCGCGGGGTCGAGCAGGCCCGGATCGGAAAGGCTGTCGCGCACGAAGGTCTCGAACAATTCGTGCACCACGATGCCGCGCAGGAGCGCGTCGGGCTCGCGCTGGAGCGGCGGCAGCGGCCGCAGGTTCAGGATCCGCGCGGCATAGATCGCGTAGGGGTCGCGAACCAGCGTGCGGATGGCGGTGACCGGCAGCTTGCGCGGCCGGTGCTCGACCGGCGGCGCCGGGGCCGGGCGCGGCGCGGGCGGCATGGCCGGCGCCGCGTCGAGCGCCCGTGCATGGTCGCGCCAGCGCGCGCCGCGGGCCCGCATCGCCGCCAGCGCGGCGTCGCCGCCGCGGCCCGGCAGCCCGGCCAGCAGGTTGGTGATGCGGTTCAGCCAGCGCGACGGCACGGTCTCGGCATCGTCGGATTTCAGCGCCCGGCTGAACCAGACCTCGCGCGCCGCCGCCGCCTGCTGGAAATCGTGCGCCGACAGGCCGATGCGGCGCTCCGGCAGGGTCAGTCCGGCCTCCGCCCGCATCCGCCGGTTGAGCCAGGGATCGGCGCCGGGCAGTTCCGGCCAGGCGCCGTCGTTGAGGCTGCCGAGGATCAGCAGATCGGCGCCCATGACCCGCGCCTCGAGCGTGCCCCAGATGCGGATATGCGGGTGCACGGCGTCGGGGTTGCGCACCTCGGCGCGGCCCAGCACCGCCTGGAACAGGCTCTCGTAATCGCGCGCCGACAGCGCGGTGCCGTGCCCGGCCTCGCGCGCCAGCTCGTCGACCACGGCGCGGACCGCGCGCCCGGCCTCGCGCGCCCAGAGCTCGCGCGGATCGGCGCTCTCGCTGCCCGCCGCGATCGCCTCGGCCAGCGCGATGTGGTCGCGGAGCCAGTCGGCCAAGGGCCGGGCGCCCTCCGCCTCGGCGCCGCAGAACCGCGCGATCACCCAGTCGAGCCACGGCCCGGCCTCGGGCGCGCGGGCGCGGAAGCCCTCCAGCGCGTCGGCATCCGGATAGGGAATGCCCGCGCGGCGGATGTGCAGTTCGAGCTGCTGGGTCCAGAGCCCGTGGCGGCCCTTGGCGCCCGAATGGGTCAGCGGATGCTTCAGGAGGGTCAGCAGCGCCTCGGCGGTGAGCGGCCGCGCCGCGAGCCCGGCGACATGGCGCAGCAGCCGTCCCGGCGCCGAGAGATGCGCCGGCCGCCCGGCGCTGTCATCGGGCACGATGCCCCAGCGGTCGAGCGCCGCGGTGACCTGCCGGGTGAGCTGGCGGTCGGGGGTGATCAGCGCCGCCTCGGTGCCGTCCTCGGCGGCCTGGCGCAGGCGCAGCGCGATGGCCAGCGCCTCCTCGCGCCGGGTCGCCGCCTCGAGCAGCGTGACCCCGGCGGTGGCGGGTTCGAGATCGGGCAGGGCCGGGCCCTCGGCGAGCCATTGATCGGTGATCGGCGCCGGCCGCAGCGCCAGCGAGATGAGCCGGTTGCGGTCCGGCGCCGGCGGCTCGGCGGCACTCCAGGGCGCCACGTCGGCGGGGCTGGCGGGGAGTTCCGCCAGGAGCCGCGCGAAGCGGTATTGCGGGTGATCCTCGCCGGGCTGGCCGAGATCGGCGCGCGGATCGGCGTCGATCAGCCGGTCCCAGACATGGCGCGGCAGGTCGCGGTCCCAGCCCGGCAGGACCAGCGCGCCCTGCGGCAGATGCGCCACCGCCGCCATCAGCCGCGCCGCGGTGCCGCGCGACCCGGTGGAGCCGGCGACGATCACCGGGTGCTGCGGCGGCGCCGCACGCCAGAGCGCGATCCGGCGCGCCACCGCGAGGCGCTGCGCCGCGGCCGGGTCGGGGGCGCCGTCCGCGGCGAAGTAGCGCTGCACGATGTCGAGAAAGCGCAGCGCCCGCTGCCAGTGGCCGGACTGGTCGGAGACGTCGAGCCCGGCGATCCGCTCCGGCGCCACGTCCTCGATCTGCATCTCCTCCATCAGGCTGGCGAGGCTGTCGGCGAGGTCGAAGAGCGCGGCGCGCGGCGCCAGGTCCGGCTCGGCATCGAGCAGGCGCGACACCAGTGCGGTCAGCTCAAGGCGCCGCCGCAGCCCGGAGACCGGGGCCGGCAGGTCGGCGGCGAGCTCCGCCGGGGCCGGGTCCGAGAGCAGCCGGATGCGCGGCAGGAAGCCGGGCCCGTCCTCGGCGCAGAGCCGCACGATGCGGCGGCTCATCCGGGCGGTGTTCACGAAGAGCTCGACCCGCGCCATGGCCTCGGGCGGCTGGCCGGCGAGCCGCGCCCGCAGACCGGCCACCAGTTCGGCGGCGAAGTCGATGCCGGGGGCGAGGCCGAAGACCCGCGGCCCCGGCCCGGGGGCGAACATGGTCATGGCTCAGGCCCGTTCGAGCAGCGACTCGGCCAGCGCGATGCCCCCGGGATGGCCGACATCGCACCAGCGGCCGGGATAGCTGACCCCGTAGAGCCCGTCGCGGCGCGCCGCCGCGTCCCAGAGCCGGTTGAGCGAGAAGACCGGCTCGGCGATCTCGTCCAGCCCTTCGGTGCGCAGGATCTGCAGGCCGGTATAGACCGCGTCGCCGCCGCGGCTGAGCTGTCCCGCGGCGTCGAGGGTGAAATCGCCACCGCCCTTGCGCCCCACGGTCTGCGGCAGCGGCACGGTGAGCAGCAGCGCCTCCATGTCCGGGCGCCAGGCCGCGGCGAGGATGTCGAACGGGTTCGGCCCGGCCAGCACGGCGTCGCTGTTGGCGGTGAAGACCGGCCCGCGGCCGAGATGCGGCAGGGCGTGGCGCAGCCCGCCCCCGGTATCGAGGATTTCCGGCATCTCGACCGAGACATGGACGTCGCGCCCGGCGAGATGGGCGACGATCTGCGGCGCCCGGTAATGCGCGTTGACCACCACCCTGAGCTGCGGCCGGTGGGCGCGCGCCAGATCCAGCGTGCGGTCGAGCAGCGCCCGGCCGCCGACCTCGACCAGCGGTTTCGGGCGGTCGGCGGTCAGCGCCCCCATGCGGGTTCCGAACCCCGCGGCAAAGACCATCAGGGCGTCGGGCAGGGCGTCGGGCATGGTGTCCTCAGGGCGTTCAGAACGGCGGGGCCGGGCGGCGGCAGCAGCGCCGCGAGGCGCGGCGCCAGCCCGGCCAGGGCGGGATGGGCGAGATCGGCCTCGAGATGGCGCCAGACCCGGGGCACGAGGTCGATGTAGCGGGTCTTGCCGTCGCGCGCGGCGAGCCGGGCAAAAACGCCGAGGATGCGCAGGTTGCGCTGCGCGCCGAGCACCGCCATGGCGGCTTCGAAGGGCGCGGCCTCGCCGCCCGCGGCGTCGAGGTAGCGCCGGATCGTCGCCTCGGCGGTGGCCGGGGCGACGTCGCGGCGCGCATCCTGCAAGAGCGAGACCAGGTCGTAGGCCCGGTGCCCGGCCAGCGCGTCCTGGAAATCGAGCAGCCCGGCCCGGGCGGCGCCGGCGCGGTCGGGCAGCCAGAGCAGGTTCTCGGCGTGGAAGTCGCGCAGCACGGTGACGTCGCAGCGCGCGGCGTGGCGCTCCAGCGCCTCATCGAGCGCCTGCATCGCCGCCCGGCACGCCTCCGCCCGGGGCCGCTCGCCGGTGGCGCGCGGGCAATACCAGTCGAAGGCGAGGTCGGTCATCGCGGCCAGGTGCTGCGGCGCGGCGCGGACCAGCCCGGGCGCCGGGTCGTGGCGGTGCAGCACTGCCTGCGCCTCAGCCGCGGCGGCGTAGAGCTCGGCCTCGCGGCCCGGCGCCGCGGTTGCCAGCCGGGCGAAGAGCCCGTCGCCCAGATCCTCGAGCAGGAGGAGCCCGGCGCGGTCGTCGCGGGCGAGGATCCGCGGTGCGCTGAGCCCGAGACCCAGAAGGTGGCCGGCAAGCGCGGCGAAGCGGCCCACATCGCCGCCCGGATCCTCCATCAGCACGGCGCTGCCGCGGCCATCCGCAAGCCGCGAATAGCGTCGCGCCGAGGCATCGCCGGCCAGCGGCGCGCAGGCCGCGCCCTCCCAGCCGGCGGCGGCGAGGAAGGCCCGCACATTGGCGTCGCCCGGGCTCACGACGCGGGCTCCAGAAGCCCGTCCCAGCGCGCGTCGCTCCAGCTCGCGGCGACCTGCCGCGCGGCGCCGTCGCGGGTGCTCTCGAAGCGCAGGGTCAGCGCCGCTTCGGGCGCCAGATCGGCCAGCCGGTCGGGCCATTCGACGAGGCAGATGGCGGTCTCGAAGGCCTCGTCGAGCCCCAGCTCCACCGCCTCGTCGGGGCCCGACAGGCGGTAGAGGTCGCTGTGCCAGATCTCGGTGCCGCCGGCGGCGTCGTAGACCTGCACCAGGGTGAAGGTCGGCGACGGCACGTCCTCGGGGCGGGCCAGCCGCGCCTGGATCAGGGCGCGGGCGAAATGCGTCTTGCCGGCGCCCAGCCCGCCCTCCAGCAGCAGCACGTCGCCGGGGCCGAGCCGCGGCGCCAGCCGCCGGCCGAGCGCCGCGGTGGCGTCGGGATCGGGCAGGTCGATGCGGCAGGAGCGGCGGGGCATGGGGCGACATTTACCGGTTGCAGTCGGCACCGCAACCCGGCAGGCGCGCGACGGGAGACCGGCCGGCCGATCTGTGCCGTCAAGGCTTCGCCGCGGCGGCGCTGCAGGTGCAGGCGGCGGGCAGCGGCCCGGCCTCGGGCGCCGCCGCGCCGGGCCGCGGGGTGAAGCGCACCAGCGTGGCGCCGGCATGGATCGGCTCGACCCGGCAGGTCAGGCCGGCGCCGTCGAGCCGCTCCACCTCGGCCTCCCAGCCGCTGCGTTCGCCGAACGGGGTGACGAAGTCGCGCAGCTCGCCCCAGACCGGCGAGGGCCGGCACTGGGCCTGCCAGTCGCGGGTGGCGTCGATCACCGTGACATCCGCCGCCGAGGCGTCGGGATCGTTGCCCCAGAGCCGCCGGTAGCCGGCATTGCAGAAGGCCAGGATCCCGCTCGCGGTGAACACCGCCACGGCGTCGTCGAACGCGTCGATCACCGACTGGCTGAGCTCCAGCTCGGAGCGGAAGCGCCGGGTCAGCGAAATCTCGTCGCTGATATCCTCGATCAGGAAGGCGATGGCGCCGTCGGGATGCGGGCGCCCGGTGACGCGGTAGGTCAGGCCGTTCGGCAGGGTCCAGATCTCGGAATAGACGCTGTCCTGCGCCGCCTTGGCCATGCGCCCCATCTCGGCCCGCCAGGAGCGGTAGTCGCGCGGCTCCGGCATCACCTGGCGTTCGCGCAGCAGGTCGAAGAACGACATCAGGTTGGGCCGGCTGGCGAGCACTTCCGGGGCCAGCCCGGTGAGGTCGATGAGCGCCGGATTGAACAGCACCAGGCGCTGCGTGCGGTCGAAGATCACCAGCCCGGTGGGCAGGTTCGAGAAGGTCTTGGCCAGGGTCTGCACGAAGCTTTGCTGGGTGATCTCGGCGCGCACCACGGCATCGATCTCGATGCCGTAATTGGCCCAGCCGGAGGCGGTGCGGCGGCTGACCACCTCGAACCATTGCGGCGCCATGTTGCCGCCCCGGCATTCCACCCGGTTGCGCGCCTCGACGAGTCCCGGCTCGGGCGCGCGGCGCAGCGGCTGGGCGCTGCCGGCAGCCTCAGCCAGGGCGCGGTGGCGCTCGTTGGCCCAGATGAGGGCGCCCTCGGCGTCGGTCAGCCAGACCGGACAGGGGGCCAGCGCCAGGGTCTCGCGCAGCCGGTCCAGCTCCGCCGCCTGGAGGCGGCAGGCCAGCCGGTCGGCCCGGCTCACCGCCGGCCCGGCCAGCGCCAGCCGCAGCGCGCCGCCGGCCGGGGTCAGGACCAGCGCCCCGGAGCCGTCCGCGGCGGCGCAGCGCAGGGCCGCGTCGGGCGGCGCCTCCGGCAGGTCGGGAAACACCGCCTGCAGCCGCCGTGCCACGACCGGCCAGTCCGGCTCCGGCCCGCTGCCGGGCAGGTGGTCGAGCAGCAGCTGCCCGGCCGGGGCGGTGTCGCAGACCCGGCCGCGGCGCACCAGAAAGAGCGGCTCCTCCGCCTCGCGCGCCGCGCCGCGCCGCACCAGCGCGGCCACAAGCCCCCGCCCCGGCCGCGCGCCGGTGATTAGGAAGGTGCCGGCGGCGCTGAGCGCCGCCGCGCCGCCCACCAGGGATGCGACCACCAGATCAAGACTCACGCCGCGCCCCGCTTCGATGCTACCCCGATTTGCCGCCGCGGCCGAGTTGCCGACGCGGTATCCGAGCCTCGCGAAACGAGGTTAACGGGTGATTAACCGGCCTGTCTCCTGTTAATCGGCGCGCCCCCGTTTCAGGGCTCGAAGGGCGGGTTCTCGCCCATCGGGCCGCGCAGAGCCTCGGCGTCCGGGACGATGCGGGCGCGCGGCCACACCACCTCGACGATGGCGCCGCGCGGCGGCCGGGCCGTGCCGCTGGCCTCGGCCGGGTCGGCGCCGTTGGCAAAGCTCAGCTCCGCTCCGGTGCGCTCCAGCAGGGTCTTGGCGATGAACAGGCCGAGCCCCATGCCCTCGTAGCCCGGCCGCTCGCCGCGGTCGCGGTCGCCGCGCCTGCGCCGCATCAGGGGATCGCCGATGCGGCCGATCAGCTGCGGCGGAAAGCCCCGTCCGTCATCGACGATGCGGATCCAGATCTGGCGCTCCGACCAGCCGGCCTCGATCCAGACCGTGGTGCGGGCGAAGTCGACGGCGTTCTGGACGAGGTTGCGCAGCCCGTGGATCACCTCGGGCCGGCGCAGGATCTCGGGCGCCGGGCCGCGATCCTCGGCGCGCTCCTCGAGCAGCACCGCCTTGCCGCGCGCCTCGTGCGGCTCGGCGGCCTCGCGGATCACCTCGGTCAGGGGGGCGTGGCGCAGGCGCAGGTCGTCCTTCCCGGCGCGGCCCATGGACCGCAGGATGTCGCGGCAGCGGTCGGCCTGCTGGCGGATCAGCCGGGCATCCTCCTGTGCCGCCGGCCGGTCGTCGAGATCCTCGACGAGCTCGGAGGCGGTCAGCGTGATGGTGGCGAGCGGCGTGCCGAGCTCGTGCGCCGCCGCCGCCACCACGCCGCCCAGGTCGTTGAGCTTCTGCGCCCGCGCCAGCGCCATCTGGGTCGCGGTCAGCGCCTCCTGCATGCCGTGCATCTCGGTGGTCAGGCGCCGGGCATAGACCGAGATGAAGACCAGCGCGATGGAGATCGCCGTCCATTGCCCGAAGACGAAGAGGTCGGGGATCCGCAGCACCTGCCCGTCCGAGGTCACCAGCGGCATGTGCCAGAACACCAGCAGGGTGATCAGCGCGAAGGCCATGACGTTGAGCAGGATGGTCGAGCCCAGCGTCAGCACCGCCGCCGAGACCGTGACCGGAGCCAGCACCAGCAGCGCGAAGGGGTTGTTGAGCCCGCCGGTCAGGAACAGCAGGAAGCTCAGCTGCAGCACGTCGAAGGTCACCATGGCGAGGTTCTCGGTCTCCGACAGGCGCTTGCTCTCGGGGAACACCATCATCGCCACGAGGTTGCCCGCCACCGAGACGCCCACGGCCAGCACGCAGAGCCCGGTCAGGATCTGCAGGTCGTAGACAAAGCGCGCCACCGCGATCGCCGCCAGCTGCCCCGCAATGGCGAACCAGCGCAGCCAGATCATCGTGCGCAACCGGATCCAGTTGGCGCGGCGCTCCCCGAAAAGGGCCAGTTCGCTCTCGGCCATGTGCGGGGCCTTCTCTTGCCGTTGCCGGGGGCTTTGATAGGTCTCGCCCGGTCTCGAATCAACGGCGGAGCGAGGGACGGATGGCGAACGGACGGATGATCGCGGCCGCGGCGGCCGCAACGGCGATCGCGGGACTGACCGTGGGGCTCTTCGCGTGGTCCGAGATGCGTGGCGACGCCGACGTCTTCGCGGCCTGCCGCAGCGGCGCCGTCGCCGGCGGCATGGGGGCCGTCGGCGGGCCGTTCGAACTGGTCTCCGAGACCGGCGCGACGGTGACCGATGCCGATGTCGTGGACCGCCCCACCCTGCTCTATTTCGGCTACACGTTCTGCCCCGACATCTGCCCGCTCGACAATGTCCGCAACGCCGCGGCCGCCGACCTGCTGGCCGAGCGCGGCATCGACGCGAGGCCGGTCTTCGTCACCGTCGACCCGGCCCGCGACACGCCCGAGGTAATGGCCGACTACACCGAGGCGATGCATCCCGAGATGGTCGGGCTCACCGGCTCCGAGGCGCAGGTCAAGGCGGCCGCGGATGCCTACCGGATCTATTACCGGGTGCCCGAGAGCGAGGACGAGTACTACCTCGTCGACCACACCACCTTCACCTACCTGGTGCTGCCCGAGCACGGCGTCGTGGATTATTTCCGCCGCGAGACCCCGCCCGAGGAGATCGCCGAGCGCACCGCCTGTTTCGTCGAGGCCGCGTGACCCCCCGGCAGCCTTTCGGACGGTTTGACGGAGTCCGGTCCCGCGGGTAATCCTCGACGCCAGCACCAGGGCGGGGAGGAACAGCCGGTGGCAGAGGCGCACATGCAGGAGCTCGAGGACCGCTCGCTGCTTCTCGTCGACGACGACGAACCGTTCCTCAAGCGTCTGGCCAAGGCGATGGAGAAGCGCGGCTTCGACGTCCGCATGGCCGAGACCGTGGCCGAGGGCCGGGCCGCCGCGCGCGCCCACCCGCCGGCCTTCGCAGTGGTCGATCTGCGGCTCGAGGACGGCAACGGGCTCGACGTGGTCGAGGCCTTGCGCGAGGCGCGTCCCGATTGCCGCGTCGTGGTGCTGACCGGCTACGGCGCCATCGCCACGGCGGTCGCCGCGGTCAAGATCGGCGCCGTCGACTACCTGTCGAAGCCGGCCGACGCCACCGACATCACCAACGCGCTGTTGGCCAACGGCGAGAACATGCCGCCGCCGCCCGAAAACCCGATGTCGGCCGACCGGGTGCGCTGGGAGCACATCCAGCGCGTCTACGAGCTTTGCGACCGCAACGTGTCGGAGACCGCGCGGCGGCTCAACATGCACCGCCGCACCCTGCAGCGCATCCTCGCCAAGCGCTCGCCGCGCTGAGACCTCCCGACGGGTGCACGGGATCGTGCGGATCTGCATCTGGCGATCCGCCGGCGGAAAGCGCATATTGGTGGGGACAGGCAATCCTGCGCCGGACGGGGCGCATGACCAAAGTCCCGCCCCTTCCGGCCGGAAGGAGGTTCCCGTGTCCAGTCGTCCACAGCCCCGGATCGCGGCCGCGCTCGCAGCGGCCCTCGGTCTCCTGCTCGCCGGCACCGCCGCCGCGCAATCGGTCTGCGCCCCGCGCGGCGCCCTCGCCCACAGCCTGGGCAAGCATTACGGCGAACGCCCGGCCGCGCATGGCCTGGAATCGCCGCATCGGCTGATGGAGATCTTCGCGGCCCCGCTGACCGGCACCTACACGGTCCTGCTGACCCGCTCGGACGGCATCAGCTGCATCGTGGCGAGCGGCCAGCATTGGCAGGTCCTGACGCCGCCCCGCTCCGGCGAGAGCGCGGTGCTGATCCGCTGAGCCCCGCCGCCCGGCCCGGACGCCGCCCCCTTCCGCCCCCCCCCTCTTGCACCAGTGACAGACCGCCTATGCAGCGCTGAGCCTTGCCAGCGGCCCGGATCGGACGCAGGTTCGCGGTAATGCCGCGGCGCAGCATGGGTGCCCGGCCGGAATCCGGGATACCTGCATGACCCTCGAGACGCGGCGCACCGCGCTGACCATCCTGTCATTGGCGCTCGGCGCCTTCGCCATCGGCGTCTCCGAATTCGCCGCGATGGGGCTGCTGCCCTTCTACGCGGCCGGCTTCGGGGTCGGCGAGCCGGCCGCCGGCCACGCGGTCAGCGGTTACGCGCTGGGTGTGGTGATCGGCGCGCCGGTCCTCGCGGTGCTCTGCGCCCGGCTGCCGCGGCGGGCGGTGCTGGCCGGGCTGATCGCGGCCTTCGGCCTCGCCAACCTGCTGGGCGCGCTGGCGCCGTCGATGGCCACGCTGACCGCCAGCCGGGTGCTTTCGGGCCTGCCGCACGGCGCCTTCCTGGGCATCGCCATGCTCTTCGCCGCCGACCTGCTGCCCAAGGGCCAGCGCGCCCGCGGCGTGGCGCAGGTGCTGATGGGGCTGACCGTGGCCAACATCGTCGGCGTGCCGGCGGCCAGCGCGCTCGGCCAGGCGGTGGGCTGGCGCAGCCTCTTCGTGGTGGTGGCGCTGCTCGCCGCGGCCTCGGCGCTGATGATCCTGAAGGTGGCGCCGCCGACCCCGGCGGACCGCGCGGCGCGCCCCCTGCGCGAGCTCGCGGCGCTGCGCAACGGCGCGGTGCTGGCGACGCTGGCGATCGGCGCGGTGGGCTTCGGCGGCGTCTTCGCGGTCTATTCCTACCTGTCGGCGGCGATGCTCGACAGCGACGCCGCGCCGGCCTGGGCGATCGCGCTGGCGCTGTCGGGCTTCGGCGTCGGCGCCACGCTCGGCAACGTGATCGCCGGGCGGCTGGCCTCGTGGTCGCGCTTCGGCGGCGCCGCGATCCTGCTCACGGGCATGACCGCGATGGCGCTGCTCTACGCCCAGACCATCGGCAGCTGGCCGCTGATGGCCGCCGCGGTGGCGGCGCTCGGCGCCACGGCCGGGCTGGTGATCCCGCTGCAGATGCGGCTGATGGACGTCGCCGGCGACGCCCAGACCCTGGCCGCTGCGCTGAACCACGCTGCCTTCAACTTCGCCAACGCGCTGGGCCCGTTCCTGGCCGGGCTGGCGCTCACGGCGGGCTATGGCTGGGCCGCCACCGGCTATGTCGGCGCCGCGCTGTCGCTGGGCGGGCTCGCCATCCTGGCGCTGGCCCGGCGGGCCGGACGCGGCCGCGCCGAGGGTGGCGCGGCGGAGGCCCTGCCCGCGCATTGACCGGCGCACCGGCCGGCGCACCGACCGGCGGGTCCGCCGCCTAGAGCAGCCCCGCCACCAGCGGCGCCAGCAGCGTCGTCAGCACCGCGTTCAGCCCCATGCCGATGCCCGAGAAGGCGCCGGCGGTGGAGTTCACCCGGAAGGCGTGCGCGGTGCCGATGCCGTGCGCCGCCAGCCCCACCGCGAAGCCGCGGGCGCGCCAGTCGCGGATGCCCAGCGCGTTCAGCATCGGCGTCGCCACCACGGCGCCGGTGATGCCGGTCAGGATCACCAGCACCGCGGTCAGCGAGGGCTGCCCGCCGATCGCCTCGCTGACGCCCAGCGCCACCGGCGCGGTGGCCGATTTCGGCGCCAGGGACAGCAGCGTGGCGCCCTCGACGCCCAGCGCCCGCGCCACCGCCAGGGCGCTGACGATGGCGGTGAGCGACCCCGCGAGGAGCGCCGCCGCCATCGGCCAGAGCGCCGCCCGCACCCGGGCGAGGTTGTCGTAGAGCGGCAGGGCCAGCGCCACGGTGGCCGGGCCGAGCATGAAATGGACGAATTGCGCACCCTCGAAATAGGTCGCGTAGGGCGTCGCGGTGAGCTTCAGCAGCGCCGCCAGCAGCACCACCGCGATCAGCACCGGGTTGGCCAGCGGGTGGCGCCGCGCCGCCTCGGCCAGGCGGTCGCCGGCGAGATAGGCCAGCAGCGTGGCGGCCAGCCACAGAAGCGGGTCCCGGGCGAGGTAGGACCAGAGCGCCACCGCCTCATTCATCGGCGGTGCCGATCAGCCGGGCGGCCAGCCGGAAGGTGGCGACGGCGACGAGGATCGCCGCCACCGTGCTGACCACCAGCGCGGCGAGCAGCGCCGGCCCGTCCGAGCCGAAGACCCCCAGATGCGCCACTACGCCGGTCCCCGCCGGCACGAAGAGCAGCGACAGATGCGCCAGCAGCCCCTGGCAACTGGCGCGCATCTCGTCGGCGATCCGCGGCCGCAGCACCAGAAGCAGGAACAGCCCGCCCAGGCCCAGCACCGGCCCGGGCACCGGCAGGCCGAGCCCGCGCGACAGCGTCTCGCCGGCGAGCTGGAAGGTCAGGAGGATGGCAAGGCTGCGGATCATCGGCGGCTCCGGGGCGGGTCGCCGCATGCCATCACCGCCGACCCCGCTTGGCAAGGCCGCGCGGATCGCGCTCCCGGCAGGGCCGCGGCCCGACCCGGCGGCGGCAGGGCCGCCTGCGCCGCGGGATCGGAAATACCACGTGTCCCGCGCGTCGGCCGGGCCGCGGCCCGCCGAAGCGGCATCGGCAGCGCCGCGCAGGCTGCCGGCGGGGCGGGGCGCGGGGCCCAGCCGCGGCGTTGCGAGCAGCCGGCAGGCATGCCAAAGACCGCGCCGAAGCCGCCCCGGGAAGGATGCCCATGCCGCCGAAACAGCCCCGCGCCTGGCAGAGGATGCTGTCGGGCCGCCGCCTCGACCTCCTCGACCCGACGCCGATGGACGTGGAGATCGAGGACATCGCCCACGGCCTCGCCTTCGTGGCGCGCTGGAACGGCCAGACCCGGGGCGATTACGCCTATTCGGTGGCCGAGCATTCGCTGCTGGTGGAGACCATCTTCGCCCGCCTTGCCCCCGACGCGCCGCCGCGCTGGCGGCTGGCGGCGCTGCTGCACGACGCGCCGGAATACGTCATCGGCGACATGATCTCGCCGGTGAAGGCGGCGGTCGGCCCCGGCTACGGCGCGCTCGATGCGCGGCTCTCGGCGGCGATCCACCTGCGCTTCGGCCTGCCGGCGGAGATTCCCAAGACCGTGAAGGCGCGGATCAAGCGCGCCGACAAGGTCTCGGCCTGGCTGGAGGCGGTGGGCATCGCGGGCTTTTCCGAGGCCGAGGCCGACCGCTTCTTCGGCCGGCCGGCGCCGGGCCTCGCCGAGGGGCTCGAGATCCGCCTGCGGCCGCCGCGCGAGGTGCGCACGGAGTTCACCGCGCGCCACGCCGACCTGCTCGCCCGGCTCTGAGCCTCACACCGGGTGCGGCGCCAGCCGCGCCGGGGTGCCGCGCAGCTCCAGCACCCGGTCGGCCAGCCGCTCGGCCTCGGCGCGGGCATGGGTGACGAAGAGCGTCGCCGGCCGGGTCTCGGCGATCAGCCGCTCGGTCAGGCTCAGCATGGTCTCCGCGGTGGCGGGATCGAGCGACACGAAGGGCTCGTCCATGATCAGCAGGTCGGGGCGCCCGGCAAAGGCCCGGGCGAGCGCCAGGCGCCGCTGCTGGCCGAGCGACAGCTGGCCGGGAAACAGCGCGCCCTTGCCGGCCAGCCCGACCCGGTCGAGCGCGGCGCGGGCGCCCGCCTGGTCGAGCCCGGGATGCACCAGGGTCAGGTTGCGCAGCACCGAGCGCCAGGGCAGCAGCGTCGGCTCCTGGAACACGATGGCCATGCGCTCCGGCCGCTCGACCCGGCCCTCGAAGCGGGTGTCGATGCCGGCGACGATGCGCAGCAGGGTGGACTTGCCGATCCCCGACGGGCCGAGGATCGCCACCGTCTCGCCGGCGGCGATCTCGAAGCCGATGCGGCCCAGCACCTGCACCTCGCCGAAATGCTTGGCAGCAATGTCGATGCGGATCATGCCGCCCGCCAGCGCCGCACCCGGCGCTCCCAGGGCTGCAGGATGGCCCATTCGACGCAGAGCATGACGGCGATGAAGGACAGCGCGTAGACCAGCACCATGCCGACATCGAAGAGCTGGAAGTAGAGATGGATCTGGAAGCCGATCCCCGAGGACCGGCCGAGGAACTCGACCACCAGCACGATCTTCCAGATCACCGCCACGCCGGACCGCGCCGCCCCGGCGATGAACGGCGCCAGCTGCGGCAGGGTGACATGCACCAGGCGGGTGCGCCACGGCATCCGGTAGACCTGCGCCATGGCGTCGAGATGCGGATCGGTGGCGCGGGCGCCCTCGCGGATCACCGTGGTGACGTTGGGCACCTTGTTCAGCGTCACCGCGAGGATCGCCGCGGTCTCGTTCAGGCCGATCCACAGATAGCAGAGCACGATCAGCACCAGCGCCGGCAGGTTCAGGAACACCACCAGCCACGGGTCGAGCCAGCGGTTGAGCCGCTCCGACCGGCCCATGGCGAGGCCCAGCGCGATGCCGAGGACCATCGCCAGCGCGAAGGCCCAGACCACCCGGATGAGCGTGCGCGCGAGGTGGTAGAGCAGCTCGCCCGAGACCAGTTCGCGCCAGAACGGCTCGACCAGCGCGAAGGGCGAGGGCAGGATCTGCGGATCGGCGGTCAAAGCCGCCGCCGCGATCCACAGCACGAGCAGCCCGATGAGAGAGATCGCCGTGACGGAGCGCTGGTCGATCATCGGGCGGTGCTGCCTATTCCACGTCCGCGAACAGACCCTCGGGCAGCGTCGTGGCCTGGCCCACCAGCTCCTCGCCGCCGAGCTCGGCCATCAGCTTGAGGAAGGCGTCGGCACTGTCGGCATCGATCGGCCCGCGCTCCGGCGTGCCGGCCAGCCAGTCGGTCTGCAATTGGTCGAACTGGGCATCGTCGTCGGCGTTCATCTGCGGCCGCAGCGCCTCCCAGGCGGCGTCGTCCTCCGCCAGCAGGTCCTTGGCGGCGCGGCTGGCCTCGTAGAAGCTCTGGGCGAGGCCGGGATGCTCCGCGAGGAAGCTTTCCTTGAAGTAGTAGCCCAGGAGCGGCAGGTCGGGGTCGAGCCCCAGCGCCGTCGCCGCCTCCCCCACGTCGATCAGCTCGCGCATGCCGCCGGCCTTCATCTTGGCGAGGAAGTGCCAGAAGTTGATCGCCCCGTCGAGTTCGCCCGAAAGCCCGGTCTTGAAGATCAGCGGCGGCGCGCCGAAGACCTGCTCGGTCTCGGCGGCGAGGTCGAAATCGTGCTCCTGCTGGGCATAGGCGCGCAGGATCAGCCACGACTTGTCGAGCGGCCCGCCGGCGATGCCGATCTTTCCGCCGGCGAGATCGGGCAGCGTCTCGGCGGCGCTGTCCTCGGGCACCAGCAGGCCGCCCACCGCCTTGGAATAGGGGATGTAGACGTAATCCTTGCCGGCGGCGCGCTGCCGCGCCACCCAGATCCAGTCGGCCACCGCCATGTCGGCCTCGTCGCCCTCGACGGCGACGCGGGTGGCGCCGTTATCGGCATAGGGCACGATCTCGAGCCGGAAGCCGTGCTCCGCGTCGAGACCGGCCTCGGCGATGGTGCTGAGCTCCCAGTTCACGGTGCCGATCTGCAGCACGGCGGCGCGGATCACCGGCAGGTCCTGCGCCCAGCCCGGCGCGGCGCCCAGGGCGGCCGCGAGGGCCGCGACGATCGCTGTCAGTCGCATTGTCTCTCCTCCCCTTGCCGGCGCCCTCGGGGGCCCGGCCGATGCTGCGCCGGCGGCGGCTTCCCCGGGCCCGCGCGGCGCGTCACGGATGCCTATTCCGGCGTCACCACCACGCCCCAGGGCTGCTGGCCCACCTGGACCGAGCGGATCGCCTCCTCGGCCGCCACGTCGATCACCGTGATGTCGTTGGAATTGCCGTTGGTGGTCAGAAGATACTCCTCGCCGGGCGTGAAGGCGAGTTGCCAGACCCGCTGACCCACCAGGATGTAGTCGAGGACCTCGAGGCTTTCGCCGTCGATCACCGCCACCCGGTTGGCGGGGCCGAGCGCCACGAAGACGCGGCTGCCGTCCTCGGTCACCTTCACGCCGACCGGCTGCAGCCATTCCGGCTGCACGCCCGGCACCTCGAAGCCGATCTTCTGCACCAGAGTCGGCGTGCCGTCCTCGGCGATGTCCATGACGCTGACCGTGCCGCCGATCTCGGACGAGACGTAAAGCCGGGTGCCGTCGGCGGTGTACTGGGCGTAGCGCGGGCGCTGGTCGACCAGCACGTTGTGCTCGATCTCGTAGGTCTCGGTGTTGATGAAATGCGCCATGTTGGTGGTCTCGGAGGTGTTGACCACGAACTTCGCGTCGGCGCTGATCCCCATGCCCTCGGGCTCCACCCCCACCGGCACCTCGGCGAGGATGGTGCGCGCCTCGGTGTCGGTCACGGTGACGAGGTTGTCGTCCTCGTTGGCGATGTAGAGCGGGTTGCCGGAAGGATGGATGACGAACAGCTCCGGATCGGGCCCCGACGGCAGGGTGTAGAGCTCCTCGTAGGTCTCGGTGTCGAAGACCCGCACCGTGTCGTCGTCGGAGGCGCAGACATAGAGCAGCTTGCCGTCCGGCGAGATGGTGATGCCGCGCGGCCGGTTGCCGGCGGCGAACTCGTCCAGCACCTCCCAGGTCTCGCTGTCGATCACCGTCACGGTGTTGCCGCGCTCGTTCGAGACGAAGACCTTGCCGGCCAGCGCCGGCGCGGCGGAGAGCGCGGCCAGCGCGGCGGAAAGAAGCAGGGCTTTCATGGGCAGTATCCTCAGTTGAAGGCGGCGCATTGCGATTCCGGCGCGTCGAGGCCGAGGCTGTCGAGCGGCGAGCGCTGGTGCAGGAAGCCCTCCTGCGGGCTCACGCTGACGGTGATGCGGCCGTCATACAAGAGCACCGGCTGGCGCAGCTGGCCGTTCCAGGTCCGGAAGGTCACCGGCTGCCCCTTGAAGGCGGCAAGCTCGAATTCGTCCGACAGGGCATAGGCGCGGATCGCGTCGGGCTCGGCGCTCTCGGTGCGGCTCACCGCCTCGCCGATCACCCGGAGCGCCAGCCAGGTGTCGTAATCGGCGTCGCGGATGTGGCGGTTGGTCAGCTTCTCGAAGCGGTTCTGGAACTGCGTCGCGCCCCAGGCCTCGTGGGCGCCGTGCATGCTGCGCGGCACCAGGCCGCCCGCCCCCATCACCGGGCGCGGCGTCCATTGATGATAGGGCAGGTATCCGGCGAAGACGTCGGAGGCATCGGCGGCCACGACGATGTCGTGATCCTCGGCATCCTGCATGAAGCCCGGCAGCTGACGCTGCACCAGGACATGGCCCGAATCGGTGCGCCGGGCGCCGCCGGTATCCTCGAACTCGCGCTCCTCGACGATCTCGGCGCCGAACTTGCGGGCCGAGTTGCGATACGCCTCGGCCAGCGCGCGGTCCTCGGGATTGGAGCCCGAGACCAGCAGCCACTCGGTCCACTTCTTCCACACCGCGAACTGCGTCACCGCATCGGCCATCATGGCGTTCGACGGCGTGATGTGGAGCAGGTTGGCGCGGCATTCGCCGCTGCGCAGCGCGATCTCGGGCGATGCCGCGTTGAAGACCAGCGCGCCCTCTTCCGCGGCGCGGTCGGTCAGGCGCAGCAGGTCCTCCGACCCCGCCAGCGCCACGATCAGGCGGATGCCCTCGCCCAGCAGCGCCTCGAGCGCCGCATCGGCCTCCTCGGGCGGCACCGCCACGGTCCGGGTCTCGAAGCTGTGGCCGAGGAAGCGGCCGGTGGTGCCGTTATCCTCGTCGGCCAGCGCGGCGCCGGCAAAGCCCAGATCGTCGGGCGGATATTCGTAGCGCGAGATCGGCAGCAAGTCGGGGTAATCGATGCGCAGCACCGCGGCGCGCACCTCCACGGCCAGAGCCTGCCCCGCGGACAGGCCCGCGACGAGAGCTGCGGCCAGCAGCGTCACAACCTTCGGCAATGTCTCCTCCCATGTCCGGGGTTTGCACGCGGACATTCGAAGACTGCCAGAGAACGTTTCCGGGCGGTAACCAAGACCTTTGGAGCATTGCCGCAGCGCCCGCCGCGGCCGCACGATGCGGCCATGAAACCCGCCCTCGCCCTGACGCTCGCCCTGAGCTGCGCCCTGCCCGTGGCGGCGCAGCCGGCCTGGCCCGCGCTGCAACCGGAGGCCGAGGTGGCGTTTTTCGGCCTCACCTACCTCGACGATTCGATCCAGACCGAGCGCCAGGGCGCCGACCCGGCCGAGGCGGCGCGAATCGAGATGCTCGAGGCGCTGGTGGCCGAACGCTTCGCCGCCGAGGGGCTGACCCTCGTCGACACCGCCCCGGTGGCCGAGACCATGGCGCGCTACCGCAACCCGGCCAAGTGCAACGGCTGCGACAGCCGCGCCGCGGCCGAGCTCGGCGCCGATTACGCGCTGGTCGGCGAGGTGCAGAAGGTCTCGAACCTGATCCTGACGATGAACCTGCAGATGCGCGATGCCGGGACCGGCGAGATGGTGCGCGGCCGGGTCGTCGACATCCGCTCCAACACCGACGAGAGCTGGCGGCGCGGCATGGACTACATTCTCGACAACACGTTCTTCACGGACTGAAAGGGAGGAAGATGAAGCGACGTCTATTTCTGGCCGCGACCTTGGCGGTGCTCGCGCCGACGCTGGCGCTGGCCCACGGGCCGACCCGGCAGAAGGTCACCGTGACCCAGGAACTCGCCGCCGAGCCGGCCGAGGTCTGGGCCGCGATCGGCGATTTCCAGGACATGAGCTGGCACCCGGCGATCCATGCCACCACCGGCGAGGGCGGCAACGCGGTCGACGCCACCCGGGTGCTGACGCTGGGCGAGGAGGGCGGCCCGACGATCTCGGAGCTGCTCTACAAGTACGATGCCGAGAAGATGACCTATTCCTACCGGATCGAGGAGGTCGATGTCGAAGTCCTGCCGGTGACCAACTATTCCTCCCACCTGACGGTGAAGCCGCGCGACGGCGGCGGCTCCCTGGTGGAATGGCGCGGCGCCTTCTACCGCGGCTATCCCAACAACGACCCGCCCGAGACCCTCAACGACGAAGCCGCGGTGGCCGCGGTGACCGGCGTCTACGAGGCCGGCATGCAGGCCCTGGTCGAGCGCTTCGGTGCCCCGGGCTCGTGACGCCGTCGCGCTGATCCTGACGCTCGCCGCCGGCCCCGCCGCGGCGGGCGACCTGGCCTTCGTGACCAACCAGAACGGCGACAGCGTCTCGGTCCTCGACCTCGAGGCGGGCAGCGAGCTGCGCCGCATTCCCCTGCCCGGAGAGCCCGCGGGCATCGCCGTGGATCCCGGGGGCCGGCTCTACACCGTGTCCGCCGGCGCCAAGACGGTGCGCGCGCTCGACGCCCGAAGCGGCGCCGTGCTGGCCGAGACCGCGCTCGAGGGCGGGCCGGCGGGGATCGCGCTCGACGCCGCCCGCGGCCGGGTCTTCGTCTCCGACTGGTACAATGCGCGGCTCTGGGTGCTGGATGCCGAGACGCTGGCGGTGACGCAGGAGCTGGCCGCCGGCGAAGCACCCGCCGGCATCGCCGTGTCGCCCGACGGCGCCTGGCTGGCCGCGGCGATCCGCGACGGCGACGCGGTGGCGCTGTGGTCGGCCGAGACGCTGGCGCCGCAGGCCGAGATCGCGGTCGGCAGCCGGCCCTTCGGGCTGCGCTTCGCGCCCGACGGGCGGCTCTTCGCGGGCAATGTCGGCAGCAACGATGTCAGCGTCATCGACCCGCGCGCCGGCGAAATTCTGGCCACGGTTCCGGTCGGCGAACGGCCCTACGGCGTGGCCTTCGCCCGGGGCCGCGCCTTCGTGACCAATCAATACGCCAACACCGTTACCGTCATCGACCTGGAAACGCTGACGCCCGTCGCCACGCTCGAGGTCGGGGAATATCCCGAGGGCGTGGACAATACCGCCGACGGTCAAGGCATTGTCGTCGCCAACTGGTTCGACAATTCCGTGTCGCTGATCGATGCCGAGAGCCTCGCGGTCACCGCCACCTTCGCCACCGGCGACGGGCCGCGCGCCTTCGGCGAGTTCGTCCTCGAAGGAGCCGCGCCATGATCCGCCCGCTCGCCCTCGCGCTGGCCGTCGCATTGCCCGCCCCTGGTCTGGCCGAAACCGAATGGGACGCCATCGCGCGCGAACTCTACGGCACGCGCGACCTGCTCGACGGCGGCGACGTGATCGCCATCGACGCCCCCTATCGCAGCGCCGACGATGCCCGCACCGAGATCGCAGCCCAGGTCGCGGCCCCGCCGGGGCGGCGCATCGCGGCGGTGACGCTGGTGCTCGACCGCAACCCGATGCCGGTCTCGGCGGTGCTGCGGCTCAACCGGCCGCAGCCGCGCGTCGCCTTCGACGCGACGCTGCGGGTCAACGGGCCGACCCCCCTGCATGTCGTGGCCGAGACCAGCGACGGCCAGATCTACGTCGCCGAAAGCTTCGTGAAGACCTCGGGCCAGGGCGCCTGCGCGGCGCCGCCGGGCACCGACCCGAAGGCGGCGCTGGCCACCCTGGGCGACATGGTGCTGCGCGTCGGCGACGGCCCGGCGGGCGCGCTCGGAGCGCTGACCACCGACCAGCAGCGGCTCGACATCGCGCTGTCGCATCCGTCGCATTCGGGCATGCAGATGGACCAGATCACCCTGCTCTACATCCCGCTGCGCTATGTCGAGGACGTGGCGATCGCGCTCGACGGCGCGGCCTACGCCCGCGTCATCGGCTCGATCTCGCTGTCGGAAAATCCCCGGCTCGGCCTCTCGGTCCCGGCCGGCATCCAGCATGTCGGGGTGACCATGACCGACACCGACGGCACCACCAGCCGGGCCGAGACCCGCCTGCCCGGCTACTGATCCGCCTGCGCCGGGCGCGGCGCGACCTCTTCCAGCGGATAGTCCTGGAACGCCCATCCGTCGGTGCCCTCAGGCAGCCAGTGGACGGCGCCGTAGCCCCAGTCGATCGCCCGCTTGGCGGCGTTCCACGACATCCAGCACTCCGCGAGGCAGAAGAACACCACCGGACGGCCAGGATCGCCGCCGGTCGCCGCCTCGAGCCCGGCGCGGAAATAGGCTTCGGTCTCGGGCGCCAACGCGCCGTAGCCCACATTGGGCAGCCAGACCGCGCCGGGGATCGAATGCCGGGGCTTGTCGCGCCAGATCGTGCCCGCCGGCAGGTTGGCGGGCTTCGGCGCCCGCGGCAGCACGTCGACGAAGACGGCGCCGCCCTCCTGCCAGAGCCTGTGCGCGGCTTCGGGGCCCAGCACCGTGCCGCCCGCCAGGGTCTCGGGCACCGGGCCGCGATAGGCGTCCATGCGGTAGCCCGCGGGCTCGGGCGGCGCGGCCGCGGCGGACTCGGGCAGCTTCGCGGCGACCAGGGCCAGGAACAGCGCCGCCAGGACGCCGCCGGCCCGGCCCGGCCGCCGCGCCGCGCTCACCCGGGCGCCCCGATCATCTCGGTGCCCATGTCGTTGACCAGCGGCACGCCGGCCTCCCGCAGGATGGCGTTGATCTCGTCCTGGTGGCGGCGGATCAGCGAGTTGAGTTCCCGCTTCCACACCTGGTCGCTCTGCCGCACCCCCATGGTGATGCGGTAGAAGAGCTTCGGATTGGCGCCTTCGGAGAGCAGCGGGATGACCTTCAGCCCCGGGTAATCCGCCTTGACCAGCGGTCCGCCGATCGGCCCCCAGAGCACCGCGGCGTCGATCTCCCCGGCCTTCAGGTCGTCGAGCATGTCGATCGGCGGGCTCTCGTAGCGGCGGTCGACCATCAGCGCATAGGGCCGCGACGCCCCGATCAGCCCGGCCCGCGCCATATGGGTGGCGGGCGGCGAGCCGGCGATGATGCCCAGCGTCTTGCCCTGCAGCGCCGGGTCTGAGAGCGTCTCGACCCCGGCTAGGGGGCCGTCCTCGGGCACGATCAGGGTATAGACCGAGGTGAAGTAGTGGTTGGTGTTCTGCACCAGCTCGTGGCCCTGGGCATAGCCGATCACCACGTCGCAGCGGTTCGCCGCCAGGGTGTTGCGGATGAAGCCGGTGGCCATCGGGTACCATTCGTAGCTCAGCGTGCGGCCGAGCTTGTCGGCCAGGAGCGCGGCGATCCTGTTCTCGTAGCCGCGCTCCTGGTCGTCCGACATCGGGTAATTCGCCGGATCGGCGCAGACCCGGAACGCGGTCTTGGAGACCAGGTCGGAGGTCTGCGCCAGAGCCGGCCCCGCCGCGACGAGCGTCAGGGCCGCGCAGATCAGCGCCCGGGCGTCAGCCCATGCAGGCATTTTCCGCCTCTTGGATCATGTCCGACTTGGCCTCTTTCTGGGCCGGGCGGCCGCGCTCCACGGCGTCGGCGCCGCGCGCCTTGAGGTAGACGTAGATGTCGTCGAGGTAGCACATGACGTTCGGGTTGTCGCCGAAATGCGGCATCACCGAATTGCCGTTCTTCCGGCCGTTCACCACGGTGTCGTAGAAATCGTAGTAGTCCATGTTCACGGCGGAGTTCTTGATCGCCGGGGCGTAGGTCGAGCCCTCGCCGTCGGGACCGTGGCAGACATGGCATTCGGCGTGGTAGCGGCGGAAGCCCGAGAAGGTCAGCCAGTCCACGGTGCCGTCCTCGGCGACGTGGAAGGTCGGGATGTCGTCCTCGGTGTAGTAGCGGCCGTTATCCTCGTAGGCGACGGCGATGTTGGGGTCTCCGTCGGTCGCGGCGGCCTCGGCGGTGGCCTCGGTCTCGGCGGCGGCGGCCTCGGCGGTGGCCTCGGTCTCGGGGGCGGCGGCCGCGTCGGTGTCATGGCTGTCGGCCGATGCGATTGCCCCCATGCTGAGCGTCATGGCGGCGGCCGCAAGGAGGCTGTAACCGTATCGGTTCATGTCTCTGTCCTTCGGGTTCGGGCGGGAGAAGTCGCGAGGGGTTCTTAAAGGCGGGGCCGGCACACCGGTCTGGCGTGCCGGCCCCTGTGGTCTCAGCCGTGTCAGTTCGGCAGGGTGAAGACCGTCAGCTGACCGCCGAGCGCGGTGTAGTCGCTCAGGGCCGCGTAGCCGCCGACGGCGCCGAGGCCGTCATTGGGGTTGGTCAGACCGGCCGCGAGGCCGATCCCGGCCCAGCCGCCGATGCCCGACAGGATGCCGACATACTGCTTGTCGTCATGCATGTAGGTCATCACGTTGCCGATGATGCCGGACGGGGTCTTGAACTTGTAGAGTTCGTCGCCCGACTGCGCATCGACCGCCTTCAGGTAGCCCTCCAGCGTGCCGTAGAAGACCACGTCGCCGGCGGTCGCCAGAGCGCCCGACCACACCGAGAACTGCTCGGGGATCGACCACTTGATCTCGCCGTTGATGTTGTCCCAGGCGATGAAGTTGCCCATGCCGCCATGGCTGTCCGGCGCGGGATACATCGACAGGGTGGCACCGACATAGGGCTGGCCCGCGGTGTAGGAGACGCGGAACGGCTCGTAGTCCATGCAGACGTGGTTGGTCGGCACGTAGAACAGCTCGGTCTTCGGGCTGTAGGCGGCCGGCTGCTGGTCCTTGGTGCCAAGCGCCGCCGGGCAGATGCCGGTGGTGTTGACGTCCTCGCCCTGCTGCTCGGTGGAGTATTGCGCCACCACCTCGGGACGGCCGTAGGTGTCGGACTCGGGGTCCATGTCGACGCCGGTGGTCCAGTTCACCACGGGGTCGTACTTCTCGGCCACCAGCAGTTCGCCGCTGATCCGGTCCATGGTGTAGGCCAGGCCGTTGCGGTCGAAGTGGGTGAGCAGCTTGCGCTCCTCGCCGTCGATCTGCTGCTCGGTCAGGATCATCTCGTTGATCCCGTCGTAGTCCCACTCGTCGTGCGGGGTCATCTGGTAGAACCACTTGGCCATGCCGTCGTCGGGGTCACGGGCCATGATGGTCATCGACCAGCGGTTGTCGCCCGGGCGCTGCGCCGGGTTCCAGGTCGAGGGGTTGCCGGTGCCGTAATAGACCAGGTCGGCCTCGGGATCGTAGGAATACCAGCCCCAGGTGGTGCCGCCGCCGATCATCCACTGGTCGCCTTCCCAGGTGTTGGTGCCGGAATCGGCGCCGACGGGCTCGCCCAGATGGGTGGTCTGCTCGGGATCGGCGAGGATGTCCTCGTCGGGCCCCATGGAATAGGCGCGCCATTCCTGCTCGCCGGTTTCCATGTTGTAGGCGGTCACCGACCCGCGGACGCCGAATTCGCCGCCCGAGATGCCGACGATCACCTTGTCCTTGACCGGCAGGACGGTCGCGGTATTGGTTTCGCCCTTGGACGGGTCGCCGTTCACCACTTCCCAGACCACCTCGCCGGATTCGGCGTCGAGCGCCACCACCTTGGTGTCGGCCTGGTGCAGGAAGATCTTGCCGTTGGCGTAGGCGACGCCGCGGTTGACGGTGTCACAGCACATCACCGGGATGACGTCCGGATCCTGCTGCGGCTCGTACTTCCACTTGATCTTGCCGTCTTCGTTCAGATCCAGCGCGTAGACGATGTTCGGGAACGGCGTGTGCAGGTACATGGTGTCGCCGATCACCAGCGGCGACCCCTCGTGGCCGCGCAGCACACCGGTCGAGAAGGTCCAGGCCACCTGCAGGTCGCCCACGTTCTCCTTCGTGATCTGGTCGAGTTCCGAGTAGCGCTGGTTCTTGTAGTCGCCGGTCTGGATCACCCACTGGTTCGGATCGTCAATCAAGTTCATCAGGTCTTCGTTCGCGACGGCCGCACCGGCGGCGCAGAGCGCGATCGAGGACGTGAATAGCGTCAGCTTTCTCATCTCCAAACTCCCTTGTTGAAAGCGGTGCCGGACAGGGGCAGGTCCTGCCCCTGTCCGGTCGTGTCGGCGGCCCCCGACTGCAAATGCTCTCTCTCCTCCCCGAGCGCCGCCAGATCGGTCAGGTTACGATCCCTCCTCTTGGTTCGTTTCTTCCATGTCCGAATGCTGCATGAGGAAGGCGATCACGTCGGCCCGCTCCTCCTCCTTGCGCAGTCCGGCAAAGGACATCTTGGTGCCCGGCACGTAGTCGCGCGGGTTCTCCAGGAAGGCGTCCATGGATTCCTCGTCCCAGACCAAGCCTTCCTCGCCCTTGGCGACCATCGCCTCGGAGAATTCGTAGCCTTCCATGGCGCCGGCCTGGCGGCCCATGACGTCGTTGAGGATCGGGCCGACCTTGTTCTTGGCGTCCTCGCCCACTGCGTGGCAGGCCATGCACTTGCGGAAGACGCGCTCGCCCTTCTCCGGGTCCCCGGCCTCCTGGGCCAGGGCGGCCCCGGCCGGCAGGGCGGCAAACAGTGCGACGGCTAGCAGATTCTTGGCCATGATGTTCCTTCCTTGAAGCATCGTCAGTTCAGCCTTTCGGCGTGCCATGCGACATGGTCACGGGCGAAAGTGTTCACGAAGTAATATGAGTGATCATATCCCTTCTGCAGGCGCACCTGGCCGGGCTGCCGACGCCGGGCCATGGTGCGGGCAAAGGCTTCGGGCCGCAGCATGTCGAAGAATTGGTCCTCGGCGCCTTGGTCCACCAGGATGTCTCCCTTCCAGCCATGCTCTTCTAAAAGTAGCGTGGCGTCGTGGTCCGGCCATGCGCTTTCGTCGTCGCCAAGATAGGCCGAGAGCTGCTTGCGCCCCCATTCGGAACAGGTCGGATTGGCGATCGGCGCGAAGGCCGAGAGCGAGTCGAACAGGTCGGAATTCCTCAGCGCGATGGTCAGCGCGCCGTGCCCGCCCATGGAATGGCCGGTGATGCCGTGGCGATCCTCGAGCGGCAGATGATCGAGCACCAGCGAGCGCAGCTCCGAGGTGATGTAGTCGTACATCCGGTAATTGCGCCGCCACGGATCGCGCGTGGCGTTGAGGTAGAAGCCCGCGCCCTGGCCCAGATCCGCGGCCGCGTCGTCGGCCACCGAGGCGCCGCGCGGGCTGGTATCGGGAAACAGCAGCGCCAGCCCGACCCGCGCCGCGTGTTCCTGGAAGCCGCCCAGGGTCATCGCGTTCTCGTGCGTGCAGGTCAGCCCCGACAGGTACCACAGGACCGGCACCCGGCGGTCGCCGGCCTGCGGCGGCAGGTAGACGGCAAAGGTCATCTCGCAGCCGCAGGTGTTCGACGGATGGGTGTAGACCGTCTGCACCCCGTCGAAGCAGCGATTTTGCGACACGATCTCCACCTTCCGCCTCCCTTTCTCTCAGAACTCGACGACGGCGCGGATCGACTTGCCCTCGTGCATGAGATCGAAGCCCGTGTTGATCTCGTCGAGGGAGAGCTTGTGGGTGATCATCGGGTCGATCTCGATCTTGCCCTGCATGTACCAGTCGACGATCTTCGGCACGTCGGTGCGGCCGCGCGCGCCGCCGAAGGCGGTG
>NZ_JBTLRM010000038.1:0-38257 GCF_054482755.1 Roseivivax sp. CAU 1761
CAGCGCGGCGCGTCGGTTCATCTGTTCGAGCCGCAGCGCCGCCGCCGAGGGCATGTCGGCGCTGGCGGCGCGGAAGCCGTCCCAGCGCCAGAGATCGCCGTCGCGGCTGACCAGGCGCTGGCCCGGACGCAGCGCCGCCTGCAGCGCCGGGGCGGCGGCGGGCTCGACCAGGCCGACCTGGGCCAGCCGCCGGGCCAGCGCCGCCGGCGCGGTGACCTGCGCGGCCAGCGCCGGGACGCCGCCCGGCAGGGCGGGCGGGGCGTCGTAGGGCGGCAGGGTGATCCAGCCCGAGCCGCCGGAATCGTCGATCTCGGGGGCGCGCAGATCCTCGGCCAGGGCTGCGCCCAGCGCCTTCTCGTAGCCCGGCGCGACGCTCAGCGCGTCGAGGATCTGGCTGCCTTCGCCGCTGTCCCGCTCCAGCAGACGCGACAGCGCGGCGAGTTCGGCGGCCAGCGTCGCCGCGGCGCCCTCTTCCTCCGCGCGCTCGGCCCGCGCCTCGGCCTCCAGCGCCTGCGCCTCGGCGCGCTGCTCCTCGGCCTCGGCCAGGGCGGCCTCCGCGGCCTCGGCCATTTCGCGGGCGGCGGCCTCGCGCTCCGTCGCCTCCTCCTGCGCCGCGCGGCTATCGGAGAGCGCCGCCATGGCCTGCGCCGCGGCGTCGCGGGCGGCGCGTTCGGCGGCGCTGCCGCGCTCCAGCATGCGGCGCGCCTCGGCGGCGGCGCGCTCGGCCGATTGGTGGCGGGCGGCGAGCCGCGCCACGTCCTCGGTGCGCTCGGCCAGCGCGGCCTCGCGCTCCTCGAGGATCGACGCCGCCTCGCGGGCGGTCTCGGCGGCCTCCTCGAGCCGCTCGGCATGGCCCGCGCCCTCCGCCTCGAGGCCCGCGCGCTCGGCCTCGAGGCCCGCCAGGGTCTCGCCGGCATCGCGGTCGAGCGCGGCCTCGCGCTCGAGATCGCGGCTCAGCTGCTCGATGCGCCGGCGCAGCGTGGCGATGCTCTCCTCGGCGCGGCGTTCCTCGTCGGCGAGGCGGTCGCGCTCGGCCAGGAGGCGCTGCAGCACCGCCGCGGCGATCGTCTCCTCCTCGCGCAGCGCCGGCAGCGCCGCCTCGCGCTCGGCCCGGGATGCGGCGGCGCGGCGCGCGTCCGTCTCGGCCTGGACGGCACCGGCGGCGGCGGCGCGGCGGGCCTCCTCGGCGCTGCGCGCCTGGGCCTCGGCCTCGGCCCAGCGGCGGTAGAGCAGCAGCCCCTCGGCCTGGCGCAGCTCGGCGGCGATGGCGCGGTAGCGCGCCGCCTGCCGGGCCTGCCGGGTCAGCGTGGCGAGCTGCCCCGCCAGCCCCTCGACCACGTCGTCGACCCGGGTCAGGTTGGCCTCGGTGTTCCTGAGCTTGAGCTCGGCCTCGTGGCGGCGCTGGTAGAGCCCGCCGATCCCCGCGGCGTCCTCGAGGATGCGGCGCCGGGCCTTGGGCTTGGCGTTGATCAGCTCGGAGATCTGGCCCTGGCGCACCAGCGCCGGGCTCTGCGAGCCGGTGGCGGCGTCGGCGAACAGCATCTGCACGTCGCGCGCCCGCACGTCGCGGCCGTTGACCTTGTAGGCCGAGCCGGCATCGCGGGTGATGCGGCGCACCACGTCGAGCTGGTCGGCCTCGTTGAACCCGGCCGGGGCGAGCCGGTCGGCATTGTCGATCAGCAGCTGCACCTCGGCGAAGCTGCGCGCCGAGCGCTGCGTGGTGCCGGCGAAGATCACGTCCTCCATGCCGCCGCCGCGCATCGCGGTGGGGCGGTTCTCGCCCATCACCCAGCGCAGCGCCTCGAGCAGGTTCGACTTGCCGCAGCCATTCGGTCCGACCACGCCGGTCATGCCCTCCGAAATCAGCAGATCGGTGGGGTCGACGAAGCTTTTGAAGCCGGTCAGCCGAAGCCGGGAAAAGCGCATGGACGGCCCTGATTCCTGCCCGTCCGCCCAATTTGCCGAACCAGCCCCGCCCCTGTCAAAGCGTTTCCTCAGCATCTTGGCGGTCGTTCGCCGGTTTCCACTAGATGTGGCTGGAACATGGACTAATGTTTCGCTTGACCCCCCGTCCGGCGCAAGTTTCCATGGTTCAAGCTGCCGCTGGAGTAACCCATGCCCCTCAGCATCCGCGCCATGTCGCCGCGCGAGCCGGAAGCGATTTCGCTTCTGGAAGCCAGCCATGCGCTGATGGCCCGCCTGTTTCCCCCCGATGCGATCTTCTCGCTCGACGTCAATGCGCTCTGCGCCCCAGGGGTCAGCTTCTACGGCGCGGTCGAGGCGGGCGCGCTCCTGGGCTGCATCGCGCTGGTCCGGCACGAGGATTACGCCGAGGTGAAATCGCTGTTCGTGGCCCCCGAGGCGCGGGGCATCGGCCTTGGCGCGCGGCTGCTCGCGCATGTCGAGGAGGTCGCGCTGCGCGAGGGCATCACGATCCTGCGGCTGGAAACCGGCGACAAGCTGTTGGCCGCCGATCAGCTTTATCGCCGGCGCGGCTACCGCGTCCGCGGGCCCTTCGGGGGCTATCCCGACGGTGCCTGCAGCGTGTTCTTCGAGAAGCCGCTGCGGTGATTTTCCGCGCCAATGGTTAAGGTCCGGTTACCGAACGCGGCGCTCCGCGCGGCGGACGTTGGCGGCGCGCGAGGTTCCGTGGAAAACGCTTGGCACACGCCCGGAGCGCCCGGCGCGCGCTGGGGGGTGCGCGCCGGGCGCGTTGATCCCCCCGCTGTCGCGAGGCGCCGATGACCACCTTCACCGCATTCACCACGCTGCGCGGCCGCGAACCGGCCGAGGCCCTCGGCGAGGCGCTGGAAGAGCTCGACCCGGCCCCCGAGGGCGTCGGCGTCTTCGAGATCGAGGACGGCTCCGGGCTGTGGGAGGTCGGCGGCTACTTCACCGAGACCCCCGACACGGTGGGTCTGGCGCTCCTGACCGCGGCCTATGGCGCCGGCGAATTCGTGATCTCGGAACTGCCCGAGACCGACTGGGTGGCGCATGTCCGGCGCGAACTGCGCCCGGTCGAGGCGGGGCGCTTCTTCGTCTATGGCAGCCACGACGCCGACAAGGTGCCCGAGGGGGTGGAGCCGCTGCTGATCGAGGCGGCGATGGCCTTCGGCACCGGCCATCACGGCACCACGCTGGGCTGCCTGCGGGCGCTCGACCGGCTGGCCGGCGCGGGCTTCGTGGGCCGCCGCGTGGTCGATGTCGGCTGCGGCACCGCGGTGCTGGCGATGGCCGCGGCGCGGATCTGGCCGGATCCGGTGCTGGCCTCCGACATCGACGCGGTGGCGGTCGAGGTGGCGCAGGCCAATGTCGATGCCAACGGCCTCACCGGCCGGGTGACCTGCCTCGAGGCCGCGGGGTTCGAGCATCCGCGCCTCGCCGCGGCGGCGCCCTTCGACCTGGTCTTCGCCAATATCCTGATGGCGCCGCTGATCGCGCTTGCCCCGGACATGGCGGGCGCCATGCAGGGCGGGGGCCATGCCATCCTGTCGGGGCTCCTGAACGAGCAGGCCGACGAGGTGATCGCGGCCTATGATGCGGCCGGGTTCGACCTCGCGCATCGCGACGAGATCGGCGAATGGACGACGCTGACGCTGACCCGGCGCTGAGACGGGCCGCATTCGCGCCGTCTTCTAGGGACATTTGCCGCGAATGCCGCAAAAATGCCCCAATCCAGCTTTACGTACACGTCAGCGACGCAGCGGTGGGGGCCGTTTGAGTCGAGGCTGCCGATGCACGACGCATTGAAGAATTTCGAACGGCGCCACCGCGAGGTGCAACGCAAGCATTCCCGTCTGGCGCAGGGCTACGTCACCCGGCTGGGCCGCAACGGCGTGATCGAGCATCATCCGAAGCGCGACTATACCGGCCACGCGGCCATGCCCCTGATGATCCTCACGGTGACCTTCGTCGCCCTCAAGACGATGCTTCTGACCGGCCTCGGCGCCGAGGCTTACGAGGGCCACCTGGCGACCCTCTCCGACGGCGGCGCGGTGGAGCGCATGGGCGCCTGGCTGATGCAGCACGACCCGCTTACCGGTTTCCTGGCCGGACTGCTCGGCGGCCGCTGATCCGCCCCGAAAGACCGTTCCCCGAACATGAAAACGGCCGCTCCCGGGGAGCGGCCGTTTCCGTCTGCGCCGGGGCTGCAATCAGCCGCGGGCGACGCGGTGGATGTCGCCGCGCGACAGGCCGATATCGTTGAGCTCGTGGTCGCTCAGCGCCGAGAGGGCGCGGACGGTGCGGCGGGCGTCGTTCCAGGCGACGATGCGGTCGTAGACCGACAGGATGGCGCCGGCGACGTGCTGGGAGAGGCCGGTCGAGGCATAGCCGGGGCGCAGGGCGTGGTGCATGAACATGGTTGCGATTCCGTCACGGAAAGGGGGGAGGAGCGTTTGTCTGACGCCCACATATTGAGCAGGTATTGCCCCCGCAAGCGGCGAAAACTGCATGGCATTCATGCGATTCCGGCATGTCTGCTCTTTCTTTAAATTCCTGATAACAAACCGATAAAATACCGTCATCCGATGTCGCTGCAGCGCAGCAATACGTCGTTTTCGGAGCATGTCCGGGGCCTGGTGCCCCGGCCCCCGCCGCGGTCGCGGGGCTTGGCCCGTGTTCGCGTTTCGTGCTAGGCCTGCGCAAAAGAACGGGCGGGCAGGCAGTGATCAGGGTTATGGGCATCGATCCGGGGCTGGTGAACCTCGGATGGGGGGTGATCGAGGCCGAGAGCGGGCGGTTGCGCCACGTCGCCAACGGCATCCTGCATTCCGGCCAGGGCAGCCTGGCGGCGCGCCTGCTGGCGCTGCACCGGCAGCTCACCGAGGTGGTGGCGCGGCACGCGCCCGACACCGCGGCGGTGGAGCAGACCTTCGTCAACAAGGACGCCGCCGGCACGCTGAAGCTCGGCCAGGCCCGCGCCATCGCGCTCCTGGTGCCGGCGGCCTTCGGCCTCGAGGTCGGCGAATACGCCCCCAACAAGGTCAAGAAGACGGTGGTGGGCGTGGGCCATGCCGACAAGACCCAGGTGGAGCATATGGTGAAGATGCAGCTGCCCGGCGCCCGCATTGCCGGTCCCGACGCCGCCGACGCGCTGGCCATCGCGATCTGCCACGCGCTCTACGTGCAGGCCCCGGGGCTGCGCCGGATCGGGGGCGCGGCATGATCGGGCGGGTCGCCGGACGGGTGGTCTACAAGGCGCTCGACCACGTGCTGATCGAGGCCGCCGGCGTGGGCTACGTGGTGATGTGCTCGGACCGGGTGCTGGCCGGGCTGCCGGGGCCCGGCGAGGCGGCGGCGCTCTATACCGACCTCCTGGTGCGCGAGGACCTGCTGCAGCTCTACGGCTTCCCGACGCTGGTCGAGAAGGAATGGCACCGGCTGCTGATGAGCGTGCAGGGGGTGGGCGCGAAGGCCTCGCTGGCGATCCTCGGCGCGCTGGGACCCGACGGGGTGAGCCGGGCCATCGCGCTGGGCGACTGGAACGCCATCAAGGCGGCCAAGGGGATCGGCCCGAAGACCGCGCAGCGCGTGGTCAACGAGCTGAAGGACAAGGCGCCGGGGATCATGGCGATGGGGGTGCAGGCGCCCGGGCCGCAGCTCGTCGAGGCCGCCGCGCCGCCCGCCGCGGGCAGCGCCGGAGCGCCCGCCGCCGCCGCGCCGCCGCCGCCGCGCCCTGCCGCCTCGGCGCAGGCCGAGGCGCTGTCGGCGCTGTCCAATCTGGGCTACGCCCCGGGCGAGGCCGCGGGCGCGGTGGCCGAGGCCGCGGGCGGCGATCCCGAAGCTGACACCGCCGGGCTGATCCGCGCCGCGTTGCGGCTCCTGGCGCCGAAGGGGTAAGCCATGGCCGAGCCCGATCCGACGCTGCGCCCGGAGAAGATGGCCGAGGACCGCGACCGCGCGCTGCGCCCGCAAAGCCTCGACGATTTCGTCGGCCAGGCCGAGGCGCGCGCCAACCTGCGGGTCTTCGTGCAATCGGCGCGCCAGCGCGGCGAGGCGATGGACCACACGCTGTTCCACGGCCCGCCGGGGCTCGGCAAGACCACGCTGGCGCAGATCATGGCGCGCGAGCTCGGGGTCAATTTCCGCATGACCTCGGGGCCGGTCCTGGCCAAGGCCGGCGATCTGGCCGCGATCCTGACCAATCTCGAGGCCCGCGACGTGCTCTTCATCGACGAGATCCACCGGCTCAACCCGGCGGTCGAGGAGGTGCTCTACCCGGCGATGGAGGATTACGAGCTCGATCTGGTCATCGGCGAGGGGCCGGCGGCGCGCACCGTGCGGATCGAGCTGCAGCCCTTCACCCTGGTCGGCGCCACGACCCGGCTGGGGCTTCTGACGACGCCGCTGCGCGACCGCTTCGGCATCCCCACCCGGCTGCATTTCTACACCGTCGAGGAGCTCGACACGATCGTCACCCGCAACGCCCTGAAGCTGGGCGTGCGGGCCGAGCCCGAAGGCGCGCGCGAGATCGCGCGGCGCGCCCGCGGCACGCCGCGGATCGCCGGGCGGCTGCTGCGCCGGGTGGTGGATTTCGCGGTGGTCGAGGGCGACGGCGTTGTGACCCGCGCGCTGGCCGACAACGCCCTGACCCGGCTCGGCGTCGACGGCGCTGGGCTCGACGGCGCCGACCGGCGCTACCTGACGCTGATCGCGGAGAATTACGGCGGCGGCCCGGTGGGGATCGAGACCCTGTCGGCGGCGCTGTCGGAAAGCCGCGACGCGCTCGAGGAGGTGATCGAGCCCTACCTGCTGCAGCAGGGGCTGATCCAGCGCACGCCGCGCGGACGCATGCTGGCGATGAAGGCCTGGCGGCATCTCGGCCTGGCGCCGCCGCGGCGCGAGGGCGACGGGCAGGGGGCGCTGTTCGAGTAGCGGGGCCGGCGCGTGTCGGCCTGCGCGGCAGGGGCCTCCGGCCCCTCTTGGCCTGCGGCCAATTCACCCCGGGGATATTTGCGCTCAGAAGAAGCGGCGCGGCGCCTCAGGAGCGGGGGCGGGCCTCGATCACAACGAAGGCCTGGGCCCAGGGGTGGTCGTCGGTCAGGGTGACGTGGATCACCGCCTCGTGGCCCGGCGGGGTCATCGCGGCCAGGCGGTCGGCGGCCCAGCCGGTGACGCGCATCACCGGCTGGCCGGTGGCGAGGTTGGAGACGCTCATGTCCTTCCAGGCGATGCCCATCCGCAGCCCGGTGCCGAGCGCCTTGGAACAGGCCTCCTTGGCGGCCCAGCGCTTGGCATAGGTGCCGGCGATGTCGGCCCGGGCCTCGGCCTTGCGCTGCTCGGTCGCGGTGAAGACCCGGTTCCGGAAGCGGTCGCCGAACCGGTCGAGGGTGCCCTGGATGCGCTCGATATTGGCGAGGTCGGTGCCGATGCCGAGGATCACGCGCCGGACTCGTAGATATGCGCCACCCGGTCGGCGTCGAGGCCGCCGACCCAGCCGAAGGCGTCGCCCGAGGCGCGGGCGAAATCGGCGAGGCCGAGGCCGGGGAACCGGAAGAAGTCCGGCGCCCGCTCCTGCGTCATGGCGAAGACCAGCCGGCCGATGCCGGCCCAGCGCATCGCCGCGAGGCACATCTCGCAGGGCTGCATCGAGGCGACCAGCGTGGCGCCGGACAGGTCCGGCCCGCCGGCTTCGCGCGCCGCCGCGGCGATGGCCACGATCTCGGCATGGCGCGACGGGTCGCCGTCGCGGTCGACCTCGTTGTCGCAGAGCGCGATGACCCGGCCGTCCCGGACGATGGCGGCGGTGAAGACCGGGCCGCCGCCCGGCCGGGCGCGCGCCACGGCGCGGTCGAGGACGGCGTCGAGCGCCGCGCGCTCGGCCGGGCTGGGGGTGATCGCGGCCCGGCTCATGCCCGCGCCCCGTCCATGCGGCGGCGCATCTCGGCGATCGCCGCCGCGAGCCCGGTGAACACCGCCTCGCCGATCAGGAAGTGGCCGATATTGAGCTCGCGGATCTGCGGCAGGGCGGCGACCGGGCCGACCGTGTCGTAGCCCAGCCCGTGGCCGGCATGGACCTCGAGCCCGAGATCGTGGCCGAGCGCCGCCATCTCGCGGAGCCGCGACAGCTCGGCGTCGCGGGCCTCGGCGCGGCCCTCGGCATGGAGGTCGCAATAGGCGCCGGTATGCAGCTCGATCACCGCCGCGCCGACCCGCGCCGCGGCCGCGACCTGGTCCGGGTCGGCGGCGATGAAGAGCGACACCCGGCAGCCCGCCTCCGCCAGCGGCGCGATGAAGCGGGAGAGCCGGTCGGCATCCCCGGCGACGTCGAGCCCGCCCTCGGTGGTGCGCTCCTCGCGGCGCTCGGGCACCAGGCAGACGGCGTGCGGGCGGTGCCGCAGCGCGATCGCCTGCATCTCCGCCGTGGCCGCCATCTCGAAGTTCAGCGGCACCCGCAAGGTCGCCACCAGCGCCTCGATATCGGCGTCGCGGATATGCCTGCGGTCCTCGCGCAGATGCGCGGTGATGCCGTCGGCGCCGGCGTCCTCGGCGGCCCGCGCGGCGCGCAGCGGGTCGGGCAGGGCGCCGCCGCGGGCATTGCGCAGGGTGGCGACGTGGTCGATGTTCACCCCGAGGCGGAGCGGCGTGGCGGTGTCGGTCATGGTCGGTCCCCGTTCCGGCGGCGGCTCAGCGGATGCGCTGCCCGTTGGCCAGGATCTGGCCCTGGTCGTTGATGGTGATGGTGGAGGTGACGCGGTCCTCGCCGGCCGGCACCGCGAACATGCTCAGCATCATCCGCGCCCCCATGGCCTGGCTCTCGGGCAGCAGGCCCATGCCGACCAGCGCGTCGATCAGCGCGTCGGCGCCGGCCAGCGTGAAACGGGCCTCGCCCTCGGGCGCCGGCATGCCGTCGAAGGTCTCGGTGTCGGCATTGTCGAAGGTGAAGGCCCCGGTGCCGGTCAGCTCGGCCCCGGCGGCGGCCAGGTCGAGCCGCTCGAGCGTCAGCGTGTTGAGCTCCGCCACCGGCTGGTCCTCGGCCTGCCGCGCCGCCACGGCGGCGGGGTCGAGAAGGTCGACGAAGGGCGTGACCTCGGCGGCGAGGTCGAGCCGGGCGGTCGCCGGCGCCCGCGGCAGCGCGCCGGCCGGGTCGATGAGCGCCCAGACCGCCTCGGACGGCATCAGCTCCGACAGGGTCAGCGCCAGGGCGGCGGGCTGCGGGGTCTCCGCGGCCTCCAGGGGCAGCGTCAGCTCGGCGCCCAGCTCGGCGATCTCCGCGCCCACCGCGAAGGGCAGCCCCGGCAGGATCATCGACCAGGTGACATCCGTCGTCCGGGCGCCGTAGCTCAGGCCCTGCGCGTCCAGCGCGAGGTTCAGCGCGCCGCCGCCGCTCGAGGTGCTGCCGCTGGTGCTGCGGCCCTGCTCGGTGGCGGTGAACTCGCTGCTGCCGGCGGCGAAGGCCAGGCGGCCGGTGGCGGTGAGCCCGTCGGCGAGCAGCCGGCCGAGATGCTCCTCGCCGGGCTGGCCGGGCGGCAGCCGCGACTCGATCTCGGCCGCGGCGTCGCGCAGCGTGCCCGACAGCGCCACGCCCTCGCCGGTCTCGGCCTCGGCGAAGGCCAGGGCATAGCGCGCCTCGGCCGCGGTCAGGTCGTGGCTCACCGTCCAGCTGCCGCCGGCCTCGGCGATGCCGGTGCGGCCGGCGACCTCGGCCAGGTCGAGCCGCAGGTCGGCGGCGTCGCGCGACAGGCTCTGGCCGTCGAGCCGCATCTCCTCGAGGCTGAGGCCGAGCCGCGCCGCGCGATACTCGTAGCGCGGCGCCTCGGCGCTGCCGGTGACCGCCAGGTCGAGGTCGGAATGGCTGAAATCGAAGCGCAGGACGCTCTCGCCGCCCTCCGGCTCGGCGATCCGCGCGGTGATCGGCTGCGACGCCGGCAGGGTGACCGCCACGCCGCCATCGCCGCGCTCGCTCAGCACCAGATCGCCGAGCCCGATCTCGACGCTGCCGCCGTCCCGGGGCAGGTCGAGCACCGCCCGCGCCCCGGCGATGCGCAGCGCGCCGTCGCGGCGCAGCGCCTCGCCCTCGACGCGGTAGCCGAGCGCCGCCAGCTGGTCGCGGAAGGCCAGCCAGGCCTCCTCGGCGGCGATCTCGGCCGCGGCCGGCGCGGCCAGCAGACCGGCGAGCGCCAGCGGCGCCGCCAGGGCGGGAGGGGACAGGAACAGACGGGCCATGACGCGTCCTTTCGGCGGGGGGGGCGATCGGCGCCCCATCCTCTGCCGCGCCCCCCCGAGGGTCAAGGGGCTGGACCGGAACCGCCCGCAGCCGTTAACAGATCCGCGAGCACAGCAAGGGATCAGCGTGATGGACATGAGCGGACGGGTGGTGATGATCACCGGAGCCAGCCGCGGCATCGGGGCGGCCGCGGCGCGGCGCTTCGCCGAGGCCGGGGCCCGGGTGGCGCTGGTGGCGCGCAGCGCCGAGCCGATCGCCGAACTGGCCGGCGAACTGGGCGGCGAGCGGGCGGTGGCGATCACCTGCGACATCTCGCGCTACTGGGAGGTCCGGCAGGCGGTGGAGAACTGCCTCACCGCCTTCGGCCGGCTCGACGTGCTGGTCAACAATGCCGGGGTGATCGAACCGGTGGCGCATCTGGCCGAGTCCGACCCCGACGCCTGGGGCGACGTCATCGACATCAATCTCAAGGGCGTGTTCCACGGCATGCGCGCGGCCCTGCCGGCGATGCTCGAGAATGGCGGCGGCACCCTGCTCACCATCGGCTCGGGCGCGGCGCACGGCCCGGTCGAGGGCTGGTCGCATTACTGCGCCTCGAAGGCCGGGGCGCTGATGCTGACCCGGATGGCCGACAAGGAATACGGCGCCAGCGGCATCCGCGCGCTGTCGCTGTCGCCGGGCACCGTGGCGACGCAGATGCAGAAGGAGATCAAGGCCTCGGGCATCAACCCGGTGAGCCGGCTCGACTGGTCCGAGCACATTCCCCCCGAATGGGTCGCCGAGGCGCTGCTGTGGATGTGCAGCCCCGAGGCCGACGGCTTCCGCGGCGCCGAGGTGTCGCTGCGCGATCCCGAGATCCGGCGCAGGGTGGGCGTGGCGTGATCCGGGTCGACGAGGCGGACGGGCTGCGCCGGGTCACGCTCGACCGCGCCGACAAGGCGAACGCGCTGACCGCGGAGATGCTGGAGGGGCTCTGCGCCGCGGTGGAGGGCGCCGGCGCCGCCCGCGGCCTGATCCTGACCGGCGCGGGCGGGGTGTTCTCGGCCGGCGCCGATCTCGACGCGGCGCGCGCCGGGCTGACCGTGTCGCCGCTCTGGGAACGGCTCTCGGCGGCGATCGCGGGCTTCCCCGGGATCAGCGTCGCGGCGCTCAACGGCACCGCGGCGGGCGGCGCCCTGGGCATGGTGCTGGCCTGCGATCTCCGCCTCGCCGTGCCCGGCGCAAAGTTCTTCTACCCGGTGATGAAGCTGGGCTTCCTGCCGCAGCCCTCGGACGCGGTGCGGCTGGCCGCGCTGGTGGGCCCGGCCCGCGCCAAGATGATCCTGATGGCCGGCGCCAAGGTGGCGGCCGAGGAGGCGCTGTGCTGGGGCCTGGTGGACCGCATCGTGGCGCCCGGCGATCTCGCCGGCGAAGCCGAGGCGCTGACCCGCGACGCCCGCGCCGCCGCCCCGGACCACGCCCGGGCCATCCGCGCCCTGATCCCCTGAGCCCGCCCGGGTCCCGTCCCGGCCCTTCTTCTGAGCCGAAATATCCCGGGGTGAATTGGCCGCCCCCCGGGGCGGCCAAGAGGGGCAGCGCCCCTCCCGCCTCAGGCCTGCCCCGGGCGCGGCGCCCGGAACAGGCGCGTCAGGCCAGCCGGCCGTGGCAATGCTTGAACTTCTGCCCCGAGCCGCAGGGGCAGGGATCGTTGCGCCCGGGATTGCCCCAGGTCGCCGGGTCCTTCTCGTCGAAGCCCGCCACCAGCGGCGCGGTGGGCGCCACGGCGGGGCCGGCCGCCTCGGCCTCGGGATGCGCGGCGCCGGCCGGGGCGGCGGCGGCGGCCTGCTGCATCCGGGCCTGCTGGCGCATCATCTGCGCCATCATCTGCTGCCGCTCCTCCTCCGACATCGGCCGCACCTGGCCGAGCTTGGCGGAGACCTCGCTGCGCAGGCTGTCGAGCATCGACTGGAAGAGCTGGAAGGCCTCGGTCTTGTACTCGTTCAGCGGGTCGCGCTGGGCGTAGCCGCGGAAGCCCACGACCGAGCGCAGATGCTCCAGCGTCAGCAGGTGCTCGCGCCACTTGGCGTCGATGGTCTGCAACAGCATCTGCTTCTCGATCTGGCGCATCGTGTCGGCGCCGAAGGCCTCGGCCTTCTCGGCCATCTGCTTGTCCGAGGCCTCGACCAGGCGGTCGCGGATCGTGTCCTGGTCGACGCCGTCCTCCTGGCCCCAGCCGATGATCGGCAGGTCGAGCCCGAGCTTCTCGATCACCGCGGCGTAGAGCCCCTCCATGTCCCACTGGTCGGCATAGGTCTTGGCCGGGGCATAGTCGTCGACCAGATCGTCGATGACCTGGTGGCGCATGTCCTCGGTGATCTCCGAGACGTCCTCGGCTTCCATGATCTCGCGGCGCTGGCTGAAGATCACCTTGCGCTGATCGTTCATCACGTCGTCGAATTTCAAGAGCTGCTTGCGGATGTCGAAGTTGCGCCCCTCGACCTTGGCCTGGGCGCGTTCGAGGCTCTTGTTCACCCAGGGGTGCACGATGGCCTCGCCTTCCTTCATGCCGAGCTTGCCCAGCACCGCGTCGAGCCGCTCGGACCCGAAGATCCGCATCAGGTCGTCCTCGAGGCTGAGGAAGAACGAGGAGCGGCCGGGATCGCCCTGACGGCCGGAGCGGCCGCGCAGCTGGTTGTCGATGCGCCGGCTCTCGTGGCGCTCGGTGGCCAGCACGTAGAGGCCGCCGGCCTCCTTGACCCTGGCCTCCTCGGCGGCGTGCTGGGCCTCGATGCGGGCGCGAATCTCGTCCGGATGGCCCTCGGGATCGGCGGCCAGCGCGGCCATCACCTCGAACTCGACATTGCCGCCGAGTTTGATGTCGGTGCCGCGGCCGGCCATGTTGGTGGCGATGGTGACGGCGCCGAGCTTGCCAGCATCGCCGACGATCTGCGCCTCCTTCTCGTGCTGACGCGCGTTCAGCACGTTGTGCGGCAGCCCGGCCTTGGTCAGCAGGGTCGACAGCATCTCCGACTTGTCGATCGAGGTGGTGCCGACCAGCACCGGCTGGCCCTTGTCGTGGGCCCGGCGGATCTCCTCGACGATGGCGTCGTATTTCTCGCGCGCCGTGCGGTAGACCTGGTCGTCCTCGTCGATCCGCGCGATCGGCCGGTTGGTCGGCACCTCGACCACGCCGAGGCGGTAGATCTCGGCGAATTCCTCGGCCTCGGTCGAGGCGGTGCCGGTCATCCCCGCCAGCTTGTCGTAGAGCCGGAAGTAGTTCTGGAAGGTGACGCTGGCCAGCGTGACGTTCTCGGGCTGGATCTTGCAGCGTTCCTTGGCCTCGATGGCCTGGTGCAGCCCGTCGGATAGGCGCCGGCCGGCCATCATGCGGCCGGTGAACTCGTCGATCAGCACGACCTCGCCGTCGCGGACGATGTAGTCCTTGTCCTTCTGGTAGAGCTTGTGGGCCCGCAGCGCCTGGTTGATGTGGTGCACCACCGTCGTCGACTCGGGGTCGTAGAGCGTCTGGCCCTCCTCGAGCAGCCCGGCGCGCTGCAGGCGCTCCTCGAGGAACTCGTTGCCGTCGTCGGTGAAGTTCACCACGCGGGTCTTCTCGTCGAGCGTGTAATGGTCCTCGACCAGTTCCGGGATCACCCGGTCGATCGCCTCGTAGAGCTCCGAGCGGTCCTGCGCCGGGCCCGAGATGATCAGCGGCGTCCGGGCCTCGTCGATCAGGATCGAGTCGACCTCGTCGACGATGGCGAAGTAATGGCCGCGCTGGGCCATCTGGCTCAGCTCCGACTTCATGTTGTCGCGCAGGTAGTCGAAGCCCAGCTCGTTGTTGGTGGCATAGGTGATGTCGGCGGCATAGGCGTCGCGCTTCTCGTCCTCGGCCTGGCGCGGATAGACCACGCCGGTGGTCATGCCGAGCGCGCCGTAGACCTTGCCCATCCAGTCGGCGTCGCGCCGGGCCAGGTAGTCGTTCACCGTGACGATGTGGACGTTCTGCCCCGACAGCGCGTTCAGGTAGGCCGGGAAGGTCGCGACCAGAGTCTTGCCCTCGCCGGTCTTCATCTCCGAGATGTTGCCCTGATGCAGGAAGATCCCGCCCATCAGCTGCACGTCGAAGGCGCGCAGGCCGAGCGCCCGGCGCGCCGCCTCGCGGCAATTGGCGAAGGCCTCGGGCAGGAGCGCGTCGAGGCTCTCGCCCTCGGCGTGGCGCTTGCGGAAGGCCTCGGTGCGGGCGATGAGGTCGCCGTCGCTCAGGGCCTGGTATTCGGGCTCCAGCGCGTTGATCCTGTCGACGAGCGGCTGCGTCGCCTTGATCTTGCGGTCGTTCGGCGTGCCGAACACCTTCCGCGTGAGTGATCCGATCCCCAGCATGAGCCTCTCGTATCGTGATTGACGTTTCCGTGTGCGGCATCGGCTTGCCCGTCTCGCACACAGCCCATAAGACACGAGGGAACGACCGGCCCGAGACCGCCACGCAACGGCACATAAGCGCCGGTCCCGCAAGTGTCAACGCCGCCCCCCGGAGGGGCTGCCAGAGCAGAGAGTAGGATACCCATGCCGTATCGGAATCCCCGCCTTGCCGCCCTTCTGGCCCTCGGACTGGCGCTGCCCGCGGCGGCTCAGGAGACCCCCGGCGAGGCCGCGCCCGAGAGCGCGGCGGAGGCGCCCGAGCAAGCCACCGAGCAAGCCGCCGACCCCGCCGGGGAGGCCCCCCAGGGCGCGGCCTCCGGCACCGAGGTCGCGGCCGATCTCGACCAGGTCGTGGCCGAGGTCAACGGCACGCCGATCACCCTCGGCCACATGCTGATGGTGCGCGCCGGCCTGCCGGAGCAGTACCAGCAGCTGCCGCCCAACGTGCTCTGGGACGGCATTCTCGACCAGCTGATCCAGCAGGAGGTGCTGTCCCAGTCCGACCTCGGCGAGGAGACCCAGCGGGTCACGCTGGCGCTGGAGAACGAGCGCCGCGCGCTCACCGCCTCGGAGGCGGTGGCCAAGCTGTCCGAGGACATGGTGACCGAGGAGGCGCTGCAGCAGGCCTACGAGGCGCAGTTCGGCGATGCCGCGCAGGGCACCGAGTACAACGCCGCCCACATCCTCGTGGAGACCGAGGAAGAGGCCCAGGCGATCAAGGAGGAGCTCGAGGGCGGCGCCGATTTCGCCGAGCTCGCGGCCGAGAAGTCGACCGGCCCCTCGGGCCCCAATGGCGGGGCGCTGGGCTGGTTCGGTGCCGGCCAGATGGTGGCGCCGTTCCAGGAGGCGGTGGCCGCGCTCGAGCCCGGCGCGATCTCCGATCCGGTGGAGACGCAGTTCGGCTGGCACGTGATCAAGCTCAACGAGACCCGCGAGGCGCAGGCGCCCGAGCTCGAGGCGGTGCGCGACCAGCTCACCCAGCAGCTCCAGCAGCAGGGCATCGAGGGCCGCATCCAGGAGATGGTCGGCGCCGCCGAGATCGAGAAGACCGAGGGCATCGCGCCCGAGGCGCTGTCGCGCATCGATCTGCTGGAGAACTGAGTTGGCCAAGATCACCGAACGCTCGCCGCTCGCCCCCGAGCGGTTTCCCGACCTGCCGGTGATCAAGGGCGTGCGCTTCGCCGCGGTGGCGGCGGGCGTGCGCTATGCCGGGCGGCGCGACGTCATGCTGGCGCATCTGGCGCCGGGCTCGACCATGGCCGGGGTCTTCACCCGCTCGGCGACGCGCTCGGCGCCGGTGCTGGACTGCCAGGAGAAGATCGCCGGCGAGTCCGAGGACGGCGCCGCGATCATCGTCAACTCGGGCAATTCCAACGCCTTCACCGGCAAGAACGGCATCGAGGCCACGCGCGCCGTGACCGAGGCGGTGGCGGCGGCGCTGGACCTGCCCGAGGCGCGGGTCTTCTCGTCCTCGACCGGGGTGATCGGCGAGCCGCTGCCGCATCAGCGCATCACCGCTAAGGTGGCCGAACTGGCCGGCGCGCTCGACGAGGGCGGCATCGCCGCCGCGGCCGAGGCGATCATGACCACCGACACCTTCCCCAAGGGCGCCTCGGAGAGCGTGCACGTCAATGGCGGCGACGTGACCATCGCCGGCATCGCCAAGGGCTCGGGGATGATCGCGCCCGACATGGCGACGATGCTGGTCTACGTCTTCACCGACGCGGCGATGGCGCGCGCAGACCTGCAGGCGCTGGTCAGCCGCGCCGCCGACCGCACCTTCAACTGCATCACCGTGGACAGCGACACCTCGACCTCGGACACGCTGCTGATGGGCGCCACCGGCGCCTCCGGCGTCAGCGTGACCGCCGAGGACACCGCCTTTGCCGAGGCGCTGGAGCGGGTGTTCCGCGATCTCGCGCACCAGGTGGTGCGCGACGGCGAGGGCGCGACCAAGTTCGTCACCGTCAACGTCACCGGCGCCGAGAGCGACGCCGATGCCCGCACCCACGCCCTGTCGATCGCCAATTCGCCGCTGGTCAAGACCGCCATCGCCGGCGAGGACCCGAACTGGGGCCGCATCGTCATGGCGGTGGGCAAGTCCGGCGCCGCCGCCGACCGCGACCGGCTGACCATCCGCTTCGGCGACCTCCTGGTGGCCGAGAACGGCTGGGTGTCGCCGGAATACCGCGAGGAGCAGGGCGCCGCGCTGATGAAGGCGCCCGAGATCACCGTCAATGTCGATCTCGGGCTCGGGGAAGGGCGGGCGACGATCTGGACCTGCGACCTGACGCATGGATACATCTCGATCAATGCCGATTACCGCTCCTGAGGTCGCCGCGACCCGGCTCGTCCTGGTCGCCGCGGTCGCCCTGATCGACGTCGACGGGCGCGTTCTGCTGGCCCAGCGCCCGGCCGGCAAGTCCATGGCCGGGCTCTGGGAATTTCCCGGCGGCAAGGTCGAGGACGGCGAGACGCCGGAGGCGGCGCTGATCCGCGAGCTGCACGAGGAGCTGGGCATCGAGACCTGGCAATCCTGCCTCGCGCCGCTCACCTTCGCCTCGCACGGCTACGACGATTTCCATCTGCTGATGCCGCTCTTTGCCTGCCGGAAATGGCAGGGCACCCCGGTGGGGCGGGAAGGCCAGGTGTTGAAATGGGTGCAGGCCCGCGATCTCGCATCCTATCCGATGCCGCCCGCCGACGTGCCCATCGTGCCGATCCTCCGGGACTGGCTGTGAGGGCTGTGGCAAAGACGTAACTAAATTATTCTTACTAATGCGAAGTAGTAATTTAGTTGCAAAGGACGGCCTTTGGGTTCGTCATTAACCTAGCTTTGCGATAAACTTACAAGACCGAGGCGAGTGGGGATATTGTCATGATCAGAACCATCATTCTCAGCAGTTGCATCTCCGTCCAGGGGATCCTCGAGAAGACCCTGCCCGACGGCCGCATGGTCGTACGGGTCGGCAAGCGGCTCTTTACCGGTCAGCCCTGCGCGAGCTGACCCCGTCGCCGCGGCCGCCCATGGGGATGGGGCGGCGCCGCGACCCGACCGGCGGCCACGGTTCCGCCGGACCCTCCTGTTTCGAACGCCGCTGAGGCGCAGCTTCGCCCGCGACCCGGGCGCATGGCTTGGCCGTGTGCGGCGCGGGCCGCGGCTTTGCCGGCCGCCGGCGCCGGGCCGGTCCGGCCCGCGGGCAAAAAGAAGGGCCGCGCCTCCGGTCGGAGGACGCGGCCCTTGGCAGGTCGGCGGCCCGGCCGAAGCCGGGCGCGCAATCAGCTGAGCGTGCGCTCGACCTCTTCGCGGGTGAAGATCTCGATCACGTCGCCCTTGCGGATGTCGTCGTAATTCTCGAAGGCCATGCCGCATTCCTGGCCCGACTGGACCTCGGAAACCTCGTCCTTGAAGCGCTTCAGCGTCTTCAGCGTGCCCTCGTGGATCACCACGTCGTCGCGCAGCAGGCGGACCCCGGCGGAGCGGCGGGCCACGCCCTCGGTCACCAGGCAGCCGGCCACGGTGCCGACGCCGGAGACGCGGAAGGTCTCCTTGATCTCGGCATAGCCGATGAAGTTCTCGCGGATCTCGTTCGAGAGCAGGCCGGAGGCCGCCGCCTTCACGTCGTCCACGAGGTCGTAGATCACGCTGTAATAGCGGATCTCGACGCCCTTCTGGTTGGCCGAGTTGCGCGCCGAGGCATTGGCGCGGACGTTGAAGCCCAGGATCGGCGCGTTCGACGCCTCGGCGAGGCCGACATCGGTCTCGGTGATGGCGCCGACACCGTAATGCAGCACCCGCACGCGGACCTCGTCGTTGCCGACCTTCTCGAGCGCCTGCACGATGGCCTCGGCAGAGCCCTGCACGTCGGCCTTCACCAGCACCGGCAGCTCGGAGACGTTCTCGTCCTCCTTGGCCTTCTGCATGAGGGCCTCGAGCGTGGTGGCGGCGCCGGCGGCGGCGCGCTTGTCCTTGGCGACCTGCTGGCGGTACTCGGCGATCTCGCGGGCCTGCGCCTCGGTCGAGACGACGTTGAGCACGTCGCCCGCCTCGGGCGTGCCGTTGAGACCCAGCACCTCGACCGGCACCGACGGGCCGGCTTCCTTGACCCGCTTGCCCTGGTCGTTCTCCATGGCGCGGACCTTGCCCCACTGCTCGCCGACGACGAAGATGTCGCCCTGGCGCAGGGTGCCGTTCTGGACCAGCACGGTGGCGACCGGGCCGCGGCCCACGTCGAGCTGCGCCTCGATCACCGCACCTTGGGCGGGGCGTTCGGGGTTGGCCTGCAGCTCTAGCAGCTCGGCCTGCAGCGCGATCGCCTCGAGCAGCTCGTCGATGCCCTTGCCGCTGACCGCGGAGACCTCGACATCCTGGACCTCGCCGGACATCTGCTCCACCACGATCTCGTGCTGCAGCAGGTCGGTGCGCACCTTGGTCGGGTTGGCGTCGGGCTTGTCGACCTTGTTGATCGCCACGATCATCGGGACCTTGGCCGCCTTGGCGTGATTGATCGCCTCGACGGTCTGCGGCATCACCGCGTCGTCGGCCGCGACCACCAGCACCACGATGTCGGTCACCTGGGCGCCGCGCGAGCGCATCGAGGTGAAGGCGGCGTGGCCCGGCGTGTCGAGGAAGGTGAGCGTCTGCCCGCCCTCGGTCTCGACCTGGTAGGCGCCGATATGCTGGGTGATGCCCCCGGCCTCGCCGGCGGTCACCTTGGTCTTGCGGATGGCGTCGAGCAGCGAGGTCTTGCCGTGGTCGACGTGGCCCATCACGGTGATGATCGGCGCGCGCGGATGCAGATCCTCGGGCTTGTCCTGGGTCTGCTCGATCACCTGCTCGACATCGGCGTCGGAGACGCGGGTCACGCGGTGGCCGAATTCCTCGATGATCAGCTCGGCGGTGTCGGCGTCGATGGTCTGGTTCTGCGTCGCCATCACGCCGTTCTGCATCAGCGCCTTGACGACGTCGCCGACGCGCTCGGCCATGCGGTTGGCGAGCTCGGCGACGGTGATCGCCTCGGGCAGCTGCACGTCGCGGGTCACCTTCTCGCGGCTCACCGGGCCGCCCATGGCCTTCTGACGCGCGCGCTCCTGCTTGCGCTTCATCGCCGCCATCGACTTCTGCCGGCCGCCTTCGCCGCCCTGCAGGGCCTGGTTCACGGTCAGCTTGCCGGTGCGGCGGCCGCCGTCACGCGACTTCACCGACCGGCCGCGCTCCTCGCGCTCGCGCTCGGCCTTGCGGGGCGCCGCCGCAGGGGCGGGCTTGCCGCCGCCGGCCGGGCCGCGGGCCTCGGCGGGGGCCGCAGGGGAGGGGGCCGGCGCGTTCTTGGCGGCCTCGGCCTCCTCGCGGGCGCGGCGCTCGTCCTCGGCCTTCTGGCGCGCACGCTCCTCGGCCTCGCGCTGCTCGCGCTCCTTCTGTTCCTTCTCGGCGCGCAGGCGCTCGCGCTCCTCGGCGCGGGCCTTCTCCTCGGCCTCGCGGCGCGCCGCTTCGTCAGCCTCGCGCGCCTTGGCGTTCTGCAGCGCCTTCAGCCGCCGCTCCATCTCCGCCTCGGAGATGCCCGCAGGCCGCTTCACTCCCGCCGCGGGGCTCGTGCCCTGGCCGCTGCCGGACCCTTTGCCACCGGCCGCACCGCCCTTCGGCACGACCACGCGCTTGCGCTTCGTCTCCACCACGACGTTCTTCGTCCGCCCATGGCTGAAGCTCTGCTTGACGTTCCCCGACCGGGGACCGCCGCCGCGCAAACCCAAAGTCTTCTTACCGTCGGTGTCGCTCATGTAGTCTCTTATCCTTTCCGGCGGCCCCTGCCGCCGTCATCCGAGTCGGCCGGTCCGACACGGAGGCCCTTCAGACGTTGGGCCTCATCTACAACACGTTTCGCGAGTCCGCCAGCGCCGAGCGCGGCGTGTATCACAGTTTCCCGCCCGAAGGCCATGCCGAGTTCGTCCGCCGTCAGCCAGCCGATATAGCGGCCCATATAGGGCGTCGAGAGTTTCGACTTGCCGCGTTCCGAGCCGTCTTCGGCCTGGATCAGCACCCAGGCCTCTTCCTTCTGCAGCCAGTCCTTGACCTTCTCGTAGCCCGCCACCGCGTCGCCGGACTTGCGGGCCAGGCTGATCAGGTCGATCACCCGGCGGGCCAGCAGCGCCTCGACCTGCGCGGCGAGCCCCTCGGGCACCTTCACCGGCATCCGCGCGGCCCGCGCGAACAGGTTCTTCTTCTCCGCCCGGTCGAGCGCCGCGCGGTCGGCCGAGACCCAGATGCCGCGTCCCGGCAGCTTGCCCGCGAGGTCGGGCGCCAGCCCGCCCTCGGGGTCCACCACGAAGCGCAGCAGCCCGTGGGCCGGCTGCACTTCGCCGGTGGCGATGCATTTGCGTTCCGGCCCGTCGGGCCGGTCCTTTGGAGCGCCGCCGCGGGTCATGCCTGGATCAGACCCTCTCGTCCGCGTCGCTGTCGGCATCGTCGGCGTCGGAGGCGGTGTCGTCCTCCGCCTCGGCATCCTCGTCAAGCTCGGTCGGATCGACCCAGCCCAGCAGGACCCGCGCCGTCATCACCATGGTCTGCGCCTCCTCGAGGCTGACCTCGAAGGGCTCCAGCAGGCCGTCATCCTTGACCCGCTGGCCGTCGACGCTGGTCCAGCCGCCCGCGAGCTCCCAATCCGCGCAGGTGGCGAAATCCTCGAGCGTCTTGATGCCGTCCTTGGCAAGCGCCTCCACCATCTGGGGTGTCAGGCCCTCGAAATCAATGAGGCTGTCCTCGGCGCCGAGCGCGCGGGCATTCTCCAGCGCCGCGGCGGCCTGCGCCTCGAGGATGTCGCGGGCGCGGGCCTGCAGCTCCTCGGCGGTGTCCTCGTCGACGCCGTCGATCACCGTCAGCTCGTCGATCTCCACATAGGCCACTTCCTCGAGGTTGGTGAAGCCCTCGGCGACCAGCAGCTGGGCGAAGAACTCGTCCAGATCGAGGCTGTCCATGAACAGCTTGGTGCGCTCCTCGAACTCGGCCTGGCGGCGCTTGCTCTCCTCCTCCTCGGTGAGGATGTCGATGTCGAGCCCGGTGAGCTGGGAGGCCAGCCGCACGTTCTGGCCGCGCCGGCCGATGGCCAGGCTGAGCTGCTCGTCGGGGACCACGACCTCGATGCGCTCGGCATCCTCGTCGAGCACCACCTTGGAGACCTCGGCGGGCTGCAGCGCGTTGACGAGGAAGGTCGGCATGTCCTCGTTCCACGGGATGATGTCGATCTTCTCGCCCTGCAGCTCGTTGACCACCGCCTGCACGCGGGAGCCGCGCATGCCGACGCAGGCGCCGACCGGGTCGATGGACGAATCGTAGGAGATCACGCCGATCTTGGCGCGCGACCCCGGATCGCGGGCCACCGCCTTGATCTCGATGATGCCGTCGTAGATCTCGGGCACTTCCATCTTGAACAGCTCGGCCATGAATTCGGGCGCGGTGCGGCTGAGGAAGATCTGCGGGCCGCGGGTCTCGCGGCGCACGTCCTTGACGTAGCAGCGGATGCGGTCGTTGGGGCGGTAGGCCTCGCGGCCGATCTTCTCGTTGCGGCGCAGGATGCCCTCGCCGCGGCCGATATCGACGATGATGTTGCCGTATTCCTCGCGCTTGACCACCCCGTTGATGATGGTGCCGACGCGGTCCTTGAATTCCTCGTATTGGCGGTCGCGCTCGGCCTCGCGGACCTTCTGCAGGATCACCTGCTTGGCCGATTGCGCGGCGATCCGGCCGAGCTCCACCGGCGGCACCTCGTCGACGATCTCGTCGCCGGCCTCGGGCAGCGCGGTTTGGTCGAGATCGGCCGCGCCCTGGCCGCTGACCTTGATCAGGAAGCGGCGGATCTTGCGGGTCTCGGGCTCACCGCCCTCCTCGGGATGGATCGTCGCGGTGCCGCGCACCACGCTGACCGCCGGGCGCTCGGCGCGGACGATCTCGGCCGCCTGGGCGGCGGTGAGCTCGGCCTGGTAGTTCTCCAGCAGATCCTCGTCGACGATGGTGCGGACGCGGGTGAAGGTCGCCCGGCCGGTGCGGCGGTCGATCGACACGCGGATGTCCATCTCGGAGCCGTAGCGCGACTTCGCGGCCCGGGCGAGGCTCTCCTCCATGGCCTCGACCACGAGACCGGGATCGATCATCTTCTCGCGCGCCACCGCCTCGGCGGTCTGCAACAGTTCCAGCTGGTTGGCAGAGGTGATCGCCATCTCTCTCACTCCTCGTCCGGGCCGGTCTCGGCCGCGATCTCGTCAAACTTGGTCTCGTCGAAGCCCTGCGCCTTGCGCGCCTTCAGCATCTCGCGGATCAGCTCGTCGGTCAGGACCAGCTTGGCATCGGCCAGCCAGTCGAATTGCAGCCCGATCGTGCCTTCCTCCACGTTGATCAGTACCTCCTCGCCCTCGATCCCGGCCAGCACGCCCTTGAAGCGCTTGCGGCCGTCGATCAGGTCGTGGGTCTCGAGCTTGGCCTCGTAGCCCTCGAAGGTGTCGAAATCCTTCAGCCGGGTCAGCGGCCGGTCGATGCCCGGCGAGCCGACCTCGAGCGTGTAGGTGTCGACGATCGGATCCTCGACGTCGAGCACCGCCGACAGCGCCGTGGAGATCTGCGCGCATTCGTCGACCTCGATGCCGCCCTCGGGGCGTTCGGCCATGATCTGCAACAGCGGCGTCTTGCCGCCCTGCAGGCGCAGCCGCACCAACTCGAAGCCCATATCCTCGATGACGGGGCGCACGATCTCGGCGATGCGGCGGTCCAGGGCGGTCTTGGCGATGAGGTCTGACATGCGGTCCTCGCCGGCTTGAAACGAAAAAAACGGGCGCGCGGCCCGTCGATCGTTCCCGGTGGTGCTTCGGTTCCAGAGGACCGACGCGCCGCTGTTGAGGCGCATATACGGCGGCGGCGGGCAAACTGCAAGGCCCTAGGCGGCCCGGCCGCGCCGGAGGCCGATCCGAATGACTCCCCGGTGACGCCGCAGACCTGCCGCGTCCGTGCCACCTTTCGGCAGCAGAGAGGAGTCGAGTAGGGACGAAGGGGAAGGTGAGATGGATCGTTCGAGGACCTACGGGCTTGCCTTCGGCACCGCGATCTGTGCCTTCGGCATCGGCTACATCATGCAGTTCGGCCTGGCGCTGCCCGGCGCGTCGGGGCCCGCGACGCCCATGCAGGTGACGGCGGTCAAGGACACCGCGGCGATGCTGCCGCTGCAGGGCCCGCCGCTGCCCCCGCGCACCGAGACGCAATGGGCCGAGGTGGCGGCGCTGCCGGCGACCGGCGCGGCCATGATTCCGCTGCCCTATCCGGCCGGGGCGATGCCGCCGGCGAAACTTAGCCTCGCCAGCCTCGAATCGCCCCGCCAGGCGCCGGCGCGGCCGGTGGCGGCCGAGCGCGAGGCGGCGATCGCCGGGCCCGGCTGCGATGTCGAGATGAGCGCCACGCCGCTCGCCGGGGCGATGGTCCGGCTGGAAATTGCCGCCCCGTGCCATGCCGGCGACCGGGTGACCCTGCATCACGGCGGCCTCACGGTGACCGAGACGACCGATTCCGAGGGCGCGCTGACGCTCGACATGCCGGCCCTGGCCGAGGCCGCGGTGTTCATCGCCAGCTTCGGCGACGCTGCCGGCGCGGTGGCCCGCACCGACGTCTCCTCGCTGCCCTTCTACGACCGCGTGGTGCTGCAATGGCAGGGCGGGGCGGCGCTGGAACTGCACGCAAGGGAATTCGGCGCCGCCTATTTCGCGCCCGGCCATGTCTGGCCCGAAGCCCCCGGCTCGGTCGAGGCGGCGGCGCGCGGCGAGGGCGGCTTTCTCACCCGGCTGGGCGATCCCGACCTGCCCGAGCCGCAGCTGGCGCAGGTCTACAGCTTCCCCTCCGGCACCGCCAAGGCAGCCGGCGCGGTGGCGCTCAGCGTCGAGGCGGAAATCCGCGACGGCATCTGCGGCACCGATATCGCCGCCCAGACCATGGCGCTGCATGGCGGCGCGGTGGAGGATGTCCGCGACCTGCTCCTGGCCGTCCCGGATTGCGACAGCGCCGGCGATTTCATGGTCTTGAAAAACCTCATCGCGGACCTGAAGATCGCCGCCAGGTGAGTTCGGGAGCCGTCGATGCGACAGCCTTGTGCGGCGTTCCTCGCCGCACTTTTCCTTTTCGCGGGCGGTGCCGCCACGGCCCAGGAGGTCACGCTGACCTCGCGCGACGGGGCGGTGGAGCTGCGCGGCACGCTGCTCGATTTCGACGGCGCCTTCTACCGCCTCCACACCGAATACGGTGAGCTCAGCCTCGACGCGGCCGGCGTGGTCTGTTCCGGCGCCGCCTGTCCCGACCCCGAAACCCACGTGACCGAGATCGCGATCTCCGGCGACGGCGACGCGGCGCTGCGCCTGCTGCCGGCGCTGGTCGCCGCCTTCGCGGAGGAGAGGGGCCAGCAGCTCGACCGCGCCACCGGCGCCGACGGCGTCTTGCGCCTGACCCTGCGCGACCGCGACGGCGGCGGCGAGACCGGCCGCGTGGTGGTCCGCCCGGCCAGCACCGAGGAGGGCTTCGCCGACCTCTTGGCCGGCATGGCCGACCTGGTGCTGGCCCGGCGCGAGATCCGCGCCGAGGAGCTCGACCATGCCCGCGCCGCGGGGCTCGGCCGCCTCGACGCCGACAACCGCAGCCGCGTGCTTGCGCTCGACGCCCTGGTGGCGGTGGTGGCCGAGGACAACCCGCTGCGCGCCGTCCGGCCCGAGACCCTGGCCGCCCTGCTGTCCGGCGGGGTGGCCGGCTGGGAGGCGCTGGGCGGTCCGCCGGGGCCGCTGGTCCTGCACCTGCCGGAGGCCGACAGCGGGCTGATGCAGGCCATCCGCGACCGCCTCCCGGGCGGCGGCTCGGGGGCGCCGGCGGTCGAGGTCCGGCGCCACGCCGACCCGGCGGCGCTGGCCCGCGCGGTGGCCGCCGATCCGCGCGCGCTGGGCCTGACCGCCGGCTCCGCCATCGGCGCGGCGCGGCCGCTGGCGCTGACCGGCGCCTGCGGCATCGTCCAGCGGCCCGACCGGCTGGGCCTGAAGAGCGAGGATTACCCGCTCACCCTGCCGGTCTTTCTCTATATGCCGGCGCGCCACCGCCCGGCGCTGCTGCGCGACCTCCTGGCCTTCGCCCGCAGCGCCGCCGCGCAGCGCGCGATCGCCGGCACCGGCTTCGTCGACCAGATGCCCGAGACGCTGGCTTTCGACAGCCAGGGCGACCGGCTGGTGGCGGCGATCCGCGCCGCCCGGGGGGCGGCGGGGCTGCGCGAGCTGAAGCGCTTGGTGCGGGTGCTGGGCCCGCTCGAGCGGCTCACCACATCGTTCCGCTTCCGCCCCGGATCGGCCGAACTCGACGCGCAATCGCGCTCCAACGTCTACCTGCTGGCGCGCGCCCTCGCGGCCGGAGCCCATGCCGGCCGCGACCTCGTCTTCGCCGGGTTCTCGGACCGCCGCGGCGCGCCTTCGGCCAATCTCGCCCTGTCGCGCCAGCGGGCCGAGGCGGTGGCGCGCGCCGTGCAGGCCGCGCTGGCCGCGCTCGGCCCGGAGGCTTCGCCGGGCCGCGCCGCGCCGCCCGGCGGGGTCGAGAGCCTGGGCTTCGGCGCCAGCCTGCCGGTGGCCTGCGATGCCAGCCCCGGCGGTCCCGAGGCCAACCGCAGGGTGGAGGTCTGGCTGCGCTGAGCCGCGGCTCAAAGCAGGCCCTCGGCGCGGAAGCTGAGCTCGCGCGAGCGCCCGATCACCAGATGGTCGTGCACCGTCAGGCCGAGCGCCGCCGCCGCCGCCTGGACCTGCGCCGTCATCTCGATATCGGCGGCCGAGGGCGTGGGATCGCCGGAGGGATGGTTGTGCACCAGGATCAGCGCCGAGGCGTTGAGCTCGAGCGCCCGCTTCACCACCTCGCGGGGATAGACCGGCACGTGGTCGACGGTGCCGCGGGCCTGTTTCTCGTCGGCGATCAGGACGTTCTTGCGGTCGAGGTAGAGGATGCGGAATTCTTCGATCTCGCCATGCGCCATGGTGGTGTGGCAGTAATCGAGCAGCGCTTCCCAGCTCGAGACGACCTGCCGGCGCAGCACCCGGGCGCGCGACAGCCGGTGCGCCGCGGCCTCCACCACCTTGAGCTCGCAGATCACCGCCGCGCCCACCCCCTCGACATCGGCGAGCCGGGCGGCGGGGGCGGAGATCACCGCGTTGAAATCGCCGAAGATCTCGAGCAGGCGCCGCGCCAGCGGCTTCACGTCGGCGCGCGGAATGGCGCGGAACAGGACCAGTTCCAGCATCTCGTAATCCGGGAGCGCCGCGGCGCCGCCGGACATGAACCGCGCCCGCAGACGCTTGCGGTGGTCGCGGAGATAGGAGGGCAGGCGGCCCCGGGGCAGGCCGGAGGGCGCGGCCGGCTCGAACAGCCTGCCCTGCGCCTCGTCGAACTGGCCCGGCCGTGTCATGCCCGCCAGGATGCGGCGGGCATGGTCAACGCGGCGTTAACGCGGCCGGCTCAATTGGCGGCGACGACCTGGCCGGTGCGCGCGGCGCGCACGACGACCGCCTCGCCGTCGCGGGCGAAGTGGTAGAGCGTGCCCTGCTTGCCGGGCAGGCCGAAGCTCACGGCGTCGCCATCGGCCAGTTCCAGGCTCAGCCGGGCCGGGCCGCGGAAGGCGTCGGCATAGGTGGCGACGACCTCGTAGCCGGTCTCGGTGGTGTCGTAATAGACGGTCATCGCGGTGCCGGTATCGTGCAGCGTGGCGCCGGCGCGCGGGGCGTCGAGGCGGATCTCGCCGGCCAGGGCGGGCGCGGCGGCGGTGGCCAGGGCGGCGAGGGCGAGTGCGGATTTCATCATCGGTGCAGCCTTCCGTGTCTGTCTGTATTTGCTGCACTGCAGAATAGGGTCCGGCCGCCGCGGCGAAAACGCCGGGAATGCACAACCCCGCTATGTGTCTGGCACGGGTGGGCCGACCCTACCCCGGGGGCGGGCGGGCCGCCCGCGAACGGGCGAGACCCCGCGCGCGCGACGCGCCCGGCACGACACGGGGGCGGCGCCGAAAGCGCCGCCCCCGTGCAGGATCCCCGGCCGGTCCTACTCCGCCGCGTCGCGGCGCGGCAGCACCCAGTCGGGACGCGGGAAATGGCAGGTATAGCCGTTCGGGAAGCGCTCGAGGTAATCCTGGTGCTCGGGCTCGGCCTCCCAGAAATCGCCCACGGGCGCCACTTCGGTGACCACCCGGCCGGGCCAGAGCCCCGAGGCCTCGACGTCGCGGATGGTGTCGCGCGCCACCGCCTCCTGCTCTTCATCGACGTAATAGATCGCCGAGCGGTAGGACATGCCGATGTCGTTGCCCTGCCGGTCGCGGGTCGTGGGGTCGTGGATCTGGAAGAAGAATTCCAGCAGCCGCCGGTAGCTGATGCGTTCGGGGTCGAACCAGATCTCGATGCCCTCGGCATGGCTGCCATGGTTGCGGTAGGTGGCGTTGGGCACGTCGCCGCCGGTATAGCCGACGCGGGTCTGCTCGACCCCGGGCAGCTTGCGGATCAGGTCCTGCATGCCCCAGAAACAGCCGCCGGCCAGAACCGCGCGTTGCAGATCGCTCATGTCACGTCCTCCACCTGGTCGAGATAGGCGCCGTAGCCCTCCGCCGCCATGTCGTCGCGGTGCACGAAGCGCAGGCTCGCCGAGTTGATGCAGTAGCGCAGCCCGCCGCGCTCCGGCGGGCCGTCGGGAAACACATGCCCGAGATGGCTGTCGCCATGCGCCGAGCGCACCTCGGTGCGGATCATGCCGTGGCTGGTGTCGCGCAGCTCGGAGACGTGGGCGGGCTCCAGGGGCTTCACGAAGCTCGGCCAGCCGCAGCCCGATTCGTACTTGTCGGACGAGGCGAAGAGCGGCTCGCCCGAGACCACGTCGACATAGATCCCCGGCGCGTGGTTGTGCAGGTATTCCCCGCTGCCGGGCCGTTCGGTGCCGTTCTCCTGGGTCACCCGGCGCTGTTTCGGCGTCAGCCGCGCCAGCGCTTCGGGATCCCTGCGATACTCTGCCATGACCGCCATCCTCCGGTTGTCTCTGTCCCCCATGTGGGGCCGCGCCGGCGCTTTGCCAAACCCCGCCCAACGGCGACGGGCCTTCTTCTGAGCCGAAATATCCTCGGGGGTGAATGCGGGCCCTGCGGCCCGCAGAGGGGGCAGACGGCCCCCTCGATTCCCGCCGCCCGCCCGCGCGGGGCGCCGGCGCGCTAGGCCCGGCCGAGCTTGCGCGCCCGCTTCAGCAGCATGTCGCGCTTCACCCGGCCCAGCCGGTCGAAATACATCCGCCCGTCGAGATGGTCGATCTGGTGCTGCACCGAGGTCGCCCAGAGCAGCACGAAATCGCGCTCCTCGACCGCGCCGCCTTCGTTGAGGAAGCGCACCGTCACCGCCCGCGGCCGCTCGATCCGGGCCGAGACGCCGGGCAGGCAGGGGCTGGCCTCGTCATGGGCGCGCGGCGCGACGCTGGCATGCAGGATCTCGGGATTGGCGAGGCGCACCGCCTGGCCGCGCGCCTCGGAGGCGTCGACGACGGCGAGCCGGAGCCCCACGCCGATCTGCGGCGCCGCCAGCCCCAGCCCCGGCATCGCCTCCATGGTGTCGACCATGTCGTCCCAGATCGCCCGGATCTCGTCGGTCACCGCCGCCACCGGCGCCGCTGGGGTGCGCAGCCGCCGGTCGGGCCAGCGCAGGATCGGCCGGACGCTCACGCGCGGGCCTGTTCGCGCTTCAGCTTCTGCATCTTGCGGGTGATCATCTGGCGCTTCAGCGGCTTCAGGTAATCGATGAAGAGCTTGCCGTTCAGGTGGTCGATCTCGTGCTGCACGCAGGTCGCCCAGAGCCCGTCGAACTCCTCCTCGCGCGGCACCCCGTCCTGGTCGAGCCAGCCGACCCGGACCGCGGCCGGGCGCTCGACCTCGGCGAATTGCTCGGGGATCGACAGGCAGCCTTCCTCGTAGACGTTGCGCTCCTCCGAGGCCGACAGGATCTCGGGGTTGAACATCACCAGCGGCCGCGGCTCGGCGCCCTCCTCCTTCACGCAGTCGAGCACGATCAGCCGCTTCAGCACGCCGATCTGCGGCGCCGCGAGGCCGATGCCGGGCGCGTCGTACATGGTCTCGAGCATGTCCGAGGCCAGCGCGCGCAGCTCGTCCGAGAGGTCGGGGACGGGCGCGCAGACGGTCTTGAGCCGCGGATCGGGGTGGATGAGGATCGGCCGTATCATGGCGCGCATGTAGGCGATGGATGCGGCCCGCGCAATATCGCCCGCCATCGCGCCTCGCCGCCGCGTGCCGCCCTTTAGCGCCACTGGCCGCAACGTCCCGCCGGTCTGCGCCTCCGACCCGGCTTGGCGCCGCCCGTGCCGGGCCGCGGGCGGTTGCAGCCGCCCGCCGCGGCGCTACCGTGGCGGCGATTGCAGATGAGGGACGTTTCATGACCGCCAGCCCGTTCGACGAAATCATCGACCGCCGGGGCACCCATTCCTCGAAATGGGACCTGATGGAGGCGACCTACGGCGTCTCGCCCGGGGACGGGCTGGCGATGTGGGTCGCGGACATGGATTTCCGCCCGCCCGCCTGCGTGCAGCGCGCCCTCGAGGCGATGACGGCGCATGGCGTCTACGGCTATTTCGGCGACGACCGCGCCTATCTCGAGGCGGTGCGCTGGTGGATGGGCGAACGGCACGGCTGGCAGGTCGCGGCGGGCGACATCCTCACCACCCACGGGCTGGTCAACGGCACCGGGCTCTGCGTCGACGCCTTCACCGCGCCGGGCGACGCGGTGGTGCTCTTCACCCCGGTCTACCATGCCTTCGCCCGGGTCATCCGGGCCGCCGGGCGCGACGTGGTGGAATGCCCGATGGTGCTCGAGGACGGGCGCTACCGGATGGATTTCGACCGCTACGACGCGCGCATGACCGGGCGCGAGCGCATGCTGATCCTGTGTTCGCCGCACAATCCCGGCGGCCGGGTCTGGAGCGCCGAGGAGTTGCGCGGGGTGGCCGATTTCGCCCGCCGTCACGACCTCGTCCTGGTCTCCGACGAGATCCATCACGACCTCGTCCTGCCGGGCCACCGGCACCGGCCGATGGCGGTGGCCTGCCCGGACATCGCCGACCGGCTGGTGATGATGACCGCCACCACCAAGACCTTCAACATCGCCGGCGCCCATATCGGCAACGTGATCATCTCCGACCCCGATCTGCGCCGCCGCTTCGTCGCGCGCATGGCCGGGCTCGGCCTGTCGCCGAACGCCTTCGGAGTGCACATGGCCACCGCCGCCTATTCGCCCGAGGGCGCCGCCTGGGTCGACGACCTGGTGGCCTATCTCGAGGGCAACCGGCAGGTCTTCGACGCCGCCATCGACGCCATTCCCGGGCTCTACGCCATGCCGCTCGAGGCGACCTACCTGTCCTGGGTCGACTTCTCGCGCACCGGGATGAGCCGCGACGAGTTCACCGCGCGGGTCGAGCGCGCGGCGCGCATCGCGGTCAATCACGGCCCGACCTTCGGCGCCGGCGGGGACGGCTTCCTGCGCTTCAACATCGCCATGCCGCGGGCCCAGATCGCCGAGGCCGGCGCCCGGCTGCAGAAGGCCTTCGCCGACCTGCAGTGAGGCCCCGCCGCGCCGGAGGGGGGCGGCGGCCGGGGCCGGGCGCCGGCCCGCGCCACGCCCGTCCCCGGGCCCGGCGGAAGCGCGCCCGGCGCCGCGCGGCCGGCTTGCCCGGGATCGCGCCGCCGCAGTATCAAGCGGCATGGATTCGCGTGCCCTGTTCCCCGCCCTCGCCCTGGCGACGCTGCTCCCCGGAGCGCCGGACGCCCATCCCCACGTCTTCATCGATGCCGGGTTCGAGCTGGTCTTCGACCCCGACGGGCAGCTCGAGGCGGTGCGGATCGAATGGGCCTATGACGAATTCTACTCGCTCATGCTGATCGAGGAGAACGGCCTCGACGCCGATGCCGACGGGGTGCCGGACGCAGCCGCGCTCGCCGCCTTCGCGGGGCGCGACGTCGCCTGGGAGGAGGGCTTCCCGGGCGATTTCACCCTCGAGCGCGACGGCGCCGCGGTGGCGCTCCTCGGACCGGTCGAACACAGCGCCCGCTACGAGGCCGGGCGCTACGTGACCACGCATCTGCGGCCGCTCGCCCACCCCTTCGATCCGGCCGGCGAGGCGGTCGCCGCCCGGGTCTACGACCCGACCTATTTCGTCGCCTACGACCTGCCCGAGCCGCCGGGCATTGCGGGCCGGCAGGGGTGCCGGCTCGACCGCGACGCCGCCGACCGCGCCGCGGCCGAGGCGGAATACGGCGAACGCCTCTCGGCCATCGATGCCGGCGAGGATCCGTTCGAGGAGATCGAGCTGCCGGATATCGGCATCCTCTTCGCCGACCGCTTCGTGCTGACATGCGCCGCCGCCTCCTGATCCTGCCGCTGCTGGTCGCCGCGGCGGCGCTCTGGGCGCTGGCCGGCGGGCAGGACGCGGAGCTTGCGCGCTGGGCCGCGGAGCGCCAGCGCGGCTTCCAGAACGCCCTGGCCGGCGGGCTGAGGGCGCTGCGGGCCGGCGAGCCCGGGGCGCTGGCGGCGCTGCTCGGGCTGTGCTTCGCCTACGGCTTCTTCCACGCCCTGGGCCCCGGGCACGGCAAGTTCCTGATCGGCGGCTATGGCATGAGCCGCGCGGTGCCGCTGCTCCGGCTCTCGGCGATCTCGCTGCTGGCGGCGCTGGGCCAGGCCGCCACGGCGATCCTGCTGGTCCTGGCCGGGCTCTACGTGCTGGGCTGGAGCCGGGCGCAGCTCACCGGGGCGGCCGAGGAGATCATGCTGCCGCTCAGCGCGCTGGCCATCGGGCTGATCGGCGGCTGGCTGGCGCTGCGCGGCGGCCGCCGCCTGCTGGCCCTGCGGCGCCCCGCCCCGGCGACCGCCTGCTGCGGACACCGGCACGGGCCCAGCCCCGAGGAGATCCGGCAGGCCGCGGGCCCGGCCGAGACGCTGGCGCTGATCGCCGGCATCGCCATCCGCCCCTGTTCCGGCGCCATCCTGCTGCTGGTGCTGACCTGGCACATGCAGATCCTCGGCGCCGGCATGCTGGGCGCGGTGGCCATGGCGCTGGGCACCGGCAGCCTCACCGTGCTCGTGGCCTCGGGCAGCGTCGCCCTGCGCCGCGGCACACTCTTCACCCTGGGCGGGATGGCCGGCGCGGCCTACGCGCTGCCGGCGCTGGAACTCCTCGCCGGAGGCGCGATCGTCGCCCTGGCGCTGGAAATGGCGGCGCTGGTGTAAGCGCGGCCGCCGCGCGGGGCCTGTCGCGCGCGGACTTCCCGCCCGCCAGAGGCCTGCAAGTCCGGCCGGGCCGCGCGTCTGCCGCTTGGCGCCCGGGACCCAACACCCGCACGGCCGGCCCCCCCGGCGGGAGGCGCGTCTGGCGCCGCCATCGGCGGGGGGCGAGCAGGTTGATCTCAGCGCGTCGACGATCTTCTGTCACTGCGTGTCGTGGACCGTGAGCAGCGCGGCTGAGCGCTTCCCGGCATCGCGGGGAACCTCGGTTCGCGGAGACAGACAGAGAAAAAGTCCGGACCGCTAGTTGGTCTCGGTTTTGGCCGCCGCTTCCGAGAACAAAGGATCCGCCTCCGGCACAGCGGATATGGCCCGGCATAGTGGCGGGCGCGTCGGCGGTGTCTGGCAGGCTGGGAGGGCCGGGGCGGTGTCACAGGCGCTGTCACCGCCGCGGACGGCTGTCGCACGTCTCTCGATCCAAGGCGCTTCGCGGCCTGGGTTTCATCAGATTTCTGGGAGAGTTGGCTGGGGTGGTAGGATTCGAACCTACGGTACACGGTACCAAAAACCGCTGCCTTACCGCTTGGCTACACCCCAACTGCGCGGCTACTTACGACGGTCGGTGCGGGGGATCAAGACCCGCCGGGGCAAAAGTTGCGCAGCTTTTCGTTACGGCGCCCGGGGGGCTTCTGGGGCGGGATCGGACGCTGCCGGCCCAGCCTCGGGGTCGAAGGCGGCGCGGCCGCGGCCCCGCGCCTTGGCGGCGTAGAGCGCGCGGTCGGCGGCGCGCAGCAGCGTGTCGGGGGCCTGCGCCGCCCCCGCCGCGTGCAGCGCTATGCCGATGCTGGCCGAGACCCGGCAGGCGGCGCCGTCATGGATCACCGGCGCCTCGATGGCGGCGATCAGGCGTTCCGCCAGCGCCCTGAGACGGCCGGGATCGGGAGTGCCGGGGATCACCACGAGGAATTCGTCGCCGCCCACCCGCGCGGCGCGGTCGCCGTGGCGCAGATTGGCCGGCAGGAGGCCGCCCACCGCCTGCAGCACCGCGTCGCCGGCGGCATGGCCGAGCGAATCGTTGACCTGCTTGAAGCGGTCGAGGTCGATGTGCAGCAGGCCGAACGGCGCCCTGGCCCGGCTCAGCCGCGCCAGCGTCTGGTCGGCCGAGCGGCGGTTGCCGAGCCCGGTCAGCGGATCGGTCAGCGCCTCCTCCTCGGCGGCGGCGCGGGCGCTCTGCAGGCGCTGGTTCAGGCGGCGCGAGGAGTCCATCGCCGCGGTCTTCGCCTCGAGCAGGAACAGCAGCTCGACCGAGAGGTCGGTGGGAGCGAAGTCGGAGCTCGTGAGGGCGTGGTCCTGCACCGCATCCGCCACCGCCAGCCCGAAGCTCAGATCGAGCACCGCGCCGCCGGCGCCGTCGGGGTGGAGATGGCCCACGAAGCCGGTCCGCGGCGGCTGCCGCAGCCTGAGCCGCAGCTTGCGCCCGGGCGCCGCGAGCAGGGCGGACAGGCTGGCCAGGGCGCGCGGCCGCACCACCTCGCAGAGATCGAGCAGCGGCTCGCCGCCGGGATCGCCGCCCAGCAGCTTGCGCAGCGTCGGCCCGGCCTGGCGCACCCGGCCGTCGCCGCCGATCCACAGATGCAGCGGGCAGAGCCGGTCGAGGAGCGGCGCGGGCAGGGTCACGGCGCGACCTCCAGCGCGCCGCGCCCGAGCAGGAAGCGCCGGCCTTCGGCGAAGCATTCGTCGATCAGCGTGACCTCGAGGATCTCGCCGTCCGGCCCGTCGCCGAGATGGTCGAGCAGCACCAGCGCGCCGTGATCGTCGGCCATCGCCCGGAGCAGCCCGACAAGAACGTGGCCGAAGCCCGGCAGGTCGCCGCGGCAGGCGATGCGGAGCCGCCGGCCGGCCGCCTCGGTCACCTCGAGATCGGGCAGGACCAGATCCGGCACGGCGAGCCGGACGCGGTCGCGCAGATCCTCGAGCGAATGCAGGAAGTCGAGGAAGTCGACGCCGCAGAAGCGCAGCAGCCGCCGCACCGGCTGCATGTTGGAATGGCAGACCAGGTAGGTGCCGACATCCTCGAGCAGCGCCGCCCGCGGCTTGTCGAGCTGGCGCGCCGCCGCGGTCAGGAGCCGGTCGGTCACGGCGCTGTCGTAGTGCAGCATGGCCTCGAATTCGGGGTCGCCGAGCCCGGAGGCGGCGGCCATGTCGGACCACAGCGACGGGCCGTAGGTGTCGACCACGAAAACCTGCAGCATCCGGTTGACGAGGCCCAGCATGCCGCTTCCTTTCCCGCGTTCCGCATCCCGGGCCGAGCCTCGCGCAGAGGTCTGAAAATGCCGTAAAGCCCGGGCCGGCGGGTGGCCCCGAAGCGGGGCCGGGCCGGGCTCAGGCGGCGTCGAGGCCGAGCCAGCCGGGCAGCGCGCCGATATCGGGCAGGAGCGCCGCGGCGTGACGGGCCAGCGGGCCGGCCTCCGCCGGGCCGGTGCGCACCGCCACCGCCGCCATCCCGGCGGCGCGCGCGGCGTGCAGGTCGTGCAGGCTGTCGCCCACCATCAGCACCCGGGGCGCGGCGATGCCGACGGCGCGCGCGAAGGCCAGGAGCGGCGCTGGGTCCGGCTTGCAGCCATGGCCGGAATCGAAGCCCGCGACGAAGGCGAAGCGGTCGGCCACGCCGCTCTGGCGCAGATGCGCGGCGGCGGCCTCGGCGCTGTCGTTGGTGACCACGCCGAGCACCAGCCCGGCGCCGCGCAAACGGTCGAGAAGCGGCGCCAGCGGCACCGGCGGGACCGGCGTCGCGGCGGCGCCGCGCCGCGCCAGATGGCGCGTCAGGGCCGGAACATCCCAGCCGGGAAGCTCTGGCGCAAGGCAGGTCGCGGCATCGGCCGGGGTGCCGGCGACGACCGGGCTGCCGGGGGCGAAGCGGCGGGTCTCCGGGTCGAAGCCGATCCGCGCCGCGAGCCGGGCGGCGCGCCCCGGATCGCCGCCCGCCAGATCGTCGAGCAGCGCCGCCGTCCAGGCGGCCCAGGTCGCGGTGAAGTCGAACAGCGTGCCGTCCTTGTCGAAGAGCACCGCGGCGATGTCGCGGCGCCCCGGCGGCGCCGTCACGTCCAGTGCACCGTGCCGCCGCCGGGCAGATGGGCGCGGGCGGCGGCCGGGGTGCTGTATTCGAGGCCGCCGGCGTCGCAGAAGGCGCGGATCCAGGCGTCGTCCATGAGCAGGAAATCGAGCACCGCGGCCTGGAAATCCGGGTCCGACAGGCCGATGCGGAAGCTCTCCTCGTCGGCCCCGGTGGCGCCCATGAAGACCCCCAGCAGATCGTCCTCGCCGGCCAGCCAGGCCACGGCCTGCAGGCCGACCACCTCGGCCTCTTCGATGGAAAGCGTCATGATCCGGACAACTCGAAACACTTTGTTAAGGCCTTCAGCAAACACTGTGCCGAGGCCGGGGGCAAGGCCGACAGGCGCGGGGTGGGAGATGACCGGGCGGATATTGCTCATCGATGCGGAGGAAGCCGGGTCGCGGCCGCTATGCGCCCTGCTGTCCGCCGCCTGCTACGACGTCACCGTGACCGCCGGCGGCGCTGCGGCGCTGGCGGCGCTGGAGGCGCGGCCGGTGGATCTGGTGCTCTGCGCCGGCGAACTGCCGGATACCTGCGCGCTGCGGCTCTGCCAGGCGGTGAGCGAGCGCTACGGCGCGGTGGCGCCGCGGCTCATGCTGCTGGCCCGCAACGGCCGGCCGGAGCGGCGCGCCGGGCTCGCCGCCGGGGCCGAGGAGGTGTTCGCGCCCGACACGCCGGAGCGGCTGGTGCTGGCCAGGCTGCGCGCCGCGCTGCGCGCCCGCCATGCCGAGCGCGAGCTGCGCCTGCGCGAGGGGACCAGCCGGGCGCTGGGCTTCGCCGAGCCGCAGACCGGGTTCGAGCGGCCGCCCCGGGTGGTGATCCTCGGCGAGGATTCCGGCGCCCGGGCGCTCCGGCGCGCGCTCTCGTCCCGGCTCGGCTCCGACCTGGCCTGCCTGCCGCGCGACGCGGTGCTGCGCCGGCGCGTGGCGCCGCCGGAGATCTGCGTGATCCGCGACGAGGCTGAGGCCGAGGGCGGGCTCGACCTCCTGGGCGCGCTGCGGGCCTGCGCGGGCAGCCGCCACGCCGCCCTGCTGTTTCTGACCGCGCGGCCCGGCCGGGCCGCGACGGCGCTCGATCTCGGCGCCGACGAAGTCGCCGAGGCGGCGGCGGGGGCGGCGGAGCTGGCGCTGCGGCTGCGGCGCCTGGCGCGGCGCAAGCGCCATGCCGACGGGCTGCGCCGGGCCCTGCGGGTCGGGGTCAGCGCGGCGCTGCTCGACCCCCTGACCGGGCTGCGCAACCGCCGCTACGGGCTGTCCCACCTGCAGCGCCTGGCCGGCGACGCCGCCGCCACGGGGCGGCGCTATGCGGTCATCCTGGCCGATATCGACCGGTTCAAGTCGGTCAACGACCGCTGTGGCCACGGCGCCGGCGACGCCGTCCTGTGCGGCGTGGCCCGGCGGCTGGCAGCGGATCTGCGCGCCTCCGACCTGGTGTCGCGGATCGGCGGCGAGGAATTCCTGGTGACCCTGCCGGGCGCCGACCTCGCCGCCGCGGCGGCCACGGCGGAACGCCTGCGCACCGGCATCCGGGCGGCGCCGATCACCGTCGGGCCGGGCCTGTCGGTGCCGGTGACGATCAGCCTCGGCGTGGCGGCCGGGCCGGGCTGCGACGCCACCGGCTCCGACATCCTCGCCCTGGCCGACGGCGCGCTGCTGACCGCCAAGCGCCAGGGCCGCGACCGGGTGCGCATCGCCGGGGCGCCGCGGGCCACGCTGCGCGGCCGCGCCCGGCGCAGCGCCTAGGTCCCCGCGCGGGGGGGCGCCGCGTCTACCGGGTGCCGTCGCTGCCGTCGCGGCCGCCGCCGCGGCGGTCGAGCCGCTCGATCTCCACCGCCAGCCGCGCGGCATAGGCCGCCCGCTCGGCCTCCGGCAACTTGGCGAGGAAGCCGGTCAGGACCTTGCGGCCCTGGGCGCGGTGGCGGGCCGCGCGGGCCTCCTGGCGGCGCAGCACCTCGGTCAGACGCTCGGCGTCGAACGGGTCGGCCTGCAGGGCCGCCAGCGCCTCGCCGTAGCCGGCGGCGAACTCGGCCCGGGCGGCGCCGCCGGGCGTCGCCAGCGCGGCGCGCAGCTCGCGCCGCAAGGCGCGGCGCTGCGGCTCGGTCAGGGCGCGGAAATACAGGAACGGCGCCTCGGGCCCGCCATGCCGGGCGGCGTGGCGCGGCGGCCCCTGGTCGAGCCAGGCGCCGGCGACGATGCCGGCCACCGCGAGGTTCAGGGCCAGCGACAGCAGGAGGGCGATCCGCAGGCCCCGGCCGGGGCGTCGCAGCGGTGTCGCGCGCGGTG
>NZ_JBTLRM010000039.1:0-36657 GCF_054482755.1 Roseivivax sp. CAU 1761
GCCGCGCGGGCCCGGCGCGGCCGGCGGCGGGCCGGACGGCGCAGGCGCCGGCGCCGACGCGGGGGCCGCGGGCGACAATGACCCGGCGTCGCCGGAGGCCGGGGCGGCGGCGCCCCGGCGCCTGCGTCAGGCGCCGTAGGGCACCCAGACAGTCTTCACCTCGGTCGCGGCGGCGCGGAAGGCCGCCTCGAAGGCGGCCGGGTCGGCGCAGAGCGCGGCGCCGTCGGCGATCCAGCTGCGCTTCAGGTTGCCGGCGGCGCGGCGCTCGATCTCGGCGGCAAGGCCGGGGGCGGCGAAGCTCCAGACCGCGTCGATGTCGGCGTGGTCGGCCAGCACCGGCGCCAGCTCGGCATGGCGGCCGGTGACGAGGTTGACCACGCCGCCCGGCACGTCCGAGGTCTCGAGCAGCGGGTAAAGCTCGGCGGCGATCAGCGGGAAGGGCTCGGAGGCCACCAGCACCGCGCGGTTGCCGAAGGCGATGGCCGGGGCCAGCGCCGCGACGAGGCCGAGGAGCGGCGCCCGGTCGGGGCAGAGCGCGGCGATGATGCCCACCGGCTCGCGCAGCGCCAGGGCCAGGCCGCGCATCGGCACGGCGCGCGCCTCGCCGGCGAACTTGTCGGCCCAGGCGGCCCAGGTGAAGAGCTGGTCGACCGCCGCCGCGACCTCCTCGGCGCCGTCGCGGCGGCCGGTCAGGCGGTCGAGCCGGGCGGCGATCCGGTCGCCCTGCGCGGCCAGGTTCTCGCCCAGGTAATAGACCACCTGGGCGCGGTTATGGGCGGTCGCGCTGGCCCAGCCGGCGGCGCCGCGGGCGGCCTCCACGGCGTTGCGCAGGTCCTTGCGGTTGGCCAGCGGCGCCTGGCCGATCAGCCCACCCTCGCGGTCGTAGACGTTGCGCGCATAGCCGCCATCGGGGCGCGCCTGCTTGCCGCCGATATAGAGCTTGGCGGTGCGGTCGACGGGCTGCGGCTCGGCGCTGTCGCCGGGGAAGGCCGCCACCGGCTCGGGCGCGGCCGGAGCCGCGCCGGCGGCGGCGCGGGTGTAATGGCCGAGCCCCTCCGGCCCGCCCTCGCGGCCGAAGCCGGATTCGCGCACCCCGCCGAACGGGGCCGCGGCGTCGAACATGTTGCCGCCGTTGATCCAGACCACCCCGGCGGCGAGCCGCGGCGCCACGTCGAGCGCGGTGTTGACGTTCTCCGACCAGACCGAGGCGGCGAGGCCGTAGCGGCTGTCATTGGCCAGCTGCACGGCCTCGTCGGGGGTGCGGAAGGTGGTGCCGACGAGCACCGGGCCGAATATCTCCTCCTGCATCAGCGGCGCCGCCGGGGACAGGCCGGTGATCAGGGTCGGCGGGTAGTAGCAGCCCTCGGGCACCGGCCCGGCGGCGCGGTGCACCTCGCCCTCGCGGCAGGCCTCGACGAGCGCGCGGATGCGCGCGAGCTGCTTCGGATCGACGATGGCGCCGACATCGATCGCCTTGTCGAGCGGATCGCCGACCCTGAGGCGGTCCATCCGGGTCCGGAGCTTGGCGTGGAAGCGCTCGGCCACGCCCTCCTGCACCAGGAGCCGCGAGCCGGCGCAGCAGACCTGGCCGCCGTTGAACCAGATGGCGTCGACCAGACCCTCGACGGCGCTGTCGAGATCGGCATCCTCGAAGACGATGTAGGGCGACTTGCCGCCGAGCTCGAGCGTCAGGCCGATGCCGCGCCCGGCGCTGGCGCGGCGGATCTCGCGGCCGACCTCGGTGGAGCCGGTGAAGGCCAGCTTGTCGACCGGGGCGGCCACCAGCGCGGCGCCGGTCGCACCGTCGCCGGTGACGATGTTGACCACGCCCGCGGGCAGCCCGGCCTGGCGGCAGAGATCGGCGAAGCAGAGCGCCGTGAGCGGCGTCCATTCCGCGGGCTTCAGCACCACCGCGTTGCCGGCGGCGAGCGCCGGGGCGATCTTCCACGCCAGCATCAGCAGCGGGAAGTTCCACGGCACGATCTGGCCGCAGACGCCCCAGGGGGCGCGGTCCGGCATCTCGCGCTCGAAGGTCTGGGCGAGCCCGGCATGGTAGATGAAATGCCGCGCCGCCAGCGGCACGTCGATGTCGCGGCTCTCGCGGATCGGCTTGCCGGTGTCGAGCGTCTCGAGCACCGCGAGGAGCCGGGAATGCTTCTGGATCAGCCGGCCCAGCGCGTAGAGGAAGCGCGCCCGCCCCTTGCCGCCCAGCGCCTGCCAGCCGGGCTGCGCGGCGCGCGCCGCCGCCACCGCCCGCGCGACATCCTCGGCGCTGCCCTGGGTGATCTCGGCCAGCACCTCGCCGGAGGCCGGGCTGCGGGTCTCGAAGGTCTCGCCGGGGGCTTCGAAGGCGCCGTCGATGAAATGGCCGAAGCGCGATCCCTGGTCGACGATCCAGGCCAGCGCGTCGGCGGCGGATTCCGGGGCCGGTCCGTATTCCATGGTCTCGAAAATCTCGCTGACGCTCATGGCTTCCTCTTGGTGCATATGCGCGGCGCCGTGCCGGCCGCCCGGGCGCTAGGCCAGCGGGTGGCGCCAGGCGGCGGAATAGGCGCCGGTGACGTGATGCTCGATCTGCCGCTCGATGTCGCCCAAGAGCGACGAGGCGCCGAAGCGGAACAGGTCCGGGCGCAGCCAGCGGTCGCCGAGCTCCTCCTTGACCAGCGCCAGATAGGTCAGCGCGTCCTTGGCCTTGGAGATGCCGCCGGCGGGCTTGTAGCCGATCCGCACCCCGGTCAGGTCGTGGTAGTCGCGGATCGCCCGCATCATCACCAGGCTGACCGGCAGGGTGGCGTTGACGCTTTCCTTGCCGGTGGAGGTCTTGATGAAATCCGCGCCGGCCATCATGCAGACCATCGAGGCGCGCGCGACGTTGCGCAGCGTGCCGAGCTCGCCGGTGGCCAGGATCGCCTTGACATGGGCCTCGCCGCAGGCCCGCCGGAAGGCCGCCATCTCGTCGTAGAGCGCGCCCCAATCGCCGGTCAGCACGTGCCGGCGCGAGATCACGATGTCGATCTCGCGGGCCCCGGCGGCGACGCTGGCCTCGATCTCGGCGAGCCGCAGCTCGAACGGCGAGAGGCCGGCGGGAAAGCCGGTGGAGACCGCCGCGACCGGGATCGACGTGCCCTTCAGCGCCGCCACCGCGGGGGCGATCATGTCGTGGTAGACGCAGACCGCGCCGACGGTGAGATCGGGCAGGCCGAGCGCCTCGAGCAGGTCGCGGCGCATCGGCGCGCGGGCCTTGGCGCAGAGCCGCGCCACCCGGCCCGGCGTGTCGTCGCCCGACAGCGTCGTCAGGTCGATGCAGGACACCGCGCGGGCCAGCCAGGCGGCCTGGTGGGCCTTCTTGACCGAGCGGCGGCCGGGCAGGGTGGCGGCGCGGCGCTCGATGGCGGAGCGGTTGGCGGTCATGCCGAGCACCCGGTCGAGATCCAGCGCGGTGCCGGGATTGCGGCGCTCGGTGGCCTGCGGCAGGCCGTGAGGGGCCGTGGTGGTGGTGTGCATCGCGTCTTCCTGCGGATCGGCGGGCTTGCCCGACCGTCTCACGCCGGCCGGGTGCTGGCAAGCCGCGACGCCGGGGCAGGCGGGGCGGGCAGGCGGGGGCGGGCGGGGCCGCCGCCCCCCGGTCCCGCGCGGGCGAAGCGCCGCCCCGCCGGCCCGCCGCGGCCGTCGCCATCGGCCGCCTCGCGGCCACCGGCGATGGCACCCTGCTCGGCCGGCGCCGGGCTCAGCGCACCCGGTCGGAGAGCCAGCGCATCAGCCGGTTCTTCTGCGGCTGCAGCAGTTCGAGATGCAGGATGCGCGGCTTCGGCTGGTCCGACCAGATCAGCTCCGAGGCCTCGAAGACGCGCTTGTTGTACTGTTCCGGCAGGGTGCAGAAGGCGATGTCGCTTTCCCACAGCACCTCGCGGAAGCTCGGCTGGTCGATCGACATGCCGGATTCGTGGTAGCGCTCGGCCCAGCGCGCGAGGAAGGCCAGCACGCGCGGGCTGCGGCGGTAGAGCAGGACGCCGCAATTGATCTCGGGGAAGGCGTCGGGCAGGGACCGGCGGATCGGCTTGTTGTGTCGCGGTCGGTGCCAAAGCGTGACATGGGCGCCGCCCATCTCGTATTTCCCCAGGAGGTCGAAGAGCCCGGTGAGATCGGCCCGCACCAGCGTGTCGTTGTCGAGGTAGAGCGTCTCGGCGAAGGGCGTGCGGTGCAGCAGTTCGAGCTTCGGGCGCTTGACGCCGTCGGGGATCTCGAAGGCCAGGTCGAAGCCGCGCGTGTCGTCGCCGGGCCGGCAGCACAGCGCGGTGGCGAGGCCGGGATTGCGCCGCTTGACGCTGGCCGCGGAGCGCCGGGCCACCGCCACATGCGCGCTGCCCCAGGCGATGTAGAGCACGCCGCGGTGCGGCATGTTCTGCGGGTCGGGTCGGCTCATGCATCCTCTCGTGGTTTGCCCCACCCTCCCGGCTCGGCGGCGACGGGGCAAGAGTCGCGGCCCGGATTATCCACAGAAACTTCGCCGGGGGGACTCAACGTAGGAACAAAAAACGAACATACTGGCCGGGCCATGATCGCCGAACTCAGCATCACCTCCAATTTCACCTTCCTGACCGGGGCCTCGCACCCGGAGGAATACATCGAGCGCGCCGCGCTTGACGGGCTGGGCGCCGTCGCCATCGCCGACGAGAACTCGGTGGCGGGGGTGGTGCGGGCCTTCGCGCAGCGCCGCGAGATCGCCCGCCAAGTGGCGGCGCGGCAGGCGGCGGAGGCGCGCGACGGCCCGATCGGCCCGCCGGCGCCGCGCCATCTCGCGGCGCCGCGGGGCGCCGCGGTCGGCAACGTGCCGCGGCTGATCCCGGCGGCGCGGCTGGTCTTTGCCGAAGGCGTCGAGATCACCGCCCTGGCGGCGACCCGGGCCGGCTGGGCGCGGCTCTGCCGGCTGCTGACGCTGGGCCGGCGGCGCAGCCCCAAGGGCGCCTGCGACCTGCGGCTCGACGACCTGGCCGAGGGCGCGGAGGGGCTGGAGCTGATCCTGCACGGCCCGCCACGGGGGCTGCCGGGGACCGGCGGCGCGGGCCCGTGGCTGTCACGGGCGCGCCGGCTGGCGCGCCGCTTTGCCGGGCAGATGCACCTGGCGCTGGCGCCGGTCTATGACGGCGAGGATGCCGCGCGCTTCGCGGTGCTGGCGCGGCTCGGCCGGGCCCTCGAGCTGCCGCTCGTCGCCACCGCCCGGCCGCGCATGCATCACGGTCGCCGGCGCCGGCTGGCCGACGCGCTGACCGCGATCCGGCTGGGCTGCCGGGTCGACGAGCTCGGCCGCGCGGCGCTGGCCAATGGCGAGCAGCGGCTGCGCGGCCCGGGCGAGATGCGCCGCCTCTTTGCCGCCCACCCGGAGGCGCTCGGCAATGCCGGGCGGCTGGTCGCGGCCTGCAGCTTCGACCTGGGCACGCTGCGCTACGAATACCCCTCCGAGATCGCCGGGGGCGAGCGGCCGGCCGACCGGCTGGCGCGGCTGGCCCGGGCCGGGCTGGCCTGGCGCTACCCGCAGGGCGCGCCGGCGCGGGTGGCGGCGCTGCTCGAGCACGAGCTCGCGCTGATCGGCCGGCTGGGCTACGAGCCCTATTTCCTCACCGTGCGCGACATCGTGGCCTTCGCGCGGGAGCGCGGCATCCTCTGCCAGGGGCGCGGCTCGGCGGCCAATTCGGTGGTCTGCTACGCGCTGGGCGTGACCAGCGTCAGCCCCGAGATCGGCACCATGGTGTTCGAGCGCTTCGTGTCGGAGGCCCGCGACGAGCCGCCCGACATCGACGTCGATTTCGAGCACGAGCGCCGCGAGGAGGTGATCCAGCACATCTACGAGCGCTACGGCCGCCACCGCGCCGGGCTCTGCGCCACCGTCATCCATTACCGCGGCAAGCGCGCGATCCGCGAGGTCGGCACCGCCATGGGGCTGAGCCGCGACACCGTGGGGGCGCTGAGCTCGCAGCTCTGGGGGTTCTTCTCGACCAGCGGCATGGAGGTCCAGCGGCTGCGCGAGATCGGCCTCGACCCCGATGACCGGCGGCTGCGCCTGACGCTCGAGCTGATCCACGAGATCATCGGCTTCCCGCGCCATCTGAGCCAGCATGTCGGCGGCTTCGTGATCACCGAGGGCCGGCTCGACGAGCTGGTGCCGATCGAGAACGCGGCGATGGAAGACCGCACGGTGATCTGCTGGGACAAGGACGACATCGACGCGCTGGGCATCCTCAAGGTCGACGTGCTGTCGCTCGGCATGCTGACCTGCATCCGCAAGGCCTTCGACCTGCTGAAGCTGCATCACGGCCAGGAGCACAGCCTGGCCACCCTGCCGCCCGAGGATCCGCGGGTCTACGACATGCTGTGCCGCGCCGATTCCATCGGCGTCTTCCAGGTCGAGAGCCGGGCCCAGATGAATTTCCTGCCCAGGATGCGGCCGCGCAACTTCTACGATCTGGTGATCGAGGTGGCGATCATCCGCCCGGGCCCGATCCAGGGCGACATGGTGCATCCCTATCTGCGCCGCCGCAACGGCGAGGAGAAGGTGGCGTTTCCCTCCGACGCGCTGGGCGAGGTGCTGGGCAAGACGCTGGGCGTGCCGCTGTTCCAGGAGCAGGCGATGCAGATCGCCATCGTCGGCGCCGGCTTCACCCCCGACGAGGCCGACCGGCTGCGCCGGGCGCTGGCCACCTTCAAGAAGCTCGGCAAGGTCAGCGAGTTCCGCGGCCGCTTCCTGCGCGGCATGGCGCGCAACGGCTACGATGCGGAGTTCGCCGAGCGCTGCTTCAACCAGATCGAGGGCTTCGGCTCCTACGGCTTTCCCGAGAGCCACGCCGCGAGCTTCGCGCTCCTGGTCTATGCCTCGGCCTGGCTGAAATGCCACCATCCCGGGATCTTCGCCTGCGCGCTGCTGAACGCCCAGCCGATGGGCTTCTACGCCCCGGCGCAGATCGTCCGCGACGCCCGCGCCCACGGCGTCGAGCTGCGCCCGGTCTCGATCAACGACAGCTACTGGGACAACGTCATGGAGCCCGACCGCCAGGGCGGGCTGGCGCTGCGGCTGGGCTTCCGGCAGATCAAGGGGCTGCGCGAGGAGGACGCGATGTGGATCGCGGCGGCGCGCGGCAACGGCTACCGCGCGGTGCGCGACGTCTGGCGCCGGGCGGGCATCGCCCCGGCGGTGCTGGCCCGGCTGGCCGAGGCCGACGCCTTCGCCGATCTCGGGCTGAGCCGGCGCCAGGCGCTCTGGGAGGCCAAGGCACTGTCCGCCGAGCGGCCCTTGCCGCTGTTTGCCGGCGACATCGAGGGCGAGGCCGGCAACGAACCCGCCGCCCACCTGCCCGCGATGACCGAGGGCGAGGAGATCGTGGAGGATTTCGTCGCCATGCGGCTGACCCTCCGGCGCCACCCGGTGGCGTTGCTGCGCCACCTGCTGACCCCCGGGGAGGACGACGCCGCCTGACCCGCCTGGGGGCCCAGCCCGGGGGCCCGGCGGCGCAGGGGGGCGGCCCGGCCACGGCGCGGCGCGCGCAGGCTGCCCGGGAATCGTCGTCAGGGCTCCCGGCGGGCTGTGCTAGGATCCCGGCAGGAGGCGCCCGCATGCCCGTCACCGATCGACCAGCAGCCCTGCTGGCCTGCGCGCTGGCCCTGGCCGCGTTTCTGCCCGCGGCGCCCGGGTTGGCGCAGCCGCTCGAGGTCGCGGCGGCCGATCTGCTCGCCGGATGCGGCGCCGCGGCCCGGCCCAGTCCGGCACCGGCGCCGAAGGCGGCCTCCCGCGCCTATGTCGAGTATCCCGGCGGCAACGACGACATCCGCTCTGCCGATCACCCCGACGCGGTGCAGATCGACGGCGGCGATGGCGACGACAGGATCTACCTCACCGACCGCCCCCATGCCGTCATGATCGACGGCGGCAAGGGTGCCGACACCATCGTGCTCTGCGCCGCGCAGGCCCTCGCGGTGACCATCGACCTGGCCGGCGACAGCGCCATCGGGCGCGATGCCGCCTCCGACAGGCTGGTCGTCGGACCGGAGGTCTTTCTCGGGGTTCCGCCCGGGTTTCGCCGGCAGGTCCGGATCTTCGGCTACAGCGCGGGGGACGACGTCATCACCCTCGTCCTGCCCCCGGGGATGGATTTCGACTTCGCCCCGAACCGGTCGCCGATGGCCAGCGCCGGTCCGGTCGATTTCACCCTGGTGATGGCCGACACCACCGCCACCCCGGGGGCCGACGCGTTCCGGATCGAGACCGCGGCGGAGGTCGGCCCGGTGCAGGCTCCGGAGGTCGACGCGCCGCTGTCCTCGTACCGGCGCGACATCTCCTGCGCGGAGGCCGAAGCCCTGGCCCCTGTCGCCCCCGAGATCGCCGGCTGGCAGAACGCGCTCTACTCCCCCGGGCCGGACATCCTGCGGATCGACGCGCAATCCGGCATCGACGACCACATGCTGCTGGGCGGCGATGACACGGCCTATCTCTTCACCTCCCAATCGGTCAGCCTGGGCAGCGGCGCCGACCTCGCCATCGTCTGCGCGATGGACCAGCTCGGCCAGTACATTCACTTGGGCGAGAACGACGTGGACGGCGACACGCTCGTCGTCGAGACGGCGCGCCTGCAGGGCGACAGCGAACGGACGCTCCACGTCTTCGGGGTCACCAACGTCAACGACCGCGTGGTGCTCCGGGTGCCGCCGGAGCTCGAGGTCGGCTTCGCGTCCGGGGGCCGGCAGGCGACGGTCGGGGCGCTGCGGGTCGAGCTGGGATTCGCCCAGCGTTCCGGCATGATCGGAACGCCGGCGGTCTTCGTGGTCGAGCGGGTGTCCGAGCCGCTCCGAGAGGTCGAGACGCTCGACGCGCCGCGCGACCTTGCCGCGATTGCCTGCCCGCATCCCGATGCCGCGCGCCCCGCCGCCGCGACGACGCCCGCGGGCGGCAGCGCGAGCGCGCAGTTCGGCGACGGCGACGACGCAGCGGTGGTCTGGGGCGCGCCGGGCCGGCAGGACACGGTGGTGACCGGATGGGGCGACGACACGGTCTACGTCTTCGAGCCGGTGGACGGCTCGGCCGTCGCCACCGGGCGCGGCCGCGACATCGTCGCCCTCTGCACGATGGCGTCGCTGTCCTTCGGCATCGGGCTCGGCGACGGAAGCCTGCTGCCCGACGCCGAGGCCGATGCCGTCATCCTCGGCCCGGACGCGTTCCTCGGCGTGCCCGACGGCCTGCGGCGGAAGATCTCGATCACCGGCGTGACCCCGGAGAACGACCGCGTGCAGCTGCGCCTGCCGCCGGGGCGGAGCGTCGACCGGATCGACGTCCGCGCCGACTGGATGGAGCTTGCGGTCGGGGCCGTCGATGTCAGGATCGGCTTCACCCGCGAGACAAGGCGCGACGTGGCGACCGGGGAGGTGCTCTCCGTCCGTTCCGCCGCGCCCTTCGCCGCGGCCGGCGAAACCGCGGCCGCACCGGAGGGCGCCGGCGCCGGTGGCGCGGATGCGGAGGAGCCGCGCTGCGCCGACATGCCGGCCCTCTCCGACTGGGCGGTGCCGGTGGTGCGGCAGAATGCCGGGATGGACTTCCACGTCTACGGCGACGGGGCCGAGCGCATCCGCGTCGAGGCGACGCCCGAGATCCGGGCGGTCGCGGCCGGCGGCGGCGGCGACGTCGTCTTCATCGTCGATCCCGGGGAGAACGCGGCGCTCGATCTCGGGCCTGGGGCGGATGTCGCGCTGCTCTGCTCGATGACGGAACTTGCGCTCTCGGTGCTGATGGGACCGCACGATGCCGAGCCGGACCGCCTGATCCTCGAGGCGGGGGCCTTCGGGGGCATTCCCGAGGGTCAGATCCGGCGCATCGTGGTCGGCAACGTGGTGGCCGGCAGCGACGTCGTGGTGATCCGGCCGCCGCGCGGCGTGACGGCGGAGTTCCGGAGCCTGCTCATGGGGCCGGGCTACGTCGTCGGCCGGACCGAGATCTTCGCCATGCCGAGCGATGCCGGGGCCGGGGTCGACTTCCGGGACCTTTACCGGGTGGAATAGGCGCGGGGCGCCGCGCCGCGTCCCGGCGGTCCGCGCGCGCCGGCTTCCGCGGCGGCGGGGCGCGTGCTAGCTCAAGCGGCATGACCACGCCCTTCCTGCTGTCCTCCTGGACCGAACTGCCCGGCGCGCCGGTGCTCGACGGCTTCGCCTTCGACGGCGCCGATGCGGTGATCGGCAGCGCCGGGCTCGCCGGCTTCGAGGCGGCGCGCGGCCGGCCGCTCCGGCCCGGCGGCGACGGGGTGCACATCCTCTGCCGCCCGGAGGCGCAGGGCGTCGCGATCTCGGCCGATGCGGCAGGCTACCGGCACCTGTTCTACTGGCGCGGCGACGCCGGCGCGGCGGCGGGGCGCTGGGCGGTCGGCGAAAGCTTCGTCGATCTGGTGGCGCATCTGCGCGCCCGGGGCGTCGCGCTGGCCGAGAACCGGGCCCAGACCGGCGCGTTCCTGTCGCGCAAGCAGGCCTTCCAGCAACTCACCACGCGCGAGACCGCGGTCGCGGGCATCGAGGTGCTGCTGCCCGGCGAACGGCTGCTGCTGCGCGACGGCGCGCTGGCCGTCGGCCCGGTGCCCTCCGCGCCGGCGGCGGATTACCCGGCGGCCCTGCGCGACTTTCTCGAGACCTGGCTCGGGCGCTGCCGGACGCTGGCCGGCGATGCCGACCTGCAGCTCTGGTTCCATCTCTCCGGCGGCGTCGACAGTCGCGCGGTGACGGCGTTCTTCCTGTGGCTGCGGCGGCACGGCGAGTTGGCCGACCGCGCCACCCTGCGCAGCCTGACCGACGCCGCCCATGCCGACGACCTCGCGGTGGCCGAACGGGTCGCGGCGGCCACCGGCCTGCCGCTCAACCACCTCGCCCCCCGGCCCGGCCGGCCGCTCGACGCGGCCGAAAGCCGCGCGCTCTGGCAGGCCCATTCGGCGGGGGCCTATTCGCCGGTGCGGCTGATGCGGGAGACGGCCGACCCGCGCGACCTGCATTTCACCGGCCATGGCGGCGGCGGCTACAAGGCCGATCTCGACGCCCGGGGCGTCGACCGGGCGCTGGCGCGTATGGCGCGGGCCTACGGCTATTTCGGCCGCGGCGACCGCCGCGCCTGGCGCGCCGCGCTGGAGGACATGCTGGCGGCGCTGGCCGAGGATCGCGGCACCGCCTGGACCCGGCTGCAGCGGGTCAGCCGGGCGCGCTTTCACGGCGGCCAGGCGGCGACCTACAAGACCCAGATCGCGCTCCTCGATTCGCAGCTCGCGGCCCGCGCCGCCGATGCCCGGCCGGCCGGATCGTGGCGCGGCACGCAGTTCCATTTCGACATCATGGCGAGCCTGGCGCCGGACCTGCTCGACCTGCCCTTCGACGATCCGCGCAAGGCCCCCGATGCCGGGCAGCGCGCGGCGCTGACCTGCGTCGCCGGGCTGGCACCGCAGGCCGGGCGGATCTTCGGGCGCTTTCCCGGCCCCGAACCGGCCGTCGCGGCGGATGCCGCGGCCGCCGCCGCGGCCCTGCCGGAGCTTCTGGCCGAGGTCGAGGCCGGCTGGGCGGCGCTGCCGCGACGCCGGGTGAACTGGCTGTTCCGCTGGCATGTCCGGCGCCTGGCCCGCGCCATCCGCGCCGGCCGCCGCCCCGACCCGGTGGCGCTGCGCCACCTGCACACCGCCTGGCTGCTGATCCGGCTCGCCGGGCTCGGCCTGCGCTTCGATCGCTGAGGAGGACCCCCATGATCGCCATCATCTTCGAAGTCGAACCCGCCGAGGGGCGGCGGCAGGATTACCTCGACCTCGCCGCCGAGATGCGCCCGCTGGCCGAACGGGTGGAGGGCTTCATCTCGGTCGAGCGCTTCCAGTCGATCAGCAACCCCGAGAAGATGCTGTCGATCAGCTTCTTCGAGGACGAGGCGGCGGTGGCGCGCTGGCGCCGGCTGGCCGAGCACCGGGTGGCCCAGGCCAAGGGCCGCAACGGCATCTTCGCCGGCTACCGGCTCAAGGTCTGCCAGGTGCTGCGCGATTACGGCATGGAGGCCCGCGACGAGGCCCCGGCCGACAGCCGCGCCGTGCATCACGCATAGGCGTAGACCAGCAGCGCCAGCCCCAGCACCACGCGGTAGACGACATAGGGCAGGAAGCTCACCGAGCGCAGCAGCCGCATCATCAGCGCCAGCGCGGCGAGCGCCGCGAGGAAGGCGAGCGCCGCGGCCAGCGCCCCGTCGCGCGCCGCCTGGGCGTCGGCCTCGAGCGCCACCTCGGCGCCGAGCAGCACGCCCGAGGCGAGGATGGTCGGAATCGACATCAGCATGGAGATCTTGGCGGCGCCGTGGCGGTCGTAGCCGAGCGCCCGGGCCCCGGTGATGACGATGCCGGAGCGCGAGGTGCCGGGAATCAGCGCCACCGCCTGCCAGAGGCCGAGCCGCACCGCGTCGCCCAGGGTCCAGTCGCCGGCGCCGCGATGCGCCGGGGAGCGGCTGTCGAACCACCACAGCACCAGCCCGAAGCCCAGCATCGTCCAGCCGATCACCGCCACCGAGCGCAAAGCCGCGTCGAGCCCCGTGAGCTTCAGCGCCAGCCCGGCCAGCACCACCGGCACGGTGGCCACGGCGAGGTGGAAGGCCAGCCGCGCCCCGGGCGTGTCGATGCGCAGCCGGGCGAGCCGCAGCGTGCCGGCGGCGGCCTCGGCCACGTCGCGGCGGAAATACAGGATGACGGCGAGCAGGGTGCCGACATGCACCGCCACGTCGATCACCTGGCCCTGATCCTCGAGCCCGGTCAGCCCGGGGAGGAGGATGAGGTGGCCGGAGGAGGAGACCGGCAGGAATTCGGTGACGCCCTGGATGAGCGCGAGCAGGACGATCTGGAAGAGCGGCATGGAACACCTGAGGGGGAACGCACCGCCCTGTGGTAGAAGTCGGGCAAAACAAAGAGAAGAGCTAAGATAGATCCGATTCGGACCTAATTTGAGGGCGAAAGTTTGCGGATTCTGTCTGAGTGGGCTATAAAAGACCCCGAAAGGTCAGGTGTACTGACTTTTATTCGGGTGCGACCTGAGCTAAATGGGCCGCAACAGCTGACAGGAAGCGGAGATCGCCCATGGCGAAGCAACCCATGCTGAAATTCGTGACGGTGGGGCGGGACATGCCGGAAAAGCGGGCACCCGAAGCCCGCAACCGCGATTTTCAGGAAATCTATTCGGAATTCGCCGACCAGAAGGCGCAGGAGCAATCCGGCCGCTGCTCGCAATGCGGCGTGCCCTATTGCCAGTCGCATTGCCCGCTGCACAACAACATCCCGGACTGGCTGCGGCTGACCGCCGAGGGCCGGCTCGAGGAGGCCTATGAGGTCTCCCAGGCCACCAATACCTTCCCCGAGATCTGCGGTCGCATCTGTCCGCAGGACCGGCTGTGCGAGGGCAATTGCGTCATCGAGCAGTCGGGCCACGGCACCGTGACCATCGGCGCGGTGGAGAAGTACATCACCGACACTGCCTGGGAAAAGGGCTGGGTGAAGCCCGCCGCCCCGGCGGTCGAGCGCCCCGAGAGCGTCGGCATCATCGGCGCCGGGCCGGGCGGCCTGGCCGCCGCCGACATGCTGCGCCAGGCCGGCGTGCAGGTGACGATCTACGACCGCTACGACCGCGCCGGCGGGCTGCTGACCTACGGCATTCCGGGCTTCAAGCTCGAGAAGGAGGTGGTCACCCGCCGCAACGACCAGCTGGAGCAGGGCGGCGTGAGCTTCGTGCTGAACTGCAATGTCGGCGAGGATATCAGCTTCGAGGAGATCCGCGGCAAGCATGACGCGGTGATCATCGCAACCGGCGTCTACAAGAGCCGCGAATTGCAGGGCCCGGGCGCCGGGGCGCCGGGCATCGTGCGCGCCATCGACTACCTCACCGCCTCCAACCGGGCGTCGAATTTCGGCGACAGCGTGTCGGAATACGACAGCGGCGAGCTCAATGCCTCCGGCAAGCGCGTGGTGGTGATCGGCGGCGGCGACACCGCGATGGATTGCGTGCGCACCGCGGTGCGCCAGGGCGCGACCAGCGTGAAGTGCCTCTACCGCCGCGACCGCGCCAACATGCCCGGCTCGCAGCGCGAGGTCGCCAATGCCGAGGAGGAGGGCGTGCAGTTCGAGTGGCTGACCGCGCCCAAGGGCTTCAAGGGCGACCCGGTCTCGGCCGTGGTGGTGCAGAAGATGCGGCTCGGCCAGCCAGATGCCAGCGGCCGTCAGAGCCCGGAGCCGATCGAGGGCGCGGAATACGACGAGCCCGCCGATCTGGTGATCAAGGCGCTGGGCTTCGAGCCCGAGGAGCTGCCGAAGCTCTGGGGCGTCGACGGGCTCGAGGTCACCCGCTGGGGCACCGTGAAGGCCGAGTTCACCACCGGCGCGACCTCGTTGCCCGGCGTCTACGCGGTGGGCGACATCGTCCGCGGCGCCAGCCTCGTGGTCTGGGCGATCCGCGACGGCCGCGATTGTGCCGACGCGGTGCTGGGCCAGCTCAACGCCCGCAGCGCGGTGGCCGCGGAGTGAGCGGCGTGGCGGCCAGCGCGGCACCGGCGGAGCGCACGGGCGGCTGCCTGTGCGGCGCGGTGCGCTACGCGGCCGCCACCACCGCGGAGGGCTTCGACGTCTGCCATTGCAAGATGTGCCAGCGCTGGGTTTCGGGGCCGTTCTTCGCCGTGGAGGTCGCGGCGGCCGCGATGCGGATCACCGGCGGCGACGCGGTGGCGCGGTTCCGGTCTTCCGACCGGGCCGAGCGGGCCTTCTGCCGGAACTGCGGCGCGGCGCTCTGGTACCGCCTCGCACCGGCCGGGGACGGCGCGGATTACGAGATCGCGCTCGGCACGCTCGACGATCCCGGCGGGCTGACCCTGCGGCGCGAGATCTTCTGCGACCGCAAGCCCGGGTCCTACGCATTGGCGGGCGACCACCCGCGCGAGACCGAGGCCGAGACGCTGGCCCGCCACAAGGCGGACGCGGCCGGCTAGGCCACCCAAGAGACAGCAACGGCGCGGCGGGACCGATCTCCGTCGCGGCAGCCATCCCATCCGGACCCGCCGCCCGGCGGTCCTCGTGACGAAGGAACAGAGCCATGACCAAGTACGATGCAGATTGGGTCCGGGCCGAAGAGGCGAAGCGCGCCTGGCTGGCCGAGAACGGCATGTATTCCGAAGCCGAAGAGCATTCCTCCTGCGGTGTCGGCCTGGTCGTCAACATCGACGGCAAGCCGTCGCGCAAGGTGGTCGAGGCCGGCATCGCCGCGCTCAAGGCGATCTGGCACCGCGGCGCCGTCGATGCCGACGGCCGTACCGGCGACGGCGCCGGCATCCACGTGCAGATCCCGCCGGCCTTCTTCTACGACCAGATCGACCGCACCGGCCACACGCCGCGCAAGGACCAGCTGATCGCCGTCGGCCAGGTCTTCCTGCCGCGCACCGATTTCGGCGCCCAGGAAACCTGCCGGACCATCGTGGAGACCGAGGTCCTGCGCATGGGCTACTACATCTACGGCTGGCGCCACGTGCCGGTGAACGTCGAATGCCTGGGCGAGAAGGCCAACGCCACTCGGCCGGAGATCGAGCAGATCCTGATCTCCAACGCCAAGGGCGTCGACGAGGAGACCTTCGAGCGCGAGCTCTACGTCATCCGCCGCCGCATCGAGAAGGCCGCCGCCGCCGCCGGCGTGGCGCAGCTCTACATCGCCTCGCTGAGCTGCCGGTCGATCATCTACAAGGGGATGATGCTGGCGCAGGACGTCTCCGAGTTCTACCCGGATCTCCAGGACGAGCGCTTCGAGAGCGCCTTCGCGATCTACCACCAGCGCTATTCCACCAACACCTTCCCGCAATGGTGGCTGGCCCAGCCCTTCCGCATGCTCGCCCATAACGGCGAGATCAACACGCTGAAGGGCAACATCAACTGGATGAAGAGCCACGAGATCCGCATGGCGTCGAACACGTTCGGCGACCTCGCGGGCGACATCAAGCCGATCATCGCCAACGGCGCCTCCGACTCGGCGGCGCTCGACGCGGTGTTCGAGGTGCTGGTCCGCGCCGGCCGTTCGGCGCCGATGGCCAAGACTATGCTGGTGCCGGAATCGTGGTCCAAGCAGGCCGACGAGCTGCCGCAGGCCTGGCGCGACATGTACGCCTATTGCAACGCCGTGATGGAGCCCTGGGACGGGCCGGCGGCGCTGGCCATGACCGACGGCCGCTGGGTCTGCGGCGGGCTCGACCGCAACGGCCTGCGCCCGATGCGCTACGTGGTGACCGGCGACGGCATGCTGATCGCCGGCTCCGAGGCCGGCATGGTCCCCGTGGACGAAGGCACGGTGCGCGAGAAGGGCGCGCTGGGCCCGGGGCAGATGATCGCCGTCGACATGACCGCGGGGCGTCTCTTCCACGATGTCGAGATCAAGGACCGGCTGGCCGCGGCGCAGCCCTTCGGCGACTGGGTCGGCAAGATCACCGAGCTCGACGAGCCGCTGGCCTCGGTCGAGGAGGCGCCGCTCTTCGAGGGCGGCGAGCTGCGCCAGCGCCAGATCGCGGCCGGCTATACCGTCGAGGAGATCGAGACGATCCTCGCGCCGATGGCCGAGGACGGCAAGGAGGCGGTAGCCTCGATGGGCGACGACACGCCCTCGGCGGTGCTGTCCAAGCGCTACCGCCCGCTGGCGCACTTCTTCCGGCAGAACTTCTCCCAGGTCACCAACCCGCCGATCGACAGCCTGCGCGAATTCCGCGTGATGTCGCTCAAGACGCGGTTCGGCAACCTCAAGAACGTGCTCGACGAATCCTCCGCCCAGACCGAGATCCTGGTGCTCGACAGCCCGTTCGTGGGCAACCGTCAGTTCGAGGAGGTGCTGAAGAGCTTCAACGCCGACATGGTGGAGATCGACTGCACCTTCGCGCCCGGCCAGGGCCGCGACGCGCTCAAGGACGGGCTGGAGCGCATCCGCGCCGAGGCCGAGGACGCGGTGCGCTCCGGCGCCGGCCACATCGTGCTGACCGATCACCGGCAGAACGACGACCGCGTCGCGATGCCGATGATCCTCGCCACCTCGGCGGTGCACGGCCACCTGACCCGCAAGGGCCTGCGGACCTTCTGCTCGCTCAACGTGCGCTCGGCCGAGTGCATCGACCCGCACTACTTCGCGGTGCTGATCGGCGCCGGCGCCACCATCGTGAACCCCTACCTCGCCGAGGACACGATCGCCGACCGCATCCGCCGCGGCCTGATCGAGGGGTCGCTGACCGAGGCCATGGGGCGCTACCGCGCCGCCATCGATGCCGGTCTTCTGAAGATCATGTCGAAGATGGGCATCTCGGTGATCTCGTCCTATCGCGGCGGCCTCAACTTCGAGGCGGTGGGCCTCAGCCGCGCCATGTGCGCGGAATACTTCCCCGGCGTGGTCAGCCGGATCTCCGGCATCGGCGTCTCCGGCATCCAGAAGAAGACCGAGGAAATCCACGCCCTGGGCTTCAAGGGTGGCCGCGACGTGCTGCCGATCGGCGGCTTCTACAAGGCCCGCAAGACCGGCGAGACCCATGCCTGGGGGGCGCAGACCATGCACCTCATGCAGATGGCCTGCAACAAGGCCAGCTTCGAGATCTGGAAGCAGTATTCCAAGGCGATCACCGCCAACCCGCCGATCCATCTGCGCGACCTGCTGGCGATCAAGCCGCTGGGCAAGCCGGTGCCGCTCGAGGAGGTCGAATCGATCACCGCGATCCGCAAGCGCTTCGTGACCCCGGGCATGTCGCTGGGCGCGCTCTCGCCCGAGGCGCACCGGACGCTGTCGATCGCCATGAACCGCATCGGCGCCAAGTCGGATTCCGGTGAGGGCGGCGAGAGCCCGAAGGACTTCACCCCCGACGCCAACGGCGACAACCGCTCGGCCAAGATCAAGCAGGTCGCCTCGGGGCGCTTCGGCGTCACCGCGGAATACCTGCTGGCCTGCGAGGAGCTGGAGATCAAGATCGCCCAGGGCGCCAAGCCCGGCGAGGGCGGCCAGCTGCCCGGCATGAAGGTCACCGACCTGATCGCCAAGCTGCGCCACTCGACCCCCGGCGTGACGCTGATCTCGCCGCCGCCGCACCACGACATCTACTCGATCGAGGACCTGGCGCAGCTGATCTACGACCTGAAGCAGATCAACCCGCGCGCCAAGGTCACGGTGAAGCTGGTGGCGCAGTCGGGCGTCGGCACCATCGCCGCCGGCGTCGCCAAGGCGAAGGCCGACGTGATCCTGATCTCGGGCCACAATGGCGGCACCGGGGCCTCGCCCGCGACCTCGATCAAGTATGCCGGCCTGCCCTGGGAGATGGGCCTGACCGAGGCGCATCAGGTGCTGTCGCTGAACAACCTGCGCTCGCGCATCACGCTCCGCACCGATGGCGGCCTGCGCACCGGGCGCGACATCGTCATGGCGGCGATGATGGGGGCCGAGGAATACGGCATCGGCACCGCGGCGCTGATCGCCATGGGCTGCATCATGGTGCGCCAGTGCCAGTCCAACACCTGCCCGGTCGGCGTCTGCACCCAGGACGACGCGCTGCGCGAGAAGTTCACCGGCAACGCCGACAAGGTGGTGAACCTGATCACCTTCTACGCCCAGGAGGTGCGCGAGATCCTGGCCTCGATCGGGGCCCGCAGCCTCGACGACGTGATCGGCCGCGCCGATCTGCTGAGCCAGGTGAGCCGGGGGGCCGACCACCTCGACGATCTCGATCTCAACCCGCTGCTGATCCGGGTCGACGGCGCCGACGAGGTGACCTTCGACCGGACCGGCCCGCGCAACGAGGTCGACGACACGCTCGATGCCGAGATCGTCAAGGATGCCCAGCGCTTCCTCGAGGACGGCGAGAAGATGCAGCTGTCCTACGCGGTGCAGAACACCCACCGCACCGTGGGCACGCGGACCTCGAGCCACATCGTCAGGAAGTTCGGCATGCGCAACCAGCTGCAGCCCGACCACCTGACGGTGAAGCTGGCGGGCTCGGCCGGTCAGTCGCTGGGCGCCTTCGCGGCGCCGGGCCTGAAGATTGAGGTCTCGGGCGACGCCAACGACTATGTCGGCAAGGGCCTGTCGGGCGGGACCATCGTGGTGCGCCCGGCGATGAACTCGCCGCTGCCGGCGGCCGAGAACACGATCATCGGCAACACCGTACTCTACGGCGCCACCGACGGCTACCTGTTCGCCGCCGGCCGCGCCGGCGAGCGCTTCGCGGTGCGCAACTCGGGCGCCCGGGTGGTGGTCGAGGGCTGCGGGTCGAACGGCTGCGAGTACATGACCGGCGGCATCGCGGTGATCCTCGGCTCGATCGGGGCCAATTTCGGCGCCGGCATGACCGGCGGCATGGCCTATCTCTACGATCCGGACGGCCGGGCCCGCGAGATGCTCAACGCCGAGACCATCCTGGCCTGCCCGGTGACGACGCCGGAATGGGTGGAGGAGCTCAAGGGCCTTGTCGAGCGCCACGCCGCCGAGACCGAGAGCCGCCGCGCGCTCGACCTGCTGCAGAACTGGGACGAGGAGCTGCCGAATTTCGTGCAGATCTGCCCCAAGGAGATGCTCAACAAGATCGCCTACCCGCTGGGCATCGAGCGCCAGGCGGTGCCGGCGGAATAAGGCCGGACCGCGCGAGACAGACGAGGCGGGCGGACGCTGCTCCGCCGGCCTTTTTCGTGCCGCCCACCGGGACCGGGTCCGGGACCGGCGCCGGGGACCCGGGCGGCCCGCCCTGGACCGCTGCGGCAGGCGGCGGCGCGTCCGATCCCTCAGGGGGGGCCTCTCGGAGCGGTCATGCCGGCGGCGCCGTGATGCGTGCGAAACAGGTCGCGTTCTCTGCGCGCGAAGGTCTGGGCAGGCGCCGGCCGATGCGCTAGATCGGGGGTTCTGACGCAATTTTGCCGAGGTCCCGTGGCCACGCGAACCAGGAAAGACGGTGGGTCCAGGCCGCGCCTCAGGCTTCGCCTGTGGCTGTTCCGTGCCGCGGTGATGGCGGTGCTGCTGCTGGTCGGCGCGGTCTTCCTCTACCGCGCGGTGAACCCGCCGACGACGCTCTACATGATCCAGGAATCGCGCCGGCTCGGCGGCGTGGCGCAGGACTGGGTGGCGGCCGAGGACATGGCGCCGGTGATGCTGCGCGCCGCGGTGGCGGCCGAGGACGCCAATTTCTGCCGCCACTGGGGCTTCGACATGAACGCCATCCGCGACGCCATCGAGGAGGGCGGCAACCGCGGCGCCTCGACGATCAGCCAGCAGGTGGTGAAGAACGTCTATCTCTGGCAGGGCCGCAACTGGATGCGCAAGGCGCTCGAGGCGCTGATGACGCCGGGCATCGAGATGGCTTGGCCCAAGCGCCGCATCCTCGAGGTCTATCTCAACGTGGCCGAGTTCGACGAGGGCGTGTTCGGCGTGGCGGCGGCGGCGCGGCACTATTTCGGGGTCTCCGCGGCCGAGCTGACGCCGCGCCAGGCGGCGCTCCTGGCCAGCGTCTTGCCCGATCCCAAGGGCCGCGACGCCGGCCGGCCCTCGGCCTGGATGGAACGCCGTGCCGCGGCGATCCGCGACGGCGCCGCCACCATCGACCGCGACGGCCGGGCCGATTGCTTCCAGGCCTGAGCCCGCCCCGGCACCGACCTTCGGAGGCCCGGCAGCGGCTTTCGGTTGAAACCCATGGGGATGGGCCTGTATCTCTCGCAGGGATCTCCAGCAGCGACGGTGTGCCCTGAATGGCCAAGCTCTATCACGTCCCCCTCTCGCCGTTCTGCCGCAAGGTGCGGCTCTGTCTCGCCGAGAAGCGCATCGAGGTGGAGCTGATCGAGGAACGCTACTGGGAGAAGGACCCGGACTTCCTGCGCCGCAACCCGGCCGCCAAGGTGCCGGTGCTGAAGGTCGACGGCAAGATCATGGCCGAGTCGGCGGCGATCTGCGAATATATCGAGGAAACCAACCCCGAGCCGCCGCTGATGCCGCGCAACCCCGAGGCGCGCTACGAGGTGCGCCGCCTGATCGGCTGGTTCGACGACAAGTTCCACAACGAGGTGACCTCGAAGCTGCTTTACGAACGGGTCAACAAGAAGGTGACCAAGCAGGGCTTCCCGGACAGCGGCAACGTCAAGGCCGGGGCCAAGGCGATCAAGTATCACCTCGACTACATGGCCTGGCTGCTCGACCATCGGCGCTGGCTGGCGGGCGACGTGATGACCCTGGCGGATTTCGCCGCCGCGGCGCATCTCTCCTCGCTCGACTACATCCGCGACGTCGACTGGAACCGGCAGCCGGGGGTCAAGGACTGGTATGCCAAGATCAAGTCGCGGCCGGCCTTCCGGTCGATCCTCGCCGACCAGATTCCCGGCTTTCCGCAGCCGCCGCATTACGCCGACCTGGACTTTTGAGCCGCGGCGCGGCGTCCGCCATGTCGGCTGAGGCGCTGAAGGCGCGGCTGCAGGCCGAGGCGCAGGCGCTGGGCTTCGGGCTCTGCCGCATCTGCCGGCCCGGCGACGTGCCCGAGGTCCCGGCGCGGCTGGCCGAGTTCCTGGCCCGCGGGCGGCACGGCCAGATGGGCTGGCTGGCCGAGCGCAGCCATTGGCGCGGCGATCCCGCAGCGCTTTGGCCCGCCGCGCGCTCGGTGATCATGCTGGGCGAATCCTACACCCCGGCGCGCGATCCCTTCGAGGTGCTGGGCGAGCCCGAGCGCGGCGCCGTCTCGGTCTACGCGCAGAACCGCGACTACCACGACGTGCTGAAGAAGAAGCTGAAGCGTCTGGCGCGCTGGCTGATCGCCGAGGCCGGCGGCGACCCGGCGCCCGAGGTGAAGGTCTTCGTCGACACCGCCCCGGTGCCGGAAAAGCCGCTGGGCCAGGCTGCCGGGCTGGGCTGGCAGGGCAAGCACACCAACCTGCTGTCGCGCGATCTGGGCAACTGGTTCTTCATCGGCTCGATCTTCACCACGCTCGACCTGCCGCGCGACGCGCCGGAGCGGGACCATTGCGGCTCCTGCCGGGCCTGCCTCGACATCTGCCCGACCGACGCCTTCCCGGCGCCGTTCCAGCTCGATGCCCGGCGCTGCATCTCCTATCTGACGATCGAGCATCACGGCCCGGTGGACGAGGAGCTGCGCGCCAAGATGGGCAACCGCATCTATGGCTGCGACGATTGCCTCGCCATCTGTCCCTGGAACAAGTTCGCCAAGACCGCGCAGGAGGCCAAGTACCAGGCCCGGCCGGACCTCGTGGCGCCCGACCTGGCGGAGCTTGCTGGGCTCGACGATGCCGCCTTCCGGGCGCGCTTCTCGGGCTCGCCGATCAAGCGGATCGGACGCGACCGCTTCGTGCGCAACGTGCTCTACGCGATCGGCAATTCCGGCGCGCCCAGGCTGCGTCCGGTGGCGCAGGCGCTGTGCGAGGATGCCGACGCAACGGTGCGCGACGCGGCGCGCTGGGCGGTGGCACGGCTTTCCCCGGCCGGCCCGGCGGGCTAGATCCGGGCGGGTCTGACGAAGGAGAGGGACCATGCGCATCGTCTTCATGGGCACGCCGGATTTCGCCGTGCCGGCACTCGATGCCCTTCTCGAGGCCGGCCACGAGATCGCCGCGGTCTACAGCCAGCCGCCGCGGCCGGCGGGCCGCGGCCACAAGCTGCGCCCCTCGCCGGTCCAGGCCCGGGCCGAGGCGCTGGGCCTGCCGGTCCGCCACCCCGACAGCTTCCGCGACGCGGCGGCGCGCGAGGAGTTCGCCGGCTTCGCCCCCGACGTCGCGGTGGTCGCGGCCTATGGGCTGATCCTGCCGCAGGCGGTGCTCGACATCCCCGCGCGCGGCTGCCTCAACATCCACGCCTCGCTGCTGCCGCGCTGGCGCGGCGCGGCACCGATCCACCGCGCCATCCTCGCCGGCGATGCCGAGACCGGCATCTGCATCATGCAGATGGAGGCCGGGTTGGACACCGGGCCGGTGCTGCTGCGCCAGGCCACCGCGATCGCGCCGGACGAGACCACCGGCGCCCTGCACGACCGGCTGGCGGCGCTCGGCGCCGAGGCCATCGTCGCGGCGCTGGCCGGGATCGACGCGCTGGTGCCGACGCCGCAGCCCGAGGAGGGCGTCACCTATGCCGCCAAGATCGACAAGGCCGAGGCGCGCATCGACTGGACGCGCCCTGCGGCCGAGGTGGCTCGCCTGATCCGCGGCCTGTCGCCGTTTCCGGGCGCCTGGACCGAGGCCGGGGAGACCCGGATCAAGCTCCTCGGCGCAGGCCCGGCCGAGGGCCGCGGCGCACCCGGCACCCTGCTCGGGGACGGCTTCCGGGTGGCCTGCGGCGACGGCGCGGTGGCGATCACCCGGGCGCAGCGCGCCGGCCGCGGGCCGCAGGAGGCCGATGCCTTCCTGCGCGGCATCGAACTGGCACCGGGCGACCGGATCGGCTGAACCTGTGCGCTGACGCGCTGTCACCCTGCGCCCGGCGGCCATTGGCAGGACCCGGGCAGGCCATACCTCTGTGCGAGAGATCCGCAACCGGAGGAATGCACGCATGGGACTGCTCGTCGACGGCGTCTGGCACGACCAGGGCTACGATACCGAGAAGCACGGCGGAAAGTTCGTCCGCTCGGAAACCGCCTACCGCAACTGGGTCACCCCCGACGGGAGCGCCGGCCCCTCGGGCGAGGGCGGCTTCGCCGCCGAGAGCGGCCGCTACCACCTCTATGTGAGCTATGCCTGCCCCTGGGCGCATCGCGCGCTGATCTTCCGCGCCCTCAAGGGCCTCGATGAGCATATCGGGGTGTCCGTGGTGCATCCCGACATGCTGTCCGAGGGCTGGGAGTTCCGCACCGATTTCCCCGGCGCCACCGGCGACCTTCTGCACGGGGCCGAGTTCCTGCGCGACGTCTACCTGCGCGCCGACCCGCAGGCCTCGGGCCGGGTGACGGTGCCGGTGCTCTGGGACCGGCAGCGCGACACCATCGTGTCGAACGAATCCGCCGAGATCATCCGCATGTTCAACTCGGCCTTCGACGAGATCACCGGCAACCGCGACGATTACTGGCCCGAGGCCCTGCGCGAGACCATCGAGCCCATCAATTCGCGGATCTACGACACGGTGAACAACGGTGTCTACAAGGCCGGCTTCGCCACCAGCCAGGACGCCTATGACGACGCCGTGGCGCCGCTGTTCGAGACGCTGGACTGGATCGAGGAGCGCCTGTCCGGGCACCGTTACCTGGCCGGCGACCGCATCACCGAGGCCGATTGGCGGCTCTTCACCACGCTGATCCGCTTCGACAAGGTCTATCACGGCCACTTCAAGTGCAACCGCCGGCGCATCGTCGATTACCCGAACCTCTGGGCCTATACCCGCGAGCTCTACCAGTGGCCGGGGGTCGCCGGGACGGTGAATTTCGAGCACATCGTGCGCCATTACCATTACAGCCACGAGAGCGTGAACCCGCACCGGATCATCCCCGTGGGGCCCGATCTCGACCTCGGGGCGCCGCATGGACGCGGCCGGCTCAGGGCCGCCTGATCGCGGCGTAGTGCTCCGCCGTGGCGGCGATGTCCTCGGGGGGCGTGGCGCTGGGCAGGAAGGCGCAGGCATTGGCGAACAGGTTGAAGATCGTGCCGTCCGAGAAGAACGAGGTGTCGGTCACGAAGATCACCCGGCAGTCGGGCTGGCGGTAATTCGCCAGGTCGGCCACCGCCATCGCGCTGCCTTCCTGCAGAACCAGGTTCAGCACCATGGCGTCGAAACTGTCGGAATGCAGCCGGTCGGCGGCCTGCTGCTGGCTGCCCGCCTCCTCCACCACGACGCCGTTGCGCTCGAGATGCCGCCGCCACAGGCAGCGGAGCGCCGGATTGCTCTCCACCAGCAGGATTCTCGAGGATTTGGGTGCAGGTTGCGACATACCGCTCCCGCCGACGCCAGCGACTCCCCTGTTCGCATACATCGGATATTGGTGAGTTAAAATCCGTCCATTTGTGTCGAATCCCGCACGTCTCCGGGTCCCGGCGCGCCTTGCCGGACGGGGCTCCCGCGCTAGGCTGGCAGCGAACCAGTGACGGAGGCGAGATGAAACGAACCCTGTGGGCGGCCACGGCGATGGCCGGTCTGATCGGCGGAACGGCGGCGGCGCAGCAGGCGCCCTGCGGCGGCGACTTCGCCGGCTTCAAGGCGGATCTGCAGCAGGAAGCGCAGTCCCGCGGCATCCCGGCCGAGGTGGCGCAGGCCTTTCTCGACGGCGTGCGGCAATCCCAGGAGGTGCTGGCCGCGGACCGGCGCCAGGGCATCTTCCAGACGCCCTTCATCGAGTTCTCGCGCAAACTGATTAGCCAGAACCGCATCGAGCGCGGCCGCCAGATGGCCGAGCGTCACGACGCCATCTTCGACCGCATCGAGACCGAATACGGCATCCCGCGCGGCGTGCTGCTGGCGTTCTGGGCCTTCGAGACCGATTACGGCGCCATCCAGGGCGACTTCAACACCGCCGACGCGCTGGTGACGCTGGCGCATGATTGCCGCCGCCCGGAACTGTTCCGGCCGCAGGTCTTCGCGGCGATGGAGCTGGCCGAGGCCGGCGCCTTCGACCCCGACACCACCACCGGCGCCTGGGCGGGCGAGATCGGCATGGTGCAGATGCTGCCGAAGGACATCCTCGAGAACGGCCGCGACGGCGACGGCGACGGCCAGGTCTCGCTCAAGACCTCGCCGGAGGATGCGCTGCTTTCGGGCGGCGCGATGCTCTCCGACCTGGGCTGGCGGCCGGGCGAGCCCTGGCTCGAGGAGGTGCGCTTGCCGGCGGCGTTCGACTGGAGCACCACCGGGCTCGAGACCACCAAGACCGCCGAGGAATGGCAGGCTCTGGGCGTCGAGGCCCGCGACGGCAACCTCGCCCCGGGGCTGCCGGTCTCGATCCTGCTGCCGCAGGGCCGCGGCGGTCCGGCCTTCGCCGCCTATCCGAATTTCCGCGTCTATTTCGAGTGGAACCAGAGCTTCACCTACGTCCTGACCGCGGCCTATTTCGCCACCCGGCTGGAGGGCGCGCCGGTCTTCGAGGCCGGCAGCCCGGCGCCGGGGCTCTCGGGCGAGCAGATGATCCGACTGCAGGAGAAGCTTCAGGCCCGCGGCTTCGACGTCGGCGAGGTCGACGGTATTCTGGGCTCCGGCACAAGGTCCGCGGTGCGCGCGGTGCAGCAGGAGCTGGGCCTGCCGGTCGATGCCTGGCCGACGCCGGATCTGCTGAACCGGCTCTGAGCCTTTAGCGGGCGGCCTCCGGCGACAGGAGGCCGTCCGCCACCAGCCGCGCGGCCAGGCCCTCGGGCCCGTCGAAGAGATGGGTCTGCCAGCCGCGCGCCGCCGCCGCGGCGATGTTGTCGGCGCGGTCGTCGGTGAAGAGCAGCCGCCCCGGCGCGACGCCGCAATCGGCCTCCACCGCGGCGTAGATCGCCGCATCGGGCTTGGCCATGCCCATGTGGCCCGAGATGTAGCGCCGGTCGAAGCGGCCGAGCACCGGGTAATCGGGCTCCGCCACGGCGAAGGTCGCGATGCCGAAATTCGACAGCGCGAAGACCGGGATGCCGGCGGCGCGGAGCGCGTCGAGCAGGCGGATCGCATGCGGGATCTCGGGGCCGGCCAGCACCGGCCAGTCGTCCTGCCAGACCCGGATCTGGTCGGCCCAGCGCGGATGGCGGACGCCGTAGCGTGCGACGATCTCGGCCAGGTCGCCGCCGCGGTCGATCTCGTCGTTCATGGTGTGCAGATCGACCTCGGCGAACAGCTCGCGCCGCGCCGCGGCGCCGATCCGGGCATCGAACTGCCGCTCGGGCCGCCATTCGATGAGCACGTTGCCGATGTCGAAGATCACCGCCTCGGGGCGCATCCCTGCCTCCTAGCCGCGCAGCGTGGCGCGCATCTCGCGCTCCAGCGAGTCGAGGAACCGCGACCGGTCGGCCTTGCCGAAGCCCTTGCCGCCGCCCTGGCGGAACGGGTCGGCGGCGCGCAGGTCGGCGGCGAGGTCGCGCAGCGCCAGCTGGGCACCGATATTGGCCTCGCTCAGCGTCTCGCCGTTGGGCCGCAGCACCCGGGCGCCGGCAGCGACGCAGCGCGCCGCCAGCGGCATGTCCGAGGTCACCACGACATCGCCCGCTCCAGCGCGCTCGGCGATCCACATGTCGGCGGCGTCCGGCCCCTCGGGTACGATCACCGATTCCACCAGCGGGTTGGCGGGCGGGCGCAGCCCGCCATTCGACACCAGCTTGACCGGCACCCGGTGGCGGGTCGCCACCCGTTCGGCCTCGGCCTTCACCGGGCAGGCATCGGCGTCGATGTAGAGCACCGTCACCCGTAGAGCGCCTCGGCGTGGAAGGCGACGTGGTCCTCCATGAAGGTGGAGATGAAGAAGTAGGAGTGGTCGTAGCCCTTCTGCATCCGGAACTGCCCGGCCTGGCGCTTGGCGGCCATCGCCTCGGACAGCGCCTCGGGCTTCAGCAGGTCGAGGAAGTTGTCGCTGTCGCCCTGGTCGATCAGCACCGGGCCGGGGAAGCCCTTGTCGCGCATCAGCAGCGTCGAATCGTGCGGCGCCCAAGCCGATTGGTCGGAGCCGAGATAGGCGCCGAACTGCTTCTTGCCCCAATCCGACTGCGTCGGATGGGCGATCGGCGCGAAGGCCGAGACCGAGCGGAAGCGCTCGGGCAGGGTCATGGCGATGGTCAGCGCGCCGTGCCCGCCCATGGAATGGCCGCAGATCGACTGCCGGTCCATGTCGAGTGCGAAATGCTCGCCCAGGAGCTTCGGCAGATCCTCGGTGATGTAGTCCCACATGCGGAAATGCTTGGCCCAGGGATCCTGGGTGGCGTTGACGTAGAAGCCCGCGCCCTTGCCGAGGTCGTAGGCCTCGTCGTCGGCCACGCCCTCGCCGCGCGGGCTGGTGTCGGGAAACACCATGGCGATGCCCTGCTCGGCGCACCAGGCCTGCGCGCCGGCCTTGGTCATGGCATTCTCGTGCGTGCAGGTCAGGCCCGAGAGATACCACAAGAGCGGCACCGGCGCGGTGCGCGCCTCCTCGGGCAGGAACAGGCCGAAGGTCATGTCGCAGCCGGTGGCCTCGGAGGCGTGGCTGTAGACGCCCTGGGTGCCGCCGTAGGAGCGGTTTTCGGAAACGGTTTCCATGCTCGTCCTCCCTCTGGGAATGCCGTGTCGCTTGCCCATGGCCTGCCCCAAGCCGGGCGCCGGCGCAACCTAGACCATCAGACGCTTACCAGCGCGATGACCCCGGAGATGGTCAGGATCGACAGGCCCGTGGAGATCAGGATCGAGGCCGAGACGCGCTGCGGCGCGATGCCGTAATGCTGCGCCAGGATGAAGACGTTGCCGGCCACCGGCAGGGCCGCGGCGGCCACCGCCACGGCGGCGGGGAAGGCCGCGACCGGGAACAGCACGAAGGCGGCGAGCGCCACGAAGGCGGGGTGCAGGATCAGCTTGCAGAAGGACAGCCAGCCGGCGATGTGCAGCCGCTCGGCGCTTTTCGAGGCGAGCGAGGCGCCGATGGCGAAGAGCGCGCCGGGCGTGGCGGCGTTGCCGAGGATGGTGAGGAACTCGTTGGCCGGGCCGGGGATCGGCACCTGCAGGCCCGAGGCGGCGAGCCCGGCCAGGATCGACACCACCATCGGATTCTTCAGAAGGCCCATGCCGATGGACTTGGCGAGCGCCCCGGAGAGGCCGCTGCGCGCGCCAGTGACCAGGATCACCAGCACCGAGGAGAACACCACCATGTCGATGGTCAGGATCAGGATCAGCGGCGCAATGGCGGCCTGCCCGAGCAGCACCGCCAGCATCGGCACGCCGAGAAAGCCGGTATTGCCGATCGCCGCGCATTGCGCCTCGATCGCCGCGGTCTCGGTGTCGAGGCCGCGCAGGAAGGCCACGCCGAGGCCGATGGCCCAGACCAGCGTGGTGCCCCAGAGATAGGCGGCGGCGAGCCGCGCGTCGAAGATCGCGTCGAGCGACAGGTTGGCGGAGAACCGGAAGAGCATGGCCGAAAGCGCGAAGTAGAACACGAACTTGGTCAGCCAGGCCGTCGCCTCCTCGGGGAAGAAACGCGTCCGTCCGGCGCCGTAGCCGAGGCCGATCAGGCCGAAGAACGGCAGCGTCTTGAGGAAGATCTCCAGCATGGCGCGATTGGTAGGGAGCGCGGGGAACGCGGTCAATCCGCCATGCGCCGGGCCGGGCGGCCGGGATATTCCTGCCGCAGGCGCTGGCGGGCTGCGGCGCGCCCTTTTGAGGCGCGGGCCGGGGAGCTCAGCGCAGCGCGCGGCCCTTGAGAATGGCATCGGCGCCGAAGCGCGCGCGGATGCGGTCGGTGGCGCGCTCGGCCTCGGCGCGGCGCGCCGCCTGCGGGTCGAGCAGGTCGGGGATGCGGTCGGCGGCGGCGGCATCGACCAGTTCGCTCAGCCCACAGCCCAGAAGCCGGTAGGGGCCGCGCGGCCCGACCTGGTCGAACAGCGCCCGCGCCGCGCGGTAGAGCGTGTCGGCGGTCTGGGTCGGCTCGCGCAGGGCGTGGCGCCGGGTGATCAGGGTGAAATCGGCGCGCTTCAGCTTCAGCACCACGACGCGGCCCGCCAGCCCCTTGGCCTTGGCCCGGTCCGAGACCTTCTCGGCCATGCGCCAGAGATGGCCGTCGAGGAGGTCGGCATCGCCGGTATCCTCGTGGAAGGTGGTCTCGTTGGAGATCGACTTCACCGGGGCATGGGCCGAGACCCGGCGCGCATCCTCGCCCCGCGCGAGGTGCCAGAGGCGGTGGCCCATGGCGCCGAACCGGGCGGTGAGGTCGCGCAGCTCCCAGCGCCGCAGATCGGCGAAGGTGCGGATGCCGGCGCGCTCGAGGCTTTCCTGCGCCGCCGCGCCGACGCCCCAGATCAGCCGCACCGGCCTGTCGCGCAGGAAATCCAGCGTCTCCGCCTGTCCGATCACCGAGAAGCCGTGCGGCTTGTCGAGGTCGGAGGCGATCTTGGCCAGGAACTTGTTGTGCGACAGCCCGATGGAGCCGGTGATGCCGAGTTCGTTTCGCATCCGCCGCACCAGCCGCGCCAGCATCACCGCCGGCGGCGCGCCGTGCAGCCGCGCGGTGCCGGTGAGATCGAGAAACGCCTCGTCGAGCGACAGCGGCTCGATCGCGGGGGTCAGCTCCTCCATCATCGCGCGGATGGCGCGGCTGACCTCGACATAGAGATCCATGCGCGGCTTCACGATCACCGCGTCGGGGCAGAGGTCCAGCGCCTTGAACATCGGCATGGCCGAGCGCACGCCGCGGATCCGGGCGATGTAGCAGGCGGTGGAGACCACGCCGCGCCGCCCGCCGCCGACGATCACCGGCCGGTCGGCAAGTTCGGGATTGTCGCGCTTCTCCACGGAGGCGTAGAACGCGTCGCAATCCATGTGCGCGACGCTGAGATCGCATAGCTCGTCATGGCGCACGACGCGGGGCGAGCGGCAGGCCGGGCAGCGCCCGGCGGCATCGAAGACGGTGAGGCAGTCGCGGCAGAGGGCGGGCATGGCTCGCAGCTTGCGGGGCAGGGTAGGCAGGGTTTCGAGGATAGGGGCAAACGGGGCGGGGCGCCATGCAGAACCACAGGGCCGAAGCCGACCGCGGGTTTCGCGGCGCCAAGCTGATGCTGTTTCTGGGGCGCCGGTTGCTGGTGCTGCGCCGCGACCGGCGCCCGGACATTCCCTGGCCCGGCGCGCTCGATTTCCCGGGCGGCGGCCGCGAGGCCGGCGAGACGCCGGAAGCCTGCGCCCTGCGCGAGACCGAGGAGGAGGTCGGGCTGCGGCTGGCCCCGGCCGAGCTGGTCTGGCGGGCGCCGTGGGACGGGCCCCGGGGGCGGAGCTGGTTCTTTGCCGCCCATCGCGAGCCGGAACTGGCCGGCGCGATCCGCTTCGGCAACGAAGGGCTGGGCTGGATGCTGGAAGCGCCGGAGGCGCTGCTGGCGCGCGACGACACGATCCCGCATTTCATGACGATGCTGCGGCGATACCTGGACGGCACCGGATAGCGGAGGGGGATGCGCGGGGACCCAAACAAGTACCGGGGCCGGTGCTAATTCACCGGCCCCGGCGGGGGAACGAGGTCTTTGGGACAGGGACAAGACCTCGGGGGGAACAGGGTGCTAACGCGGCTCAGGCGGCGCGGTTCCCGAGCATCGCGCCGAAAATGCGCTTAAATCCGGCCGGTCGCGGTTCGGGGGTCCGGCGCCCGGGATGCGAGACCAGCCGGTCCGGCCGGTCGAGGCCGGCCAGGGCCTCGGCGCGAAGGGCCGTTTCCGCGGCGTCGATCTCGGTGTCGAGCGGCGCGGCGTAGGACGACGCCACGCGCAGGTCGCCGGATTCGGTGTGGACGGTGACCAGGGCCTCGAAACTGGCGGTGGCGGCATTGTAACGGATGTCGCCGATTTCGGTACGGGTCTCGGACATTGCTCGTGCCTCACTGGCTGATGCCATTGTTCAGCCGGTCAACGCACGCTGTGGATAAGTGTTCCCGCGCGGTTAAGGAAACATTAAGCCGGCGAGGCCCGCGGGGCGCGCCCGGGCCGCGCCGGCGCCGCGCCCGCTCGCCCGGTCAGGGCAGTTCGGCCAGCACCGCCCGGGCGGCGCCGCGGGGATCGGCGGCCTGCCAGATCGGCCGCCCGACGACGATGTGGTTGGCGCCCTGGGCGATGGCGTGGTGCGGCGTGGCGATGCGCTTTTGATCGCCCGCCCCGGCGCCCGCCGGACGCACCCCGGGGGTGACGATGAGCTTGCCCGCCGCCGCGGGCAGGGCGCGGATGCGCGCCGCCTCGTTGGGCGAGGCGATGACCCCGTCGGCGCCCGCGGCGAAGGCGCGGTCGGCGCGCTCGACCACCAGATCGGCGACGTCGCCGGCCGCGATCAGCCCGTCATCGAGATCGCCGCGGTCGAGCGAGGTCAGGATGGTCACCGCGAGGATCTGCGTCACCCGCCCGCCGGCGCCCTCCTTGGCGGCGCGCACCACGTGCGGGTCGCCGTGCACGGTGAGGAAGTCGAGGTCGAACTGGCAGAGCCCGCGCACCGCCGCCTCCACCGTGGCGCCGATGTCGAAGAGCTTCATGTCGAGGAAGATGCGCTTGCCGTGCTCCTCCTTCAGCTCGTGCGCCAGGGCGAGGCCGCCGCCGGTCAGCATGCCGAGCCCGATCTTGTAGAACGAGACCGCGTCGCCGAGCTTCTGCGCCAGGGCCAGCGCCGACAGGGCGTCGGGCAGGTCGAGGGCCACGATCAGGCGGTCGTCGGTCACGGGGGTCGCGGGGCTCACGGGGGGCACGGGGGTCACGGGCTGGCGTCCTTCTGGCTGCTGCGGGCGGATGCGGGAGCGGCCCCGCGCGCCCGCCGGGGCGGTCGGCGCGGCCATACCACATCGCCGCGGCGCGGGGAAAGCGCGGGCGCCCGCCGCCCCGCCGCGGGCGCCGTGCCGGCAAAAGGCGCGGCGAAATCCGCATGTTGCAATCTTGCACCGCGCCGCGCCGCGCCCCATCTAGGAGCGGAAGGCCCCGAGGGGGATGCGCCGCTGGGCGGGCATCCGGGACGGGGCGCTTGTGAAAAGGAGACGACCCATGAACTTGGAGAAGTTCACGGAACGGTCGCGCGGCTTCATCCAGGCGGCGCAGACCATCGCGATGCGCGAGGGGCACCAGAAGCTGGCGCCCGAACACATCCTGAAAGCCCTGCTGGACGACGAGGAGGGCCTCGCGGCGAACCTCATCGCGCGGGCCGGCGGCGCCGCCGACCGGGTGCGCCAGACGCTCGACCTGAAACTTGCGAAGATCCCCAAGGTGTCGGGCGATACCGGGCAGGTCTATCTCGATGCGGCGACCGGCCGGGTGCTCGACGAGGCCGAGAAGATCGCCAAGAAGGCCGGCGACAGCTTCGTCCCGGTGGAGCGCATGCTGACCGCGCTCGCCGTGGTGAAATCGCCCGCCCGCGAGGCGCTGGAGGCCGGCGCGGTCACCGCGCAGGGGCTCAATGCCGCGATTAACGATGTCCGCAAGGGCCGCACCGCCGACAGCGCCACTGCCGAGGAGGGCTACGACGCGCTGAAGAAATACGCGCTCGACCTCACCGAACGCGCCGAGCAGGGCAAGATCGACCCGATCATCGGCCGCGACGACGAGATCCGCCGCGCCATGCAGGTGCTGTCGCGCCGTACCAAGAACAACCCCGTCCTGATCGGCGATCCCGGCGTCGGCAAGACCGCCATCGCCGAGGGCCTGGCGCTCAGGATCGTCAACGGCGACGTGCCCGAGAGCCTGCGCAACAAGCGGCTGCTGGCGCTCGACATGGGCGCGCTGATCGCCGGCGCAAAGTATCGCGGCGAGTTCGAGGAGCGGCTGAAGGCGATCCTGAAGGAGATCGAGGCCGCTGCCGGCGAGGTCATCCTGTTCATCGACGAGATGCATACCCTGGTCGGCGCCGGCAAGGCCGACGGGGCGATGGATGCCTCGAACCTCCTGAAGCCGGCACTGGCCCGCGGTGAACTGCACTGCGTCGGCGCCACCACGCTCGACGAGTACCGCAAGCACGTGGAGAAGGACCCGGCGCTGGCCCGGCGCTTCCAGCCGGTCTTCGTGGCCGAACCGACCGAGGAGGACACGATCTCCATCCTGCGCGGCATCAAGGAGAAGTACGAGCTGCACCACGGCGTGCGCATCTCCGACAGCGCGCTGGTGGCGGCGGCGCAGCTCTCGCACCGCTACATCACCGACCGCTTCCTGCCCGACAAGGCCATCGACCTGATGGACGAGGCGGCGTCGCGGCTGCGCATGGAGGTCGACAGCAAGCCCGAGGAGCTCGACCAGATCGACCGCCAGATCCTGCAGATGCAGATCGAGCAGGAGGCGCTCAAGAAGGAGGACGACGCGGCCTCGCGGGACCGGCTCGAGCGGCTGGAGCGCGAGCTGGCGGAGCTGCAGGAGCAGGCCTCCGAGATGACCGCCAAATGGCAGGCCGAGCGCGACAAGCTGAACCAGGCGCGCGATCTCAAGGAACAGCTCGACAAGGCCCGCGCCGATCTCGAGATCGCCAAGCGGCACGGCGATCTCGGCCGCGCCGGCGAGCTGAGCTACGGCATCATCCCGCAGCTCGAGAAGCGGCTCGCCGAAGCCGAGAGCGGCGATGGCGACGTCATGGTGGAGGAGGCGGTGCGCCCCGAGCAGATCGCCCAGGTGGTCGAGCGCTGGACCGGCATCCCGACCTCCAAGATGCTCGAGGGCGAGCGCGAGAAGCTCCTGCGCATGGAAGAGGGCCTGCACAAGCGGGTCATCGGCCAGGACCAGGCGGTGCATGCCGTGGCCAACGCGGTGCGCCGGGCGCGGGCCGGCCTGAACGACGAGAACCGACCCCTGGGCTCGTTCCTGTTCCTCGGGCCCACCGGCGTCGGCAAGACCGAGCTCACCAAGGCGGTGGCGGAGTTCCTGTTCGACGACGATCAGGCCATGGTGCGCATCGACATGTCGGAGTTCATGGAGAAGCACGCCGTGGCCCGGCTGATCGGCGCGCCCCCGGGCTATGTCGGCTACGACGAGGGCGGCGTGCTGACCGAGGCGGTGCGGCGCCGGCCCTACCAGGTGGTGCTGTTCGACGAGGTCGAGAAGGCGCATCCGGACGTCTTCAACGTGCTCCTGCAGGTGCTCGATGACGGCGTGCTGACCGATGGCCAGGGCCGCACGGTGGACTTCAAGCAGACGCTCATCGTGCTGACCTCGAACCTCGGCAGCCAGGCGCTGAGCCAGCTGCCCGAGGGCGCCGACAGCGGCCAGGCCCGGCGCGACGTGATGGATGCGGTGCGGGCGCATTTCCGCCCCGAATTCCTCAACCGTCTGGACGAGACGATCATCTTCGACCGCCTCAAGCGCGAGGACATGTCGGGCATCGTCGACATCCAGATCGCGCGCCTGCTGAAGCGGCTGGCGCAGCGCAAGGTGCGGCTCGAGCTCGACGGCGCGGCGCGGGCCTGGCTGGCCGACGAGGGCTACGACCCGGTCTTCGGCGCCCGGCCGCTGAAGCGGGTGATCCAGCGCGCGCTGCAGGATCCCCTGGCCGAGATGATCCTGGCCGGCGACATCCTCGACGGCGCGGTGGTGCCGGTGAGCGCCGGCAAGGACGGGCTGCTCATCGGCGACCGGGTCGGCGCCTCGAACCGGCCGCGGCCCGACGACGCCGTGGTGCACTGAGCAGGGCAGGCCGCGACCGCGCATTCACCGCCGCTGACGGCATGCGGATGGCGGGCCCCCGGGCCCGCCATCCTGCGGTTCCGCCCCCGGGGCTCAGACGATCAGCCGGTTCACCTGGTGGATCACGCCGTTCGAGGCGTCGATCTCGGCCAGCCCGACATGGCCCGGCCCGACCCGCAGGCCGGACCCCGTGCCGTCCACCACCAGCGGCGCGCCCGACAGCGTCACGAAGCGCAGCCGCCGGCCGGTCAGGGTCAGCGCCGAGTGCCGTCCGGCCACGATGTGACCCAGCAGCACCCGGCGCAGATCGGCGCGCCCGGCCGGGGTGCCGAAATGGCGCCGGGTGATCGGCGAGAGCCGTGCGAAGGCCTCCTCCTTCGGAGCGAAGACCGTGAACGGGCCGCGGCGCTTCAACAGCGGCACCAGCCCGGTCGCGTAGAGCGCCTCGGTCAGGGTCAGGAACTGCGCGCTGGCACCGATCTCCCCGGGCAGGTCGATCTTGCCGGCCGAGGCCGGGCCGGGCAGCGCCGGGAAGGCCAGCGCCGCCCCGGTCAGGACGAGAAAGCCGCGTCGCGTCGTCATTGCCGATCTCCTTCGCCATCGCCCGCGACGCCGGCGCGGCGTGTTCGGGCCCTGACCATAAGGTAAGGCGGCATCGCGCGGCGGACAGGCCGCAGGCCCCGGGCTCGTCCGGGGGCGGCCGGCTCAGGCGACGGAGGTCAGGGCTGCGGCCGCAGCGCGGTGGTCAGCGGCGGCGAGCCGGTGGCCATCCGCGCCACCCGGTCGAGCATCGCCGCGACCTCGCTCAGCGCCGGCGGCAGGGCGCGGTAGCCCAGCGTGGTGATTTCGGGCCGGTCATGGCGCACGCTGACCGAGATCGAGAGCGGGCAATAGGCCAGATTGAGCGGATCGGCGGCGACCAGGCGCCGGGCCAGCTCCGGCGAGCAGAACGAGAAGATCTCGGCATGGCGGAAGGCCGAGGCGCGCCCGGCCGCGGCGTCCGGGTCGGTGAGGCGCGGCGCCGAATGGCCCTGGCCCTCGACCGACAGGCCCTGGCCCATCAGCGCGTTCTCCAGGGCGAAGACCACTTCGTCGAAATCCCGCGCGGTGTCGTAGCTGACGATGCCGAGGGCGCCGTCGCTGAGCCGCATGGCGGCGGGCGTCGAGGTTTGCGGGACCCGCGAATCCTCCGCGCCCACCGATGCCGGTCCGGCCAGTCCCGTGGCGACCACCGCCGCCAGGGCGGCCCGCGCAGTGCCGATCATGCATCCGTCCTTCTCAAGAAGCATGTGCGCGCAAGCTAACGGCAGCCGTCCCGCGGGATCAATCCTTAACCGGGCCTTAACCCGCATGGCGGACCGATAGGGGTCTGCGGGGCCGTGGCCCGACTCGCCGCGGGGCCGCGAGTCGGGCCGCG
>NZ_JBTLRM010000040.1:0-35989 GCF_054482755.1 Roseivivax sp. CAU 1761
CGCTGCGGCCGGCGGGCGGGCCGGGGGCGGGGCCCCCGGGGCGCGGGGGGCGCCGGGGGCGCGGCGGCGGCGGCGGAGCGGCCGGGCGGAGCCGGGCATGCGGCTCATTCCGCGGCCTCGCCGCGGTTCTCGGTGTCGAGAAAGCCGCCCGATTGCCGCGCCCAGAAGCCGGCATAGAGCCCGCCGCGGGCCAGCAGATCGGCGTGGCTGCCCTCCTCGACGATGCGGCCCTCATCCATCACCAGGATGCGGTCGAGATGGGCGATGGTGGAGAGCCGGTGGGCGATGGCGATCACCGTCTTGCCGGCCATCATGCCGTAGAGCGTGTCCTGGATCGCCGCCTCGACCTCCGAATCGAGCGCCGAGGTGGCCTCGTCGAGGGCGAGGATCGGGGCGTTCTTCAGGATCACCCGGGCCAGCGCGATGCGCTGTCGCTGGCCGCCCGAGAGCTTGACCCCGCGCTCGCCGACCCGGGCGTCGTAGCCGCGCCGGCCCTCGGCATCCTCGAGCCCGAGGATGAAGTCGTGGGCCTGGGCCTGGCGGGCGGCGGCCTCAATCTCGGCCGGGCCGGCCCCGGGCCGGCCGTAGAGGATGTTCTCGCGCACCGAGCGGTGCAGCAGCGCCGAATCCTGCTGCACCATGCCGATCTGCCGGCGCAGGCTCTCCTGGGTCACCGCGGCGACGTCCTGGCCGTCGATCAGGATGCGCCCGGCCTCGGCTTCGTAGAAGCGCAGCAGCAGCTTCAGAAGGGTCGACTTGCCCGACCCGGAGCGGCCGACGAGGCCAACCTTCTCGCCCGGGGCGACGGTCAGCGTGACGCGGTCGAGCCCGCCCCGGCCGCGGCCGTAATGATGGCTCACGCCGTCGAAGACGATGCGGCCCGCGTTCAGGCGCAGCGCCGGGGCGCCGGGGCGGTCGCGCAGGGTGATCGGCTGGGCGATGGTCTCGAGACCCTCGGCGACCACGCCGAGCTGCCGGAAGAAGCTGGTCAACGCCCACATGATCCAGCCGGTCATCGAGTTCAGCCGCAGCGCCAGCGCGGTGGCGGCGGCGACGGTGCCGGCGCTGGCGACGCCCAGCCCCCAGAACCACAGCGCCATCCCGGTCACTCCGACGATCAGCAGGCCGTTGAGCACCGTCAGCCCGACATCCATCACCGTGTAGAGCCGCATCTCCGCGGCGAAGGTGCGGCGCGCCGCCTCGATCGCCTCGCGGCCATGCGCCAGCTCGCGGTCGTGATGGCCGAACATCTTCACCGAGTGGATGTTGGTATAGGCGTCGACGACCCGTCCGGTCACCGCGCTGCGGGCATCCGAGGAGGCCTTGGAGGCGGGCTGCACGCGGCGCACCGTCCAGGCCATCAGCAGGCCGTAGAGCCCCAGCCAGACCGCCAGCGGCGCCATCAGCCAGGGATCGGAGGCGCCGAGCAGCAGCAGCGCGCCCAGCGTGTAGGCCAGCGAATAGCTCAGCGCGTCGAAGATCTGGAACACCGCCTCGCCGGCGGCCGGCGGGGTCTGCATGATGCGGTTGGCGATGCGGCCGGCGAAATCGTCCTCGAACCAGCCCACCGACTGGCGCAGCACGTGGCGATGCGCGCGCCAGCGCCACAGCGTGCCGTAATTGGGCAGGATGGCGTTGTTGAGCAGCATCACGTCGAGCGCCTGCAGCGCCGGGCGCAGAAGCAGGATGGCGAGGCCCAGCGCGACCAGCGCCAGGCCGTGCTCGCTCCAGACCCGCTCGGGCCCCTTGGCGAGGATGTCGACCACCCAGCCCATGGCCCAGATCAGTCCGAGCTCGACCGCCGCCACCACCACCGAGAGCAGCCCGGCCAGCGCGAAGAGGCCGCGGAACGGCCGCGACCAGTCCAGCATGAAGGGCACGAGCCGCCGCGGCGGGCGGTCGCGCTCGGCATAGTCGGCATAGGGGTCGACCAACCCTTCGAAATAGCGAAACATCCGCAAGGGCAGGGTCTCCGCGCGGGTGATTGGATCGCGCGCCGCGGGGCCGGGGGCCGGTGCGGCGGGCACGGTGCAGAAGGGTAGGGCGCGGCCCGGGGCTTGTCCATCGCGGCCCGGCGGCCGGCGGCGCTCAGGCGCCGAGCAGCGCCGCGCGGTCGAGCGCGAAGCCCGAGGCGATCCAGCGCGCCTCGAGCTCGGCCAGCCGCGCGCCGAGCGCGGCGCCGGTATAGTCCGGCATCAGGTCGCGGGCGGTGACCGGGAAGCGCGCCCGCGCCCCGGCGGCGGCCCGCGCCAGGGCCGCGGCATCGGGTGGCTGGCCGAGGCTCGCGGCCTGCAGCAGCAGCACGTCGCGCGCCGCCTCGGCGCCCAGCCGGTAGCCCAGCTCGCCCGGGGCGGCGCCGCCGTCGAGCCCGGACCAGAGCGCCGCCAGCCGGCGCTGGTCGCGCTTCGGCAGGCGCAGCGCGGCGCCGTCGCGCTGGCCCAGCGCGGCGAGGCGGCGCAGCGCGTCGGGCGCCGTGCCGGTCGCCGCCTCGGCGGCCACCAGCGGTGCCAGCGCCCGCGGCTCGGCGCCGGGCAGCACCCGGGCCAGCGCGCCGGTGGCGGCCATGGCGGCCAAAGCCGGGGCCGGATCGGGCGCGGCGAGAAGACGCATCACCTCGCCGCCCACGCGTTCGCGCGACAGCCGGTCGAGCCCGTCGAGATGGCGCGCGATGGCGTCGAGCGCCGCGGCATCGAAGCCGTGGGCGGGATCGCCATACCAGGCGGCGAAGCGGAAATAGCGCAGGATGCGCAGGTAATCCTCGCGGATCCGCGCGCCCGGCTCCTCGATGAAGCGCAGCCGGCGGGCGACGAGGTCGGGCAGGCCGCCCAGCGGGTCGTGCAGCCGCCCGGCGCGGTCGCAATAGAGCGCGTTCATGGTGAAGTCGCGGCGCCGCGCATCCTCGGCGATGTCCCGGGCGAAGCGCACCGTGGCGCGGCGCCCGTCGGTGGCCACGTCGGCGCGGAAGGTGGTGACCTCGAAGCCCCGGCCCTCGGAGACCAGGGTGACGGTGCCGTGCGCGATGCCGGTCGGCACGGCGCGCAGCCCGGCGGCCTCGGCGGCGGCGATGGTGGCCTCGGGGCGGGCATCGGTGGCGATGTCGACATCCGCCACCGGGTGATCGAGGAGCGCGTTGCGCACGCAGCCGCCCACGGCCAGGGCCCGGAAGCCCGCTGCCTCGAGCGCGGCGAAGACCGCCTGGGTCGCCGGGGCGTCGAGCCAGTCGCCCGAGAGACGCTCCGGCAGCGCCGTCACGGCGCCATCCGCTCGGCCAGGCCGCGCAGCACGCGGGCGGTGGCGCCCCAGATGTAGTAGGGACCGAAGGGAACCGTGTAGTAGTGCCGCCGGCGGCCGCGCCAGCGCCGGGCCTGCACCGAAAACCGCGCCGGGTCGGCGACATGGGCGAGCGGCACGGTGAACACCTCCTCGACCTCGCCGGCTTCCGGCACCGGCCGGAAGCCCGGCCTCACTAGGCCGATCACCGGCGTCATCAGGAACCCGGTCACGGTCTCGTGCGGCGGCAGGGTGCCCAGCACCTCGACCCGGTCATGCGGCAGGCCGATCTCCTCCCAGGCCTCGCGCAGGGCCGCGGCCACGACGTCGGGATCGCCCGGATCCTGCTTGCCGCCCGGAAAGGCGATCTGGCCGGGATGGTGCTTCAGCCGCGCCGAGCGGCGGGTGAGGATCACCCGCGGACCGCGGCGGTCCTCGATCAGCGGCACCAGAACGCCGGCGGCGCGCAGGGCGCGGCCGGCGGGCGGTGCGGCATCCGGGTTAAGATCGAAATCCGACGATGCGTCGGCCGGCCGCGCCAGCGCGGCGCGCAGCCGGTCGCGCAGCTCAGTCCGGGTCATTCCCGTCCGCCTCGAAGCCCACCGTGGCCGGGTCGAGCACGTAATGGGCCCCGCAGAACTGGCAATCGGCGGTCACCTCGCCGTTCTCGGTGGTCATCTTCTCGATGTCGCGGGCCGAGTAGATCGACAGCGACTGCCGCACTCGGTCCTCCGAGCAGGTGCAGCCGAAGCGCACCGACTGGGCGTCGAAGACCCGCGGCGTCTCCTCGTGGAAGAGCCGCACCAGCAGGTCGGTGGGCGGCAGCGAGGGGCCGATCAGCTCCAGCTCCTCGACGGTGTCGAGCAGCAGGTTGGCGCGGGTCCAGTCCTCGCCCTCCGCGCCGTCGAGGATGTCCTCGGCGGCCAGCAGCCCGCCCTCGCCGGAGCCGCCGCCCGAGGCGTGCGGGCTGGCCTTGGGCATATGCTGCAGCATGACGCCGCCGGCGCGCCAATGCTCGACGCCGCCGGCCTCGCGGGAGCGGCCGAATTTCAGCGCGAAGCGGGTCGGCAGCTGCTCGGACTGGGCGAAATAGGCCTGCGCCGCCTCGGCCAGCGACGAGGCCACCAGCGGGGTGATGCCCTGGTAGGGGGTCATGCCCTCGCCCTGGTCGATCATGATGGCGAAGTAGCCCTCGCCGACATTGTCCATCGGCCGGGGCTGCACGCGGTCGGGATCGAAGCTAGCATAGGCGCGGATGCGGGCCGGCTCGCCCTCCTTGGCGGGGGCGTAGAAATCGGTGGCGATCATCCGCACCGGGCCCTTCGACTGGACCTGCAGCGACAGCTTCCAGCGCAGCTTCACGGTCTGCCCAATCAGCGCCGTCAGCAGCGCCATCTCGGCCACCAGCGCCTCGACCGCGGGCGGGTATTCGTGCTGTTTCAGGATGCCGTCCAGCACCCCGTCGAGCCGGGCCACCCGGCCGCGGATGTCGGAGCGGTCGAGTTGGAAGGGCAGGACGGTGTCGTCCCAGGCGAGCTTGGTGCCGAGCGTCATGAAGGTCCTCGAGGAGCTTTAAGCGGGGTGTCGCCCCCATATATGAAGCCTTCGTCCGGGTCCAAGACCCCGTTGCGCCCAATGCGAGGAAGCCCCGCCGATGATCCGCCGCTACGGCCCGCCCCCCGATCCCGCCCGCCGCTACCGGGTGCGGCCCGGGATCTATGCCCTGCTGCCCCGGTCGGGGCGGGTGCTGGTGACCTTCCAGACCGCGCCGACGCCGGAATTCCAGCTTCCCGGGGGCGGGGTCGATGCCGGCGAATCGCCGCTGCCGGCGCTGCACCGCGAGGTGCTGGAGGAAACCGGCTGGCGGATCGCCGCGCCGCGCCGGCTGATGGCGTTCCGGCGCTTCACCTACATGCCGGAATACGATCTCTGGGCGGAGAAGCTCTGCACCATCTGCGTCGCCCGTCCGGTGCGCGCCGTGGCGCCGCCGAGCGAGCCCGGCCACAGCGCCCATTGGCTGCCGCTGCGCGAGGCGATGCGACGGCTGGGCAATTCCGGCGACCGCGCGGCCATGGCGCGCTATGCGCGGCTGTCCTCGGGGTAGGCGCGGAACTCGAACAGCGCGGCCGAGACGTCGTCGCCGGGGGTCTCGCCCTCCGGCGCCTCGGCCACCAGGTGCCAGAACAGCGCCTCCAGCAGGTCGGGGCCGCGCAGGTCCGGCGCGCAGGCGGCGACCAGCCGCAGCAGCCCCTCCTCCTCCAGCATGCCGCCGCCGCCCACCGGCGCTTCGACGAAGCCGTCGGAATAGAGCAGCACCCGGTCGCCCGGCTGCAGCGGCACGGTGACCCGTTCGTGGGCGACTTCCGGGACCAGCCCGATCGGCAGCCCGCCGGCGCCGAGGAAGGCGGTGCTGCCGTCGGCGCGGATCAGCAGCGGCCGCGGATGGCCGGCCTGGACCAGCCGCAGGGCGCCGGAGCCGAGGTCGATGTCGGCGAAGGCCATGGTGAAGTATTCGTCGACCCCGGGATCGGCATCCAGCCGGTCGTTCAGCCGGCGCGCCACCTCCTCGGGCGGGCAGAGCCATTCCGGCCCGCCGAAGGCGAGGTTCTGTTCGGGGTGGCGGGCGCTGAGATAGCCCGCGATCCGCGCCGTCATCATCGCCGAGGTGATGCCGTGGCCGGAGACGTCGATGCCGTAGAAGGCGACGCGGTTCGGCCCGGCCGGGAACATTCCCACGAGATCGCCGCCGACATGGCCGCAGGGCCGCAGCAGCAGGCTGACCCGCGAGGCGCCGAAGCGCCGCGTGGTCTCCGGGATCAGCGCGTCCTGGATGCGCCGTGCCTGGCGCAGGTCGCGGTCGATGGCCTCGTGCGCGGCGCGCAGGCGGTCATTGGCATCGCTGAGGTCGCGCGAGGTGCGGGCCAGTTCGCGCTGCATGGTCAGGATGCGCATGCCGGCATTCACCCGGGCGCGCAATTCCCCGGCATCGACCGGCTTCGACAGGAAGTCGTCGGCCCCGGCATCGAGCCCCTCGGCCACCGCCGCCTTGTCGGTCTTGGCGGTGAGCAGGATGGCATAGGCGTAATCGGCGCCGCCGAGCGCGCGCAGCCGGCGGCAGAGATCGGGGCCGTCCATGCCGGGCATCATCCAGTCCGAGACCAGGAGGTCGGGCAGCGCGGCGGCGCAGAGCGCCAGCGCCTCCTCGCCCGAGGCGGCGGCGCGCACCCGGTAGCCCCAGCGTTCCAGCAGCCGGGTCATCAGCATGCGCTGGGCGCGGCTGTCATCGACCACCAGCGCGGTGAAGCGGGCGGCCGGCCCGGTCGTGGCCGGCCGCCTGTCCTGCAATGCCGTCATCGAAGCCCCATGGTTTCCTGCCCGCTCGCCCCGAAGCCTAGGGCCCGGCGGTTAAGGCGAGATGAAGCCGCCTCCCCCGCGCCCCGCGGCCGCCGCTAACCGCGCGTTCACCGGAGAGCGGCAGAGTGGGGCGACGTTGGGAGTTCTGCGATGATCGACTGGCAGCAGATCGAAAGCTTGCGCGGCGAGATCGGCGCCGAGGATTTCGGCGAGGTCGTGCCGCTGTTTCTCGACGAGATCGCGGAGCGGCTGGCGTCGCTCGACGATCTCGACGGCCCGGCAGCGCGGCGCGCCGCGCTGCACGACATGAAGGGCTGCGCGCTCAATCTCGGCCTGTCCGATTTCGCCGCGCTCTGCGCCGGGGGCGAGAAGGCGGGCGGTGGTGACGTCGCCGGCCTGGACCGCGCCTTCGCCGCCGGCCGCGCGGCGCTGCTCGACGGCATTGCCGGGCGGTTCCCCGGCTGATGACTCCCGGATCGGGGGCGGCTCAGATCAGGAACTGGGCCAGCGCCTCGTTCTCGGTGATGTCCTGGTAGGCGAAGCCCTGCGCCTCGATGCGGGCGAACAGGATCTCGAAATTCTCCGCCCGGCTGGTCTCGATGCCGATCAGCACGGAGCCGAAATTGCGCGCCGACTTCTTCAGGTACTCGAACCGCGCGATGTCGTCGTCGGGCCCCAGAACGTCGAGGAAGTCCTTGAGCGCGCCGGGCCGCTGCGGCAGCCGCAGGATGAAGTACTTCTTGACCCCGGAATAGCGCTGCGCGCGTTCCTTGACCTCGGGCAACCGCTCGAAGTCGAAATTGCCGCCCGAGGCGATGCAGACCACGGTGCGGCCGCGGATCGCCTGGCCCAGATCCTTCAGCGCGTCGATGGCCAGCGCGCCGGCGGGCTCGAGCACGATGCCCTCCACGTTCAGCATGTCGAGGATGGTGGTGCAGATCCGGTCCTCGGGGATGGTCAGGGTGTTGGCGAGCCCGACCCCGGCCAACCGCGCGAAGGTCCGGGCGCCGATCTGGCCCACCGCGGCGCCGTCGGCGAAGGTGTCGACGCGGCCCAGCGGCACCGGCTTGCCGGCCATCAGCGCGGCGCGCAGGCAGGCGCCGCCCGCCGGCTCAACGAAGGTGTACTGGCAGGCGGCGCCGAAATAGCCCAGCAGCCCCGCCGCCAGCCCGCCGCCGCCCACCGGCACCACCAGGTGATCCGGCGCGCCGCCCAGATCGGCGGCGATCTCGGCGCCCACCGAGGCCTGGCCCTCGATCACGTCGTCGTCGTCGAAGGGCGGCAGGAAGGCGCCGCCGGCCTCGGCGCTGAAGGCCTGCGCGGCGGCCAGCGTCTGATCGAAATAGTCGCCCAGCAGGCGGATCTCGACCGCATCGCCGCCAAACATCCGGGTCTTCTGGATCTTCTGCTGCGGCGTGGTGACCGGCATGAAGATCACCCCGCGGGTGCCGAAATGCCGGCACATGAAGGCGACGCCCTGGGCGTGGTTGCCGGCCGAGGCGCAGACATAGAGCGGCGCCGCACGCTTGCGCATGGCGTTGAAGGCGCCGCGCAGCTTGTAGGAGCGCACCGGCGCCAGATCCTCGCGCTTGAGCCAGATATCGGCGTCGAACAGCGCCGAGAGATGGGCGTTGCGCAGAAGCGGCGTGGCGGGAAAGACCTCGCGCATCGCCGTGGCGGCGGCCTCGGCCCGGCGGCGGAACTGGTCGTCGGTCATCTGGTCCATCCCGGATGAATGGCGCGGGCCGGCCGCCAAGGCAAGCGCGGCGGCTCAGTCGATGCGGCGGCCCTCGACGTAATGGCCGTAGATGGTGGTCAGCACGGTGATGCCGATCATCGTCAGGAACCAGTTCACCACCACGGAATAGATCAGGTTGATCGCCGAGGCCGGGTCGGGGTTGAAGAGCGAGGGCAGGCTGGCCAGCAGCGAGCCGCCGACCACGATCAGCGCCAGGACCAGCATCGTGCCGGTTTCGCCCCGGGTCGCCTCCCAGGCCTCGCGCAGGCCCATCGGGCGGCCCATCGCCGCCGCCGGCAGCATCGGGCAGAGTCGGAAGAACAGCGCCGCCGCGGCGCCCAGGGTGAGCAGCAGAAACAGGGCCGGCGCCGCGAAGAGGCCGAGCGGAATGGCAAGCACCAGGACCAGCAGGGCCAGGATCGCCGCGATCATCAGCGACCGGCCGAGATAGCCCGCCATCGAGGCGCCGTGCCAGTGCGGCAGCCAGCCCTCGGGCACCTCCCCGGCCAGCACGAAGCGGTGCCAGGCCACCGCGATCCACAGGCTGGCGAGGATGCCGAGCGCGCCCAGCAGCAGGTTCTGCACCAGAAAGCCCGCGCCGAGACCCGGCACGGCGCCGCCCTCGGGCAGCTCGACCATGTCGGGCGGGTTGAGAAAGCCCGCGATCTGCGCCGCGGCCTGGATCAGGTAGAGCACCAACGAGACCCGGAAGGCGGCGCCGAGATTGTCCAGCACCAGCCGCGCCGAATGCACGAAAATCCGCCAACCCGTCATGCCCCGGACCCTTTTCTGCCCTGCCCGGGCGCATCGCTAGCACGCGCCCGCGGCGGCCGCAAAGCCGCATCGCTTGCCCGGGCGGGCAAAAGCCGCTAAGCGCGCGGCCAGATCCGACGAAGGAGCCATCGCCCCATGTCCGCGCCCAAATCCGCGCCCAAGAAGGTCGTGCTCGCCTATTCCGGCGGCCTCGACACCTCGATCATCCTGAAATGGCTGCAGACCGAATATGGCTGCGAGGTGGTGACCTTCACCGCCGATCTCGGGCAGGGCGAGGAGCTGGAGCCGGCGCGCAAGAAGGCCGAGCTGCTGGGCATCAAGCCCGAGAACATCTATATCGAGGACGTGCGCGAGGAATTCGTGCGCGACTTCGTCTATCCGATGTTCCGCGCCAACGCGCTCTACGAGGGGCTCTACCTGCTCGGCACCTCGATCGCCCGGCCGCTGATCTCCAAGCGGCTGGTCGAGATCGCCGCCGAGACCGGCGCCGACGCGGTCGCCCACGGCGCCACCGGCAAGGGCAACGACCAGGTCCGCTTCGAGCTCGCGGCCTATGCGCTCGACCCGTCGATCCGGGTGATCGCGCCGTGGCGGGAATGGGACCTGACCTCGCGCACCAAGCTGCTGGCATTTGCCGAGGAGCACCAGATCCCGATCGCCAAGGACAAGCGCGGCGAGGCGCCGTTCTCGGTCGACGCGAACCTGCTGCACACCTCGTCCGAGGGCAAGGTGCTGGAGGACCCGGCCAACGAGGCGCCGGATTACGTCTACCAGCGCACCGACAACCCCGAGGACGCGCCGGACACGCCGCAGATGGTGGAGATCACCTTCGAGAAGGGCGACGCCGTGGCGCTCGACGGCAAGGATCTGAGCCCGGCCGAGATGCTGACCGCGCTGAACGCGCTGGGCAAGACCCATGGCATCGGCCGGCTCGACCTCGTCGAGAACCGCTTCGTGGGCATGAAGTCGCGCGGCGTCTACGAGACCCCGGGCGGCACCATCCTGCTCGAGGCGCATCGCGGCATCGAGCAGATCACTCTCGACAGCGGCGCCGGGCATCTGAAGGATTCGCTGATGCCGCGCTATGCCGAGCTGATCTACAACGGCTTCTGGTTCAGCCCCGAGCGCGAGATGCTGCAGGCCGCCATCGACAAGAGCCAGGAGCATGTCTCGGGCACCGTGCGGCTCAAGCTCTACAAGGGCTCGGCGCGCACCGTGGCGCGCTGGTCCGACCGCTCGCTCTATTCCGAGGCGCATGTCACCTTCGAGGACGATGCCGGCGCCTATGACCAGACCGACGCGGCGGGCTTCATCCAGCTCAACGCGCTGCGCCTGAAGCTTCTGGCCGCCCGCAACAAGCGGCTGGGCTGAGCCGTTTCGGCCGGCGCGGCGCCGCGTCGGCCGATCCCCGCCGCCGGACTGGCGGCCGGGAGCCCGGCGCCTAGATGGCGCCCCATGGCCGCTCTCGAGGAATTCGTCGCCGCGCAGGACCCGGTCTGGGACCGGGTCACGGCGGAGCTGCGCGCCGGCCGCAAGGAGAGCCACTGGATCTGGTGGGTCTTCCCGCAGCTCGCGACGCTGGGCCGGTCGCAGCGGGCGGTGCATTTCGGCCTCGCCGGGCGCGACGAGGCGGCGGCCTACCTTGCCCACCCGGTGCTCGGCCCGCGCCTCGTCGAAGCGGCGGCGCTGCTCCTCGGCCATGCCGGCACCCCGCCCGAGGACATCCTGGGCCCGGTCGATGCGATGAAGGTGCGGTCCTCAATGACGCTCTTCGAGGCGGTGCCCGGGGCGCCGCGCGCCTTCACGCTGGTGCTGGAGCGGCTCTATGATGGAGACCGCTGCGCGGCCACCCGGGCGGCGCTCGAGGACCCCTGAAGCGGACGCCGCACGGCAAGGGCGGGCAGCGTTCTGCGCGGGCTGGGAAGCTGGGTGATTTTGGTCGGAGTGGCAGGATTCGAACCTACGACCCCCGCCTCCCGAAGACGGTGCTCTACCAGGCTGAGCTACACTCCGACCGTGCTGCGCCGAGTAGACGAGTCGGCCGGGATTGGCAAGAGGTCAATCGCGCTTCTTTTCCGGCGCCTTGCCGCGGCCGCGGCGCAGCGCCGAGAGGCGCGGCAGGGTGCCGGTCTCGAAGCGGGCGCGGCTGCGCAGCACCGGCGCGGTGGTGGCGGGCATCCGGCTTTCGCGCAGCACGATGTAGACGCCGCTGGCGATCACGATCCCGGCCCCGGCCAGGGTCCAGCCGTCCGGCGCCTCCTCGAAGAGCAGCAGCCCGAACAGCGTCGCCCAGACGATCTGGGAATATTGCATCGGCGCCACCACCACCGCCTCGCCGGCCTTGTAGGCGGCGACGATCAGCAGCGAGGCGACGAAGCCGAAGGCGGCGAGCCCGGCATTCAGCCCGACCTCGTGCAGCGTCATCGGCCGGTAGACCAGCGGCAGCAGCACCGCCATCAGCGCGAAATTTGCCAGCATCGGGTAGAGCACCAGCACCACGTCGCGTTCGTCGCGGCCGATCTTGCGCACGATGATCGAGGCCAGCGCGCTGGTGGCCGCGGCGGCCAGCGCCGCGAGGTGGCCGAGGCCGAGATCGGTGGCGCCGGGGCGCAGCACCACCAGCACGCCGCCGAGCCCCACGATCACCGCCGCCCAGCGCCGCAGCCCGACCTGTTCGCCGAGGATCGGGATCGACAGCAGGGTGATGATCAGCGGCACCGCGAAGAGGATGGCGTAGGTCTGGGTCAGCGGCAGCACCGAGAAGGCGTAGAAGGCGCAGATGCCGGTCACCACCGCGGCGCCGGTGCGCAGCAGCGTCCACCAGGGATGGACCGGGCGCAGATGCCCCGGGGCGGGATCGTGGATCAGCTTCAGGGTGGCCAGCGGGAAGCCGAAGAGCACGCTGAAGAAGATGATCTGGAAGGGCGCGAAGCTCGCCCCCAGCAGCTTCACGAAGACGTCGTGCGTGGCGTAGAGCGCGAAGGCGAGGAGCGCCATCAGCGCGGCTCTGAGATTGGCGGACATGCGGGGCACCGGCTCGAGGGGACCGGTCCTTCCTAGGCGCGGCAGGGGTGGCCGGACAACCCGTCGCGGCATGTCCGCCCCCGCATGGGCGGGGCCAAGCCGACCGCGCGCCGGGGCGCCGGCCGCGGCCGGGCGCCGGCCGGGCCGCGACATCCGTCCACTTCTGCGCGCCGGGGGGAGCCGCGCCTCTGGCCCGGGCGGGGCAAGGCTCCGCGCCGGGGCGGCGCGGCGGCCGCGGCAGGGCAGGCCCCGCCGGATCGTGCGCATTGGCATGCCCCCGGAGGACCCCGGGGGCGGGGCGCCGTGCCGGGCTCAGGCGCCGTCCTCGACCTCCCAATGGCCGGGATAGCGGGTGACGAAGCCGCAGGAGGCCACCAGCAGGTCGGATTCGGCGCCGCTCTCGGCGCGGTAATGCACGACGCCGCCGCGGCGCCGGATGTAGCGCTGTCCGAGCGGCACCAGGCCCTCGCCGGGATCGCGCAGCCAGGCCGCGGTGCAGTCGATGCCGCCGATCTCCGGCAGCCGCCGGATCGGCATCAGGTTGGTCGCCGGGGTGAAGCCGAAAGCGATGTCGGTGGCGCCCTCGACCGCCTCGGCCGTGGCGCCGTTGAGGCGCCAGCGCTCGCCCTGGCGCAGCGCCCGCAGCGCCACCGGGCGGTCGCGCCAGGTGCCCGAAACATCGGCGCTGCGGGTGCGCCAGTCGGGATCGCAGCGCACCACGTAGTCGAGCGCGCTCTCGCCCTCGCTTTCGCGGAACCGGGCATGGCCGATCAGCATCCAGCCGGCATCGTGGCGCACCAGCCGGCAGGTGTCGCGCCCCTCCCGGTCGAGCGCCCGCCAGCGCATGGTGGCCACCGTGCTGCCGCTCATCGCCGGCGCCCCGCGGTCACGGCCGCGGCGCCCGGCGCGCGGGTCGGCGCGGGCGGACGGGCAAGGCGGGCGGCTCGGTCGGCGTCTGGCCGGGGCATCCTGCAACTCTCCGGAATCGTTTCGTCACGGTGGCATGGCGGCGGCGCAGGGCGCAACGATTCCCCGGTCCGCGCGCCCCGTCCTTAAGCCGGTCTTAAGCCCTGTCGATCAGATCCTGAGGCGGTTCGCTGGAGAAGCTGGCATGAGTCTGTCGCAGAAACTGGAGGCCGAACGGCGCGCCCGGCTGGCGGCGGAACGGCTCCTGGCGCACAAGCGCCGCGAATTGACCGAGGCCAACCGCAAGCTCGGCCTGCACGCCCGCGAACTCACCGAGGAGATCACCGCCACGCGCGCCCATGCCGCCTCGATCGAGGACGAGAACCTGCGCGTGCGCTCGGCGCTGGGCGAGGCGCAGCAAAAGATCGCGCTGGTCGAGGGGCAGCTGCTGCAGGCGCTGGGCGCGGCGCGCGACGGCTTCGCGCTGTGGAGCGCGTCCGGGCGGCTGGAACTGGCCAACCGGGCCTACCTGTCGGTCTTCGACGGGCTCGCCAGCGCCGGGGTCGGGGCGCATTACACCCATCTGGTCGATCTGATGGTCGAGGAGGGCATCGCCGATCTCGAGGGCGCCGATGCCGGCTCCTGGCGGGCCCGCATCCATGCCGGCTGGGAGGACCGCGATCCCGCCCCGGTCACCATCCGCCTGTTCAACGGCGCCTTCATCAAGCTGCACAACCGCCGCACCCCGGATGGCGGCGTGGTCAGCCTGGTCGTCGACATGACCGACCTGATGCGGCTCTGGTCGGCGGTGCAGGAGCTGCCCGACGGCTTCGTGCTGTTCGATGCCGAGGACCGGCTGGTCACCTGCAATCCGCGCTACCGCGAGATCTATGCCGCCTGCGCGCCGATCCTGCAGCCGGGTGCCGATTACCAGGACATTCTGCGCTACGGCCTGGATCATGGCCAGTTTCCCGAGGCCAGCGGCCGCGAGGCGGCGTGGCTGGCCGAGCGTCTGCGCGCCCGCCGCGCCGCCGAGACCGTGCACGAGCAGGAGCTCGGCGGCGATCGCTGGCTCAGGGTGCTGGAGCGCCGCGGCGCCGATGGCGGCACGGTCGGGCTCCTCGTGGACATCTCCGAGCAGAAGGCGGTGCAGCGCGATCTCGGGCTCGCCAGCGAGCGCGCCGAGGCGGCGAACCGCGCCAAGTCGGCCTTCCTGGCCAATATCAGCCACGAGATCCGCACGCCGATGAACGGCGTCGTGGGGATGACCGACCTGCTGCTCGAGACCCGGCTCGACGAGGATCAGGGCGAGCTGGTCGAGACCATCCGCAATTCCGGCGAGGCGCTGCTCGGGATCATCAACGACGTGCTCGACTATTCCAAGATCGAGGCCAGCAAGATGACGCTGCGCTCGGTGCCGTTCGATCTCGAGCGCACGGTGCACGAAGTGTGCCTGCTGGTGCAGCCCGCGGCCCGCGACAAGGGGCTGGCCCTGCTGGTCGATTACGACATGTTCCTGCCCACGGCGTTCCTGGGCGATGCCGCCCGGATGCGCCAGATCCTGACCAACCTGCTGGGCAATGCGGTGAAGTTCACCGCCCGCGGCCATGTCCTCGTGCGCGTCGTCGGCGTGCCGGAGCCCTCGGGGCGGGTGGCGCTGCATCTCACCGTCGAGGATACCGGCATCGGCATCGCGCCCGACAAGCAGGCGCATGTCTTCGGCGAGTTCAACCAGGTCGAGGATGACCACGACCGCAGCTTCGAGGGGACCGGGCTCGGCCTCGCCATCAGCAAGCGGCTGGTGGAGCTGATGCAGGGCGAGATCTGGGTCGATTCGGAGCTCGGGCAGGGCGCCTGTTTCGGGGTCCGGGTGGTGCTCGACGCGGTGGAGCCGCCGAGCCACGCGGTGCCGCGCCTGCCGGCGGCGCTGCACCGGCTGATGGTGGTGGATCCGAACGACAGCAACCGTGCCATTCTGGGCCGGCAGCTCGCCGTGGCCGGCGCCGAATGCGCGATGTTCGGCTCCGGCGCGGCGGCGCTGGCCAATCCCGACAGATACGACGCGGTGCTGGTGGCGCAGGATCTCGACGACATGGCTTGGCCCGACCTGGTGCGCCAGATCGATGCCCGCAGGCGCGGCGTGCCGGTGGTGCTGCTGGCCGGCGGCGGCGGCCCGGCCCCGGGCGCCGCGCAGGTGGCGGCGGTGGTCCGCACCCCCGCGCCGCGCCGGGCGCTGTTCGCGGCTTTGGCCGGGCTGCCCGACGCGGCCGCCGGCGGCGCGGCGGGAGCGGCAGGGTCAGGAACAGGGGCGGGGGGCGGCGCAGAGGCGGGGCCGGCCTTTGTCAGCCGCCGCGGCGGCCCGGCGGCGGGATTGCTGTTCCGGCATCGGGGCGGGGCGCCGCTTGCGGCCAATGCCGCGGCCCCGGCGGGGCCGGCGGCGCCCGTCGCGGCGTCCGGGATGGCGGAGCGGGCCGGGCCCGTCGCCCCGATCGATCTGCTGGTGGCCGAGGACAACCTCGTCAACCAGCGGGTGTTTTCCGGCATGCTGTCGGGTGTGCCTGTGCGCCCGCGCTTCGCCGCCAACGGCGCCGACGCGGTGACCGCCTTCGCCGCGCGCCGGCCGGACCTGATCTTCATGGACATCTCGATGCCGCATATGGACGGCCGCGAAGCCACCCGGCGCATCCGCGCGCTGGAGGCCGAAAGCGGGGCCCGGCCGGTGCCGATCGTGGCGGTCACCGCGCATGCGCTGGAGGATGACCGCACGGCGCTGCTGGCCGGCGGGCTCGACGATTATCTCAGCAAGCCGCTGCGCAAGGCCGCGCTGCTGGACATGCTGCGCCGCCATGGCGGCCTGGCGGCGGACGGGGGCGCCGAGGACGGGGGCGCCGAGGATCAGCCGGCGGCGCGCAGGAAGGCCGGGCGGTCGGGCGTGGAGAGTTCGGCCTCGAAGGCATAGCCGCCGAGGTCGAACGCCTTGAGCGCCTCGGCGTCGGTCAGCCGGTGCTGGATGACGAAGCGCGCCATGGCGCCGCGCGCCCGCTTGGCGTGGAAGCTGACCACCCGCGGCCCGCGCGGCCCGTCATCGAGGAATTGCGGGCTGATCACCCGCAGGCCCAGCGGCGCCTCGGGAACGGCGCCGAAATATTCCTGGCTGGCGCAGTTGAGCAGCACGCCGGTGCCGATCTCCGCGGCCTGCTCGCGGAGCGCCCGGGCCAGCCGGTCGCCCCAATAGGCGTAGAGATCGCCGCCCCGCCGGGTCTTCAGCCGCGTGCCCATTTCCAGCCGGTAGGGCTGGATCCCGTCGAGCGGCCGCAACAGCCCGTAGAGGCCGGACAGGATGCGCAGGTGGTCCTGCGCCCAGGCCAGCTCCTCGGGGTCGAGCGAGGCCGCCTCGAGGCCCTGATAGGTGTCGCCGGCAAAGGCCAGGGCGGCGGGCCGCAGATCGGCCGCCTGCGGGGCCTCGGCGAAGGCGCGGTAGCGGTCGCGGTTCAGCCGGGCGAGATCGTCGGAGAGATCCATCAGGCCGCGGATTTCGCCCAGGGTGCGGTTGCGCAGGGTGCGGATCAGCCGCTGCGCATCCTCCGCGAAGCCGGGCGCGCTGGGCGCGGCGTCGCGGGGCTGCCAGTCGAGGCGCTTGGCGGGGGAGATGACGATCAGCATGGCGCGGTCCGTAAGGCAGACGGGGAAAGCGGTGGCGCGCGGTGCGGCGCGGCCGGCGCGGAACGGGAAAAGGGGCCCGGGGGCCCCTTCTGGGAGGTCGCTCCGATGCCCGCGGCGGTCAGAGCGAGGCGATCGCGGTGCCGCCGCCGCCGGAGCCGCCGCCGGTGACCAGGGTCCACCAGATCTTGCCGTTGTCCTCCTGGTACCAGGAGAAGCCCATGTCGCGCGCCGCCGGGTTCATGATGGTCTCGCGGGTGGTCGAATCCTGCATCCAGGCGGTCAGGGTCTGCAGCTCGGTCTCGTAGGTCTCCGAGATGTTCTCGCCCAGCAGCTGGCCGCGATAGCCGACGCGGCGCACCCGGTCGACCGGCGAGGAGCCGTCCGAGCCGAAATGCCAGGGGCGGTTCTGCACCGACATGTCGCGCGAATGCGTCGCCGCGGCGGCGTTGAGCTGCGCATTGAGCTCCAGCGGCGGGCGGCCGGCATCGGCGCGCAGCGCGTTGACCGCGTCGAGCATCCGGTACTGCACCCGGCTTTCGTCCATCGCGGTCAGGCGGTAGCCGCCGGGGATCGGCCTGCCGTCGGGCCCGACCGGCGCGGTGGCCGGCAGCGGCGCACAGGCGGCAAGCCCCAGCGCCAGCGATGCGATAAGCAGAATGATGCGCGTCATGACCTGTCACCCCGGTTCGTTCTCGTTGCCTCCGGGCTTTAGCGACTCGGGCGTGGCGGTTCAAACCCAGTTCGTCCCCGAGGCAATTATTGACGGCCGTTTGATTTGCGACTGGGGATTTCGCGCCATATAGACCTGAACGATTGATCAGGTGGAATGGAGTCGATTCCATGAGCAGACACGGACCTACCCGCTTCGACCGGCGCGGTTTCCTGGCCTCCGCTGCGGCCGTCATCGGCGCGCCCGCCCTGGCGCAGGACGTCAACGGCGCCGGCACGATCGAGATGGAGCAGGACCTTTCGAGCCAGACCCAGCGCAACATCTCGAGCTTCCGGATGCTCGACTGGCGGCCCTATTTCTCGTCCCTGAACAAGGGCGCGATCCTCGTCGACATCCGGTCGCGGGCGCTGCATTACTGGTCCGAGGACCAGTCGGTCTACAAGCTCTACCCGACCTCGGTGCCGCTGACCGAGGATCTGACCCGGCGCGGCCGCACCAGCGTCACGCTCAAGGATCCGAACCCCGATTGGCGCCCCACGCCGTCGATGAAGAAGCGCAACCCGGAATGGCCCGACTACGTGCCGCCGGGCCCGGACAATCCGCTCGGCACCCGGGCGCTGCACCTGTCCTGGCAGTATTACCGGATCCACGGCACCCACGACACGCGCAAGATCGGCCGGCGCTCCTCGAACGGCTGCATCGGGCTCTACAACGAGCATATCGAACAGCTTTTCAGCATGGCCCAGGTCGGCACGCAGGTGTTGCTGATTTGACGACGGTGACGGCCGGTTGTCTTCGCTGCTTTGTGATGACTTTGCAAAATTGCGACTATCTTGCTTAGAACGAGTCACGAGGTAAGCATCTGGCCGGCCGCTGAATCCCCTGTCGGGATGCGCAGGGCGGGCCTCTTCAGGAGGATCGACATGAAGAAACTCGCTCTCGCCGCCGCCTTTGCCGTTGCCGGCAGCGCCGCCCTGGCCGGCTCCTACGCCAAGGACGACGTGGTCATGGAACCCGTCGTCGTGGTCGAAGAGACCGAACAGCAGTCGAGCTCGGCCGCCATCGTGGTGCCGCTGCTGATGCTGGCGCTGGTGGCAGCAGCCGTCTCGAACTGAGACCGGCCGGCAGCGACACGGACGGGGCGACGCGCGAGCGTCGCCCTTTTTCGTTGCGGGGGCGGTGTCGAAGGTGCCCCGGCGAACCGCGGGCCGGCGCCCTAGCCGCGGCCGTCCCCGGGCGTCGCGGCGGCGACCGCCGGGGCGGCCTCGCCGGTCTCCTCCGGCCCCGGAGCGGCGGCCGGGGCGGGCTCGGGCGAGGCCGGCGGCACGGTCAGCCCGGCCTCGCGCAGCAACGGCGCGCCGGTTTCGTGATGCGACCAGACGAAATCCGTCGGGTCGAAGGCGCGCGCGATATGCGGCTTCACGATGTCGAAATAGGGCGAGATGTCGAAGTCGCGCGGCGCGTAGAGCGAATGGTGGCGGATGTGGTAGATCTCGCGCCGCACCGTGCGCGATCCCTCGCGGACCTTCACTTCCCGCACCGTGGGCAGGATCGGGTAGCGCACCGACAGGAAGGCCTGCGCCATCAGGGTCGAGCAGATCGCCCGGGTCGGATCGCCGGAGCCGATGGCCAGCATGCGCCGGCGCCAGCGCGCCGGGACCGGCGGCTGCGGCAGCGTGTAGCGCAGCAGGTCGAAAATGTTGCGCAGGTCGTATTCCAGCCCGATCCGGTCGATCATGAACTGCGCCACCTTGGAACGGTCGGCCTCCGACAGCCCCACCGGACGGCAGATGCGGGTATGGTAGCGGGCGTATTTCGACAGCGGCGAGGCGACGCAGCCCTCGCCGACATTGACCTCGACGAGGCGCGGCTTCTCCGAGCCGTCCTCCGGGTCGGGCAACGCCTCGCCGACATAGAGCGCCGAATGCGACCAGGTCGACTGGGTGAGGTACTTGATCGCCTGGCCCACCGAGGAATGCCCGTCGACCAGCAGCACGTCGCCGGTCCGGAGCGTGCGGAACAGCTTGTCGGGATCGGACGGCACGCCCACGCCGCGCGGTTCGGTCTGCCGGTTGAGCCGTCGCGCCAGCCGGTTGCCGATGCGGCTCAGGGTGGCGTCGAAGCGGCTGCGCAGGGTTTCGGTCACGATCAGACTCCCGGGTCAGGCCTTCCAGATATAGCCCGGGAAACATGGCCAACCTATGACCCGTGGCGCAACAATGCCGCGACGGGTGCGGGATCGTTGCGCATCCGCCCCGCCGCGGCGCCGGCGCGCGAGGTCAGTCGAGCCAGCCGGCAAGGTTCTCCTCGATCACCCGCGACAGGGCGGCGACATGCGCGGCGTCGTCGTTCAGGCAGGGAATGTAGAGGAAGCGCTCGCCGCCGGCCTCCTCGAAGCTCTCCTTGATCTCCTCGTTGATCTCCTCGAGCGTCTCGATGCAATCGGCCGAGAAGGCCGGGGCGCAGACCGCGATGTTGGTCTTGCCGTCCTCGCGGGCCAGCCGCGCCACCTCCTCCACGGTATAGGGCTTGAGCCATTCCTCGGGGCCGAAGCGCGACTGGAAGGTGGTGGTGATCTCGGTATCGGCCCAGCCCAGCCGCTCCTTCAGCAGGCGCGTCGTCTTCTGGCACTGGCAATGGTAGGGGTCGCCCTCCAGCAGGTAGCGCTTGGGCACGCCGTGATAGGAGCAGACCAGGATGTCGGGCCGGGTCTCGGCCTCGGCATAGGCGCGCTCCACCGACTGGGCCAGCGCCTCGATGTAGAGCGGGTGGTCGAAATAGGGCGGCACGGTACGCACGCTGGGCTGCCACTTCTCGCGGCCCAGGGCGGCGAAGAAGGCGTCGTTGGCGGTCGCCGTGGTGGCGCCGGCATATTGCGGGTAGAGCGGGAAGAAGAGGATGCGGCTGCACCCCGCCGCGACCATCTCGCGCACCTTGGAGCGGGTCGAGGGATTGCCGTAGCGCATGCAGAACTCGACCATGACATCGTCGCCGTAGCGCTCGGCCAGGGCGGCGCGGATCTTGCCGGTCTGCGCCTTGGTGATGGTCATCAGGGGGCTTTCGCCCAGATCCTCGTTCCAGATCGAGCGGTAGGCCGCGCCCGAGGTGAAGGGCCGCTTCGACAGGATCACCAGCTGCAGCAGCGGCTGCCATTTCCAGCGCGGATAGTCGATCACCCGGCGGTCGGAGAGGAACTCGTTCAGGTAGCGCCGCATCGACCAGTAATCGTGTCCGTCCGGAGTGCCGAGATTGGCCAGCAGGATGCCGGTCTTCTGCCGCGGCAGCGCGGGGTGGTCGGCCGGGGCGTGGTCGGGTCGCGTGGCGGCGGAGGCGTCGAGCATGCTGGAATCCTGTGCTGGGCGCGGGGGAGGTAAGGCCCCGGCGGGGCGGTTCAATCCTTGAGCGGCCGTTCGTCGGTGCGCAATGCGTCGGCAAGCCGCGCCGTGGCCGAGCCCGGCCGCAGCGGCTGCGGCTGGCCGGGATCGGGCGACCAGCCGGTCAGGGCGACGATCTCGAAGGTGGCGGGCACGCGGCCGTCCGGGGCGGCATGGGCGGCGGCGTAGATCTCGGCGGCGCGCAGCAGCACCCGGCGCCGGGTCGGACGGCGCAGCCGGCCGGCCAGCGCGTTGCCCTCGCCCATGGCGCGCAGGTCGCGCATCAGGTGCAGCGGGCTTTCGTAGGTGGCGACCAGCGTGTCGCTGTCGGCCACCGGCAGGGTCAGCCCGGCGCGTTGCAGGAGCGCGCCCAGATCGCGGATATCGGCCATCGGCAGGATGCGCGGGCTGAGCCCGCCGGTGACCTCGATCTCGGCCTCGGCGAGCGCGGCGCGCAGTTCGGTCAGGGTGCGGCCGCCGAAGGTCGCGGCGAGCAGCAGCCCGTCGGGGCGCAGGGCGCGGCGGCACTGGATGAGCTGGCCCACCGGGTCGTTGGCCCAGTGCAGCGCCAGCGCGTGCAGCACCAGGTCGTGCGCGCCGGGTTCGAGATCGAGGATCTCGGCATCGGGCACGATCCGGGCATTGGCCAGGCGGCCGTCCCAGACGGCGGGAAAGGGCGTGACGATGGCCGGCGCGGTGAACCGGCGGTTAACCAGTTCCAGCCGATCCTGCAGGTCGGCGGCGGCGATCTCGTGCAAAAACAGCTCCGGCGCGGCGCGCGCCCGGGCACGGTAGCGGTCGAGCGCCGGGCGGTCGACGATCTGGGGGATCTCGGTCATGGACGGGAAATAGGACGGTGGGGGCGCGCTTGCAAAGGGCGATCCGCCTGATCTACCCGCCGCTCTGCCTCGGCTGCGGGGCCGAGGTGACGACCGAGTTCGCGCTCTGCGGGCCCTGCTGGCGCGACGCCGATTTCATCGTCGGGGCGCTGTGCGATCTCTGCGGCGCGCCGCTGCCCGGAGCGGCAGAGGGCGGCGCGGCGGGCGCCAGGCTGCGCTGCGATGCCTGCCTGACCCTGCCGCGGCCCTGGGCGCGCGGGCGCGCGGCGCTGCTCTACCGCGGCACCGGACGGCGCCTGGTGCTCGGGCTCAAGCACGGCGACCGCGACGACGTGGCGCGCCCCGCGGGACGCTGGCTGGCCGCCGCGGCGGCGCCCCTGATCGCCGCCAAGACCCTCGCCGTGCCGGTGCCGCTGCACCCGCGCCGGCTGCTGCGGCGGCGCTACAACCAGTCGGCGCTGCTGGCCCGGGCGCTGGCCGAGCATGCCGGCTGCGGCCATTGCCCCGATGCCCTGGTCCGGCCGCGCGCCACGCCGCCGCTCGACGGGGCGGGGCGGGAGGCGCGCTTCGCGGCTTTGGCCGGCGCCATCGCCGCGCATCCGCGCCGCGGCGCTCGGCTGGCCGGGCGGCCGGTGCTGATCGTCGACGACGTGATGACCTCGGGGGCGACGCTTGCGGCGGCCGCAGAGGCGGCCCATGCCGCCGGCGCAGCCTCGGTCTGCGTCGCGGTGCTGGCGCGCGCCGCCAAGGACACCTAAATCACGGGGCAATGCCGAAAGGAGGCCCCATGCAACCGGTCGAAATCTACACCTCCCCGCTCTGCGGGTTCTGCCACGCCGCCAAGCGGCTGCTGAGCCAGAAGGGCGTGAGCTTCACCGAGATCGACGTCTACGCCGATCCCGAGCGCAAGCCCGAGATGATCCAGCGCGCCAACGGCGCCCGCACGGTGCCGCAGATCTTCGTGGGCGAGACCCATGTCGGCGGCTGCGACGAGCTCTATGCGCTGGACCGCGCGGGCAAGCTCGACCCGTTGCTGGCGGCGTGACCCGCGCCGCGCTGCTCCAGCTCACCGCCTCGGACGATCCCGAGGCCAATGCCCGCGACGTGGCCGCGCGGATCCGCGCCGCCGCCGCGGCGGGGGCCGGTTTCGTGCTGACGCCCGAGGTCAGCAACTGCCTGTCGGCGAGCCGCGACCACCAGCGCGCGGTGCTGGTGGACGAGGCCGCCGACCGCACGCTCGCGGCCTGCCGCGAGGAGGCCGCGCGGGCGGGCATCTGGGTGCTGGCGGGGTCGCTGGCGCTGAAGGCGGCGCCGCCCGAGACGCGCTTCGTCAACCGCTCCTTGCTGATCGGCCCCGACGGCGCCATCGCCGCGCGCTACGACAAGATGCACATGTTCGACGTGGCGGTGTCGGAGACCGAGACCTACCGCGAAAGCGCCGGCTACCGCCCCGGCGACCGCGCCGTGCTGGCCGAGACGCCGCTGGGCCGGATCGGGCTGACGATCTGCTACGACCTGCGCTTTCCGCATCTCTACCGCCGGCTGGCCCAGGCCGGGGCGGAGATCCTGACCGTGCCCTCGGCCTTCTCGCCCGGCACCGGGCCGCTGCACTGGGAGCCGCTGCTGCGCGCCCGCGCCATCGAATGCGGCGCCTACGTGCTGGCGCCGGCCCAGACCGGCCGCCACTCCGCCCGCGCCGGCCGCCGCCGCGAGACCTGGGGCCACACGCTTGCCATTTCGCCCTGGGGCGAGGTGCTGGGCGATGCCGGCACCGAGCCCGGCATGATCTGCGTCGAGATCGACCGCGCCGCGGTCGCCGAGGCGCGCCGCCGGGTGCCCTCGCTGACCCATGACCGCGCCTTCGAGGGGCCCTGACATGGCCGAGGACAAGGCGCTCGCCGTGGCCCTGGTCAGCGAGATCCTCGCCACCGACCAGCTGCTGCGCAACCGGCTCGGCCGGGCGCTGCCCGACCGCATGGAATTGTCGCATTTCTCGGTGCTGAACGCGCTGGCCCACGGCGAGGCCGAGAAGAGCCCGGCGCAGCTTGCCCGCGCCTTCCACGTGACGCGGGGCGCGATGACCAACACGCTGGCCCGGCTGGAGGCGGCGGGTTACGTGCATATCCGCCCCGACTGGGACGATGCGCGGCGCAAGATGGTGGCGATCAGCCCGGCCGGCCGCGCCGCGCGCGACGCCGCCATGGCCGCGGTGGCGCCCCTGGTCGACGCCATGGTGGGCGAGCTGGGCGGCGCAAGGGTGCGCGCCGCGCTGCCGGTGCTGCGCGACCTGCGTCTGGCGCTGGAGACCGACCGGAGCGAGTGAGCCGCCGCGCGCCCGCGCGCGGCGGCCCCGCCGGCGGCGACCCTGATCCTACACGGGACATGCTGAAATCCGCGCGGCGTCCGGGGGCGCCCGCCGCCCGGGTCGGGACGGGCGCCCGCCGGCGCGGGCGGGCGCGGCAGTCCGCATCCCCTGCCGGGGCGGCTCCGGGCAGTCGATTCCTCTGGCCGCGGGCGGCGCTTCAGCCCCATCCTCTGCTGCGCCGGGGGCAAAGTCGGGGCAGTCACCCTGTCGAGGACCGCGCCCATGACCTTGCACCGCACGCTTCCCAAATCCCCCCTGTCCGGGCTCGAGGATCCGCGCCTGGCGCGCTCCTTCTCCTATATCGGCGGCAAATGGGTGGGCGCCGCCGACGGCGCCGCCATCGCCGTCGCCAACCCCGCCGACGGCGACTGGCTGGGCGAGGTGGCGAGCCTGTCGGGCGCCGAATCCCGCGCCGCGGTGGACGCCGCCGACGCCGCCTTCCCGGCCTGGGCGGCGACGCTGCCGCAGGAGCGCGCGCGGCTGCTGCGGCGCTGGTACGAGCTGATGCACACCCACAAGGAGGACCTCGCCCGGATCATGGTGCTCGAGCAGGGCAAGCCCATCTCCGAGGCCCGCGGCGAGATCGATTACGCCGCCGATTTCATCGAGTTCTACGCCGAGGAGACGCGGCGGCCCAATATCGAGGGCGTGACCTCGCACCTGCCCGATGCCGAGGTCGAGCTGTGGCGCGAGCCGATGGGCGTGGCGGCGCTGATCACGCCGTGGAACTTCCCCTCGGCGATGCTCACCCGCAAGGCCGCCGCGGCGCTCGCCGCCGGCTGCACGGTGATCGCCCATCCCTCGGCCGAGACGCCGTTCTCGGCGCTGGCGCTGGCCGAGCTGGCGGAGCGCGCGGGCTTCCCGCCGGGGGTGTTCAACGTGGTCACCGGCGCGGCGCCCATCGTGGTCGAGCCCTGGACCCAGGATGCGCGCGTGCGCGTGCTGTCCTTCACCGGCTCGACCGAGGTCGGGCGGCTGCTCTACCGGCAATGCGCGGGCACCGTGAAGGCGCTGATCATGGAGCTGGGCGGGCATGCCCCGGTGATCGTCTTCAAGGGCGCCGATCTCGACAACGCGGTGGCCGAGACCATCAAGGCCAAGTTCGCCACCTCCGGGCAGGACTGCCTCGGCGCCAACCGGATCTTCGTCGAGCGGCCGATCTACGACGCCTTCGTCGCCCGCTTCGCCGCCGCCACCGAGGCGCTGAGCGTCGGCCCCGGCTTCGACGATCCCGATATCGGCCCCCTGATGAACGAGAAGGCGGTGGCCAAGCAGGAGGAGCACGTGGCCGACGCCTTGGCGAAGGGCGCCCGGCTGGTCACCGGCGGCGGCCGGCACGCCGCGGGCCGGCTCTTCTACACGCCCACGGTGCTGGCCGAGGTGCCCGAGGAGGCGCTGATCCTCCAGGAGGAGACCTTCGGCCCGGTGGCGGCGCTGATGCCCTTCGACACCGAGGAGGAGGTGGTGCGCCGGGCCAATGCCTCGGAATACGGGCTGGTGGCCTACCTGCACAGCCAGGATCCGCGGCGCATCTACCGGGTCAGCCGGGCGCTGCAATTCGGCATGGTGGCGGTCAACCGCACCAAGGTCACCGGCGCGCCGATCCCGTTTGGCGGCATGAAGCAGTCGGGGCTGGGGCGCGAGGGCGCCCGCCAGGGCCTCGAGGCCTTCACCGAGATCAAGTACGTCTGCCGCGACTGGGCCTGAGCCCCGGTGCCGCATGCGCGGGACGGCGCCCCAGGCGCCCCGCCGGACCGCAATTCAGAACGACGAAGGACACCGAATGCTGAAGAACGACATGCTGGAAAGCTGGGACCGCGAGAGCTTCTTCCACCCCTCGACCCACCTTGCCGAGTTCGCCCGCGGCAATGCCCCGCAGACCGTGGTGCAGGGCGGGCAGGGCTGCCACATCGAGACCCGCGACGGCCGCCGCCTGCTCGACGCCTTCGCCGGGCTCTATTGCGTCAATGCCGGCTACGGCCGCACCGAGATCGCCGACGCCATCGCCGCGCAGGCGCGCGAGCTGGCCTATTACCACGCCTATGTCGGCCACGGCACCGAGGCTTCGATCACCCTCGCCAAGATGATCCTCGACCGCGCCCCGGAGCACATGTCGAAGGTCTATTTCGGGCTCTCAGGCTCGGACGCCAACGAGACCAACATCAAGCTGGTCTGGTACTACAACAACATCCTCGGCCGCCCCGAGAAGAAGAAGATCATCTCGCGCTGGCGCGGCTATCACGGCTCCGGGCTGATGACCGGGTCGCTGACCGGGCTGCACCTGTTCCACCAGAAGTTCGACCTGCCGCTGGCGCAGGTGATCCACACCGAGGCGCCCTATTACTACCGCCGCGAGGACACGGCGCAGGACGAGGCGGCCTTCGTGCAGCATTGCGCCGACGCGCTCGAGGCGCTGATCGAACGCGAGGGCGCCGACAGCATCGCCGCCTTCATCGGCGAGCCGGTGCTGGGCACCGGCGGCATCGTGCCGCCGCCCGAGGGCTACTGGGCGGCGATCCAGCCGATCCTCGAGAAGCACGACATCCTGCTGATCGCCGACGAGGTGGTGACCGGCTTCGGGCGGCTGGGCTCGATGTGGGGCTCGGACCATTACGGCCTGAAGCCCGACCTGATGACCATCGCCAAGGGCCTGACCTCGGCCTATGCGCCGCTCTCGGGCTCCATCGTGTCCGACAGGATGTGGAAGGTGCTGGAGCGGGGCACTGACGAGAACGGCCCGATCGGGCATGGCTGGACCTATTCGGCGCATCCGATCGGCGCCGCCGCCGGGGTGGCCAATCTCGAGCTTATCGACAAGCTCGACCTGATCGGCAATTGCGCCCGCACCGGGGGCTATTTCAACCGCGTCATGGCCGAGGCGCTGGGCGGCCTCGCGCAGGTCGGCGAGGTCCGCGGCGAGGGCATGCTCTGCGCGGTGGAGTTCGTCGCCGACCGCGAGACGCGGCGCTTCTTCGACGCCGGCGAGAAGGTCGGGCCGCGGATCGCCGCGGCGCTGCTCGAGGAGGGGGTGATCGCCCGGGCGATGCCGCAGGGCGACATCTTGGGCTTCGCGCCGCCGTTCTGCCTGAGCGAGGCCGAGGCCGACGAGATCGCCGAGAAGACCGCGCGGGCGGCGCGCCGGGTGCTGGGCTGAGCGGCGTCCCGGGCGCCGCGGGCGCCCAGGACCCGGGCGGGGGCGCTGCCCCCGCACCCCCGGGGTATTTTCGCTCAGAATAAGGCGGGGGAGGGTCCGGGGTCAGAAGGCCTGGGCGGCGGCGACGGCGCGTTGCCAGGCGGCATATTTGCGGTCGCGCTCGGACGCCTCCATTGCCGGCTCGAAGCGGCGGTCGCGCTGCCACATCTCGCCGAAGCCCGCCATGTCGGGGTAGAGCCCGGCCTGCATGCCGGCCAGCCAGGCGGCGCCCATGGCGGTGGTCTCGAGCACGTCGGGGCGGTCGACCGGGGCGCCGATGATGTCGGCCAGGAACTGCATCGCCCAGTCCGAGGCGCTCATCCCGCCATCGACCCGCAGCGTCGGCGCGGCGCCGGGGTCGGTCCAGTCGGCATGCATCGCCTCGATCAGGTCGCGGGTCTGGTAGCCCACGCTTTCCAGCGCCGCGCGGGCGAACTCGGCGGGGCCGGAATTGCGCGTCAGCCCGAAGATCGCGCCGCGGCATTCGGCGTTCCAGTAGGGCGCGCCGAGCCCGGTGAAGGCCGGCACCAGCACCACCTCCTGGCGCGGATCGGCGGTCTCGGCCAGGGGCTGGGTCTCTCCCGCCTCGCGGATCAGCTTCAGCCCGTCGCGCAGCCATTGCACCACCGCGCCGGCGACGAAGATCGAGCCCTCGAGCGCGTAGGTCGGCCGGCCGTCGAGCTGGTAGGCGATGGTGGTGAGCAGGCGGTTCTCCGAGCGCACCGGCCGGTCGCCGGTGTTCAGGAGCGCGAAGCAGCCGGTACCGTAGGTCGATTTCAGCATGCCCGGCGCGAAACAGGCCTGGCCCACCGTCGCCGCCTGCTGGTCGCCGGCGACGCCGAGGATCGGGATCTCGCGGCCGAAGAGGTCGCTGCGGGTGGTGCCGAAGCTGGCGGCGCAGTCGCGCACCTCGGGCAGCATCGCGGCGGGGATGTCGAGCAGGTCGAGAATGTCCTCGGACCAGGCGCCCCGGTGGATGTCGTAGAGCATCGTCCGGCAGGCATTGGTGGCGTCGGTGACGTGGCTCCGGCCGCCGGTGAGCTTCCAGATCAGGAACGAATCGACGGTGCCGAAGAGCAGCTTGCCGTCGCGCGCCCGGTCCCGCGCGCCCGCGACCTCGTCGAGGATCCATTTCAGCTTGGAGCCCGAGAAATAGGGATCGAGCAGCAGGCCGGTGCGGGCGGTGACCAGCTCCTCGTGGCCGGCCTCGCGCAGGGCGGAGGTCATCTGCGAGGTGCGCCGGTCCTGCCAGACGATGGCGCGGTGCACCGGCTGGCCGGTCTCGCGGTCCCAGACCACCACCGTCTCGCGCTGGTTGGTGATGCCGATGGCGGCGATGTCGGCGGCGGCGATGCCGGCCTTCTCGATCACCCCGCGGCAGGTCGCGGCGACCGTGGTCCAGAGATCCGAGACCTCGTGCTCGACCCAGCCGGAGGCCGGGTAATGCTGCTGGAACTCCTCCTGCGCCGCCGCGACGATCTTCAGGCCCTCGTCGAAGAGGATCGCCCGGCTCGACGTGGTGCCCTGGTCGATGGCGAGAATGTAGCGCATCTGTCCTCCCTTGGATTGGCGCGGCCGCTCAGGCGGGGGCCGGGGTCCGGGCATCCTGCATCCAGGCCTCGATGGCGGCAATCTCGTCCGGGCCCATGCGGATGCCGAGCCGGGTCCGGCGGAACACCGCGTCCTCGGCGCTGCGGGCATATTCGCGCCGCACCAGCCAGCGCAGCTCGGCCTCGGTCAGGGTGTGGCCGAAATCGCGGCCGAGATCCCCGGCGCTGCGCGCCGGGCCGAGGATCTCCCAGCTCTCGGTGCCGTAATGGCGGATCAGCCGCTCGGCCCATTTCGGCCCCAGGAACGGGTAGTCGCGTTCCAGCTGGTCGATCTTGCCGCGGGTCTCCACGACCTTGAAATCGCCCCCCGGCAGGGTCACGCCGGCGGTCCAGGCGGCGCCCATGCCGGGCAGGAAGGGGGCGATCTTCTCCAGCGCGTGCTCGGCCAGGCGGCGGTAGGTGGTGATCTTGCCGCCGAAGATGTTGAGCACCGGCGCGCCGCCGGCATCGTCGATCTTCAGCGTGTAGTCGCGGGTCGCGGCGGTGGCGGACTGGGCGCCGTCGTCGTAGAGCGGCCGGACCCCGGAATAGGACCAGACGACGTCGTCGCGGGTCACCGGCTTGGCGAAATATTCCGAGGCGAAGCGCAGCAGGTAGTCGCGCTCCTCCGGGGTGCATTCGGGGCGGCGGTCGGGGTCGTCCTGTTCGCTGTCGGTGGTGCCGATCAGGGTGAAATCCTGCTCGTAGGGGATGGCGAAGATGATCCGCCCGTCGCTGCCCTGGAAGAAGTAGCACTTGTCGTGGTCGTAGAGCCGGCGGCAGACGATGTGGCTGCCGCGCACCAGCCGGACGGTTTCCGTGGAGTTCGAGCGCACCACGCCGTGGATCACCCGGCCGGCCCAGGGGCCGGCGGCGTTGACCAGGACCCGGGCCCGGATCTCGCGGCTCTCGCCGGTCTCGCGGTCCTCCAGCGTCACCCGCCAGTCGGTGCCGTCGCGCTCCGCCGTGGCGACCCGGGTGCGGGTCAGGATGGTGGCGCCGCGGGCCTCGGCGTCGCGGGCATTCAGCACCACGAGGCGCGAATCCTGCACCCAGCAATCGGAATATTCGTAGGCCTTGCGGAACCGGTCCTTGAGCGGCCGGCCCTCCGGGGCGCGGGCCAGGTCGACGGTGCGGGTGCCGGGCAGGATCTCGCGCCCGCCCAGGGTGTCGTACATCATCAGGCCGAGGCGGATCAGCCAGGACGGCCGGCGGCCCTTCATCCAGGGCATCACGGCGTTCAGCAGCCGCGAGGTCGGGGTGGTGTTCTCGAAGCGCATGTCGCGGTGGAAGGGCAGCACGAAGCGCATCGGCCACGAGATGTGCGGCATCGCCTTGAGCAGGGTCTCGCGCTCGATCAGGCTCTCGCGCACCAGGCGGACCTCGAAATATTCCAGGTAGCGCAGCCCGCCATGGAACAGCTTGGTAGAGGCCGAGGAGGTCGCCGAGGCGAGGTCGTTCATCTCGGCCAGGCCGACCGAGAGGCCGCGGCCGGCGGCGTCGCGGGCGATGCCGCAGCCGTTGATGCCGCCGCCGATGATGAACAGGTCGTAGGTCGCGGACGTGGCATTGTCCGTGGGCATGCGGATCTCCCGGTCTGGTCGGCACTGGGCGCCGCCTTAGAGGATAGGATGCGAGCGCAGAGGGCAAGCCGCAGGCCCCCGGGCCCCGGAATGCCCCGAACCGGACGCGGCGCACAAGCCTCTGGCGGAAAAAATGTTTGCGCTACCGGCAGACCCGTGCGCGAGGCCGGATTTGCGCTCAGAAATAGCTCCGCACCAGGGCCCCGGCGAGCAGCGACCAGCCGTCCGCGACCACGAAGAAGGCGAGCTTGAACGGCAGCGAGACGATCGCCGGCGGCACCATCATCATGCCCATCGCCATCAGCACCGCGGCCACGACGAGGTCGATGATCAGGAACGGCATGAAGATCAGGAAGCCGATCTGGAAGGCGCGGGCGACCTCGGAGAGCATGAAGCTCGGCACCAGGATCGACAGCGGCGCGGCGCGGGTGGGAGTGTCCGTGGCGCCCTCGGGGCGCAGATCGGCCAGCGCCGCGAAGGTCGCCGGGTCGGTGCGGGCGGCCATGAAGCCGCGGAACGGCTCGAGCGCCGCGGCCAGCGCCTCCTCGAGCGCCATGCGGTCCGCCATCAGCGGCTCGAGCCCGGCCGCGTAGGCGGCGAGGAAGACCGGCTCCATGACGAACCAGGTCAGGAACAACGCCAGGCTCACGATCAGCATGTTGGGCGGCGATTGCTGCAGCCCGACGGCCTGCCGCAGGATCGCCAGCACCGTCACCATGAAGGGAAAGCAGGTGATCATCACCGCGATGCCGGGGGCCAGGCTGAGCAGGGTGATCAGCGCGATCAGCTGCAGCGTGGTGCCGGTCAGCGATCCGCCCTCGCCGAGATCGAGGGTCAGCTCCTGCGCCGCGGCCGCCGCCGGGGCGAGCGCCGCCAGCACCGGCAGGCCGGCGGCCAGCCGCCGGAGCCGGCGCAAGCGGGCGGGCGGAGCGGTGTCCGGAACGGGTCGCACGGCCGGGGACGGGCGCGGGACGGGTCTGGTGACGGGGCGCGTCGGCGGGGCCGGCGGGGCGGTGGGGCCCGCGGGCGGGGATGGGCGCGCCGCCGGCGGGCCTGGGGCCGGCGCCGGGCGCGCGATGGCGCTTCCCGCGGATTTTGTCGTGGAGGACAGCCACATGGCCGGGCCGCGGGCGGGGCCCGTGGCCAGGGGCGAGGGCGAGACGGGCCGCGCGGGCAGGGATGGGCGCGCCGCCGGCGGGGTTGGGGCCGGCGACGGGCGCGCGAAGGAGCTTCCAGCGGATTCTGTCGTGGAGGACAGCCACATGGCCGGGCCGCGGGCGGGGCCCGTGGCCTGGGACGAGGGCGAGACGGGCCCCGCGGGCGGGGATGGGGGCGCCGCCGGCGGGCTTGGGGCCGGCAACAGCCGCGCGATGGCGCTTCCGGCGGATTCTGCCTTGGAGGCCAGGCACTTGGCGGGGTCGGCGGCGGGGCCCGCGGCCTCGGGCGAGGGCGCGACGGGGCGCGCCATCGGGGACGGCCGCTCGGCGGGAGCCGAGGCGGGAGTCTCGGCCGGGGACAGCCCCGCGGCGGGGCCCGAAGCGCGGAGTGAGGGACGGAAACGGCGGGAGGCCGGGGCCGAGACGGGGCTGGCGGCCGGGGACGGCCGCCGGCTGCGGGCCGAGACGGGGCTTGCGGGCGGGGAGGGGCGCCCCGTGGGGGCCGCGGCGAGGTCTTTGGCCGGGGACGGGCGCGCGGCCAGCGCTTGCGGGCGCCCGGGGGCGGGCCGCGGCACGGCGGGCGCGGCCCGCCCCAGCATGCGCCGTCCGCCGGGCGTGTGCCGCCCGGAGGCCGGGTGCCGTCCGCTGGCCGGGTGCCGCGCGCCGGGGGCAGCCTGAGGCGAAGGGCGCGGGGCGGCCCGGCGCCGATCCCCGGGGCGGGGCGCTGCGCGGCGCGGCGCGGCGAGGCCGGGCCGGGCCGGGCGGCGGCGCCATGTTCAGCCCGGCGCCTTCAGGTCGGCCATCTCGACCAGCCGCACCGCCAGCCGCGGCGGGCTGCCCTCGTCCTCCTGGACCTCCAGCATGCCGAGCCCGATCAGGCGGTCGCCGACATAGAGCTCGACGGGATCGTCGAGCTGGCGGTCGAGGGTCAGCACCGAGCCCGCATCGAGCGCCAGGAGTTCCCGGATCGGCGGCCGGGCGCGGCCCACCGAGACGGTGATCTCGATCGGCACCGAGGTCAGCAGGCTGGCCTCGCCGCGTCCGGCCCGGCCCGGCTGTCCCTGGCCCGGCTGTCCCTGGCCCGGCTGTCCCTGGCCCGGCTGTCCCTGACCGGGCTGCCCCCGGCCCGGCGGTTCCTGGCCGGCTGCGTCCTGTTGCGATGGCCCGGCTGCGGCGGCGGCGTCATCCATGCGCGCGATCTCCCTCGGTCTGGTGGCGGAAAGCGGTGACGGCGCGGCGCAGGCCGTCGGCGATCTCGGTCAGGTCGAGCCGGATCTCGCCCTCGGCCAGCCGCAGGTCGGCCTGGCCCTCGTTCAGCGTCGGATCGCTCCGGAGGCTGACCGGGAAGCCGAATTCCTGCGCCAGGTGCGGTTCGACCTGCGCCAGCTGCTCCGGCGCCACGGCGATCTCGACCGCGAAGCCGCCGCACTCCCCGGCCCGGGCCTCGAGCTCGGCCACCAGATGCGCGGCCAGCCCCTCTCCGAGGGAGGCGGGGACCAGCTTGTCGACGATCTCGGTGAGCAGCGGCGTCATGGCGCGCAGCACGTGGCTGTAGGCTTCGTGATAGGTGAAGGAGAGGTCGCGCAGGTTCTGCGCGAAGTCGCGGCCCATGCGCTCGCTTTCCTCGCCCTGGGCCTTGACCGCGTCGTCCCAGCCGGCGCGGTAGCCGTTCTCGAAGGCGCGGCCCTCGCGGGCCTCGACCTCGCTCTCGGCGACCGCCGCGGCGCCGGGGCCGGCGGCGGCCGGGCCGGCGGCGAGATCGGGGCCGAACTCCTCGAGCAGATCCGCCAGCCTCATCGCTCGGCCTCTTCGGGGGTGTCGAGCCAGGCGCGCAGGATCTCCACCGCCTCGTCCTTGCGGGTGTCGATCAGGCCGCGCAGCCGCTCCACCGGGTCCTCCTCGGCGTCGAGCGCGCCCGGGCCGAGGCCCTGGCCGCCGATCTCGCCGCCGATCTCGCTGCCGGCCGCCGGCAGGTCGGCGAAGCCGTCGCCGGCATCGACCTCGCCGGTCAGGGCGGGGGCGGTGGCGATCAGCGGCGCGGCCTGCGGCGCGTCGGCGGCCGGCGGCGCGGGCAGGGCGGGCGCCGCCGCCGCCCCGGTCAGCACCGGGCGGACCACGAAGAGCCCGAGCGCCAGCGCGACCGCCGCCAGCACGCCCATCTGGATCAGCGCCATCGGGTCGAGCGCCAGCGCCGCGAAGAGCCCGGCCGGGGCGGCCGCGCTGCCCAGCCCCTCGGGCCTGTCGAAGGGCAGCGAGCGGATGGTGATGGTGTCGCCGCGCGCCTCGTCGTAGCCCACCGCCGAGGCCACGAGGTCGCGCAGCGCCTGCTGCTCGGCGTCGGGCAGCGGCACGAAGCGTTCGCCGCCGGCGCCGTCCGGCTGCACCGCGCCGTTGACCAGCACCGCCACGGTGACCCGGCGCACCGCGCCGGCGGCGCGGGTGATCTCGCGCGTGGTCTCGGAAACCTCGAAGTTCAGCCGCTCGCGGGTCTCGTTCTCGGTGCTCTGCGAGCTGTCGCCGCCGCCGGCCTCGCCATCGGGCAGGTTGGAGGCCACGGTGACCCCGGCGCCGCCCTGATCCTGGGCCTGGCGGCTGCGTTCCTCGGTGTCCGAGGAGATCACCAGGCGGGTCTCGGGATCGAGCCGGCGTTCGCGGATCTGCTCGGATTCGGTGACCGTGTCGACGCTGACCTCGACCACCGCATTGCCCATGCCGACGCGGGCCTCGACCAGCCGCTGCACGCGGTCGCGCAACGCCTCGGCGCGGACCTCGGCGGTGGCCGCGGCGCCGGCATCGTCGTCGCCGCCGAGCAGCCCGGCGCGGCTGTCGATCACCGAGACCTCGCCCGGCGCGAGGCCCGGCACCGCGGCGGCCACCAGATGCCGGATGGCCCGCGCCTGGCGGGCATCCACCGCGCCGCCGGTGCCGCTGACCGAGACCGAGGCGGTGGGCGCGGCGCCGCGATGGAACGGGTTGGCGCTGCTCATGGCGATGTGGACGCGGGCGGCGCCGATCTGCGGCGCGGCCAGGATGGTGCGGGCCAGCTCGCCCTCCTTGGCGCGCCAATAGGCGGCGTCGAACATCTGCGAGGTGGTGCCGAAGCCCGACAGCCCGTCGAGCAGCTCGTAGCCCTGGCCGCCGCTTTCCGGCAGGCCCTCGCCCGCCAGGGTGAGGCGCAGGGCGTCGCGCTGCGCGGCCGGCACGAAGATGGCGTTGCCGCGGATCTCGTAGGCCATGCCGCGGGATTCCAGCGCCGTCACCACCTCGCCCGCGGCGGGCGCCTCGAGACCGGCATAGAGCAGCGCCATGCTGGGCGTGGTGGCGAGCCGGGTGAGGCCCAGGACGGCGGCGAACATCAGCACCGCGGCAGCGCCCGCGACCACCCGGCGGCGCAGCGGCAGCGCGCTCCAGAACCCCAGCGCTTGGTTCACCATGATCCTCCGATTCCCGCACCGATTTCTTCGGCCGGTCCAGATTGGCGGCCCCGGCTTAAGAATCGGTTAGCCCCTTGCGGCTAGGAAAGGTCTGCGCATCACGGAGAGACCGATTGCATGAGCGATGCCGCTGACGGATCCGCCCAAGGCCCGCCGCCCAAGGCCTCGAAACTGCCGCTGCTGCTCGGACTGGTGCTGGCGCTGGCCGGCGGCGGCGGCGGGTTCTTCGCGGTCGGGGCCGGGCTGATGCCGGGGCTCGGCGCCGCGCCGCCGGAGCCGGCGGACGACAGCGCGGGGGCCGAGGACGGGGACGGCGCCGCGGCGCCGGGCCCCGGCGCCCAGGGTGACGCGGCGGCGTCCGAGCCCGGGGCCTTCGTGGAGCTGCCGCCGCTGGTGATCTCGATCGGGCAGGGCGGCGGCGCCACGCATCTGCGCTTCACCGCGGCGCTCGAGGTGCCGCCGGCCCATGCCAAGGAGGTGGCGCGGCTGCAGCCGCGGGTGATCGACGCGATGAACGGCTATCTCCGGGCGCTCGATGCGGCCGATTTCGAGGCGCCCGACGCGCTCATCATGATCCGCGCGCAGCTCACGCGGCGGGTCGAGCTGGTGCTCGGCCGGGACCGGCTGCGCGACCTTCTGGTGCTGCAATTCGTGCTCAGCTGACGGAGCGAGGATGGAACTGATCGCCGATATCCTTCTGGTCACCGGCGCGCTCGGCGCGGGCTTCTATTGCTTCGTGCTGGCGCGCCGGCTGACCCGGTTCACCGACCTCGAATCCGGCATGGGCGGGGCGGTGGCGGTGCTGTCGGCGCAGGTCGACGACCTGACCCGCACGCTCGGCGCGGCGCAGGCGGCGGCGGGCAGCCAGACCGGCGCGCTCGAGGCGGTGACGGCGCGGGCAGAGGCCACCGCCCAGCGCCTCGAGCTGCTGGTCGCCTCGCTGCACGACCTCGAGGCGCCGGCTCCGCAGCCGCCGTCCCGGGCGCAGCCGGGGCAGCCGATGCGGGCGCCGCAGCCGCCGGCCCCGGGGCCCGCGGCGCGGGCCGAGAAGGCCGA
>NZ_JBTLRM010000041.1:0-35647 GCF_054482755.1 Roseivivax sp. CAU 1761
CGCGGCCGCCGCGGCGGCCCTGCCCGCCGCCGCCGCCGGCGCTGCCCTCGGGCCGGGTGCCGCCGGCGACCGGGATCTCGAGCTTCATGACCTTCTCGATCTGCCGCAGCAGGTCGGCCTCGTCCGGGGCGCAGAAGGCGATCGCCTCGCCCTCGCGCCCGGCCCGGGCGGTGCGTCCGATGCGGTGCACGTAATTGTCCGGGGTGTCGGGCAGGTCGTAGTTGATGACGTAGGCGACGCCCGGAATGTCGATGCCGCGGGCCGCCACGTCGGTGGCCACCAGCACCTTGATGTCGCCCTCGCGGAAGCCCTTGATGGCGCGGTCGCGCTGGCCCTGGCTCTTGTTGCCGTGGATCGAGGCGGCGTTGAAGCCGTCCGCCACCAGCCCCTTCATCAGCTTTTCCGAGCCGTGCTTGGTGCGGCCGAAGACCAGCGTCAGGGCCTCGGGGTCGCGGGCGAGGATCTCGCGCAGCTTGGCCGGCTTGTCGGCCTTGTCGAGGAAGAAGATCGACTGCGTCACCTTGTCGGCGGCCTTGCCCGGGGGCGAGACTTGGACCCGGCGCGGGTTGCTCAGATAGGCGCGGCTCAGCTCTTCCATCTGGGCCGGCATGGTGGCCGAGAACAGCATGGTCTGGCGCGGCGTGCCGAGCCGCGGCGCGATCTTCCGCAGCGCGTGGATGAAGCCCATGTCGAGCATCTGGTCGGCCTCGTCGAGGACCAGCGTGCGGACCTGGCCGAGATCGACCGCGCCGCGCTCCATCAGGTCGATCAGCCGGCCCGGCGTGGCGACGAGGATGTCGGTGCCGCGGCCCAGAACGCCGATCTGGCGGTTGATCGACTGGCCGCCGACGACGGTGGCGAGCCGCAGCCGCGTGCCCTCGGTCAGGGTGCGGAGGCTGTCGGAGATCTGGTTCACCAGCTCCCGGGTCGGCGCCAGGATCAGCGCCTTGGCGGTCTTCGGCGCCGGCCGGGCGGGTTCGGCCAGCAGACGGTTGACCAGCGGCAGGCCGAAGGCCAGCGTCTTGCCGGTGCCGGTCTGGGCCAGGCCCAGGATGTCGTGACCCTGCAGCGCCAGCGGCACCGCCTGGTTCTGGATCGGGGTGGGCTCGGAGAAGCCCGCGCGGTCGAGCGCGGCGGTCAGTTCGGGCGCCAGGCCCAGCATGTCGAAATCGAACAAGTGTCGTCCTTTCGCGCCGCGCGACGGAGACCCGTCCGGCACGGCGGATGTCATGGCCGCGGTCGCGGCGCACGAGGGTGTCGCGGGGCCTCGAACGGCGCGGAGTCGTTCCGCGCGGCCCGGCCCGGCGTGAAGAACCCTGCGTGATGGGGATTCCGGAAGCGTTTGCGCTGGGCGCCCCTTGGGGTCGGGGCGGTCTGCTCACGCGGCAGCGCAGCGTCCCGTGCGATCTGGACCATCGCGGCGGCAATGTCAACCGGAACCGGCCGGCAGGCCGCCGGGCGGCCCTTATGCCAAGCGGCCAACCGCTAGCAGGTATCGCGATCGGAATCCCGGGCAAGGCTTCCTTCCGGACAACCGCACCACTTCCCGTCACAGATCAAGAACTCTGCAGCCAGCGGCAATGCTCCGGAACCGCCGCGCGGCGCCGCGATTTGATCTGTCGTAATCGCTCACATTACCGGGAGGGAACATTGATGTCCCAACGTACTCCGATCCTCGCCACCACGGCGCTGACGCTGCTGCTGCCGGCGACCGCCGTGTTCGCGCAGGAAACGCCGCAGGAATGCACCGACCTGAACCTCGCCGTCGAGGAAGCGCCGGACACCCTGTTCCAGTCGCTCGATCAGGACCGCGAAGCGCTGCTGGTGATCGTCGAGGAAGGTGAGGCCGAGGCCTGCGCGCAGGCGCTGACCGAGGTCGAGACCGAAATGCAGGCCATGGGCGACAGCGAGACCGCGACCGACGGCGAGACCGCCACCGCCGAGGCCGAGGCCGTCGCCCAGGAAGAGACCACCGTCGTCCTGCAGGACAAGGCGACCATCCAGGGCACCGTCTTCGTGGAGCGCTCGAAGCCGCAGGTGTCGATCGAGGAAGGCCAGTCCGAGGTCATGGTCACCCCCGGCAAGCCCGACGTGACCGTCAGCGAGCAGGCCGCCGAGATCACCATCCGCGAGCAGCCCGCCAACGTCACCATCGACGTGCCGCAGCCGACCGTCCGGATCGAACAGCCGGCCCCCGAGATCATCATCACCATGCCCGAGCCGGGCGTCGACGTGGCCAATGCCGAGCCGCAGATCGAGGTGAAGACGGCCGAGCCGCGGGTCACCGTGTCGCAGGCCGCGCCGAAGGTCGACCTCGAGCTCGAGCCGGTCGCCGACGGCGAGGAAAGCCAGGGCATCCAGGTCAGCGACCGCAATACCGGGGAGACCTATGCCCGCGGCGAGGCCGGCGAGATGGGCGAGCTCGAGGCCGAGGTGCAGATGTCGGCGGGCGAGCCGATCATCCGCATGCAGCAGTCCGAGGACGGCCAGAACGCCAACGTCACCGTGCAGCGCGCCGAGCCGAAGATCACCTTCGAGCGTGCCGAGCCGAACGTCGAGGTCGCGCAGAGCGGCGAGCCGACGGTCGAGATCAGCCGCGTCGGCGAGCCCAAGGTGACGATCCAGCAATCCGGCGAGGGTGACACCCGTCAGGCCGAGGGCGAGCAGGAACAGCCCGCCGAGGGCGAGGCCCAGATGGCGCTGTCCGGCGAAGGCGAGGCCGAGCCGGTGGAGCAGGAGGCCGAGCAGATGGCGGCCGAGGCCGGTCAGGAAGCCGAGGAACTCGGCAACGAAACCGAGCAGATGGCAGCCGAAGCCGGTCAGGAAGCCGAGGAGCTGGGCAACGAGGCCGAGCAGATGGCGGCCGAGGCCGGTCAGGAAGCCGAAGAGCTGGGCAACGAGACCGAGCAGATGGCAGCCGAAGCCGGTCAGGAAGCCGAGGAGCTGGGCAACGAGGCCGAGCAGATGGCCGAAACCGACACCGAGGTGACCACGGAATCCTCGGGTGAGGCGACCGGCTACGCTCCGAGCGAGGGCGAAGACCTCCGTCCGCAGGTCGAGGCCGAGGGCTTCCAGCTGGTCGAGCCGGACCAGATGACGGTCGAGGAACTCGACGGTGCGCCGCTCTTCTCGGTGGACGGCAACCGCATCGGTGAAGTCGGCAACGCCGTGATGGGCGAAGACGGCAAGATCGGCCAGATCGTGGTCGAAGTGGGCGGCTTCCTTGGCCTCGGCGAAAAGGAAGTGGCGCTGGACTTCAACCAGGTCGCGGTGCTCCGCCAGGAAGAAGGTGACGACCTGCGTGCCTATGTCGACATGACGAAGGACCAGCTCACCGACATGCAGGAATGGGAAGGCCAGTAAGCGCCCGACCGATCGCCTGAGTGCGATGACCGCCCCGGGGCTTCCCGGGGCGGTTCTTCGTTCTGGCCCTCGGAACCCTGCCCGCGACCGCACGTTGGGCCGCGACGGGAGAAAGGGCGGAGCAGCGATGAGAGTGCAGACGGCGCCGCAGCGGATGCCGGACCCGGTGGCCACGACCGGGATGTTCACCGGGATGGTCGATGCCGGGTGGCTGACGCGGCTCGGCGCGGTGGAGCGGAGCGTTCCGGCGGGCGGTTGTCTCGACAATGCCGGTGTGGACAGCGTGCACGTTCTGCGCTCGGGCCTGGCCCTCGGCGAGCTCGTCGCCGGCCGCGGCCCGCGGCCGGTGCGGCTGCACTTCGCCGACGAGGTGATCGGCCCCGCAGCCCAGCGCTCGGCCTACGGAACCATCCGGCTGCGGATGCGCAGCCCCGGCACGGTGCTCACGCTGTCCCACGGCGATTTTCTCAGCCTGGCGCGCTCGGCGCCCGACCTCTTCGCCGCCCTGGCCGCGCAGATGAACTGCTCCGACGGCCGCCACGCCGACCGTCTGGCGGCGCTGCAGGCGCAGAGCGCCGATCAGCGCCTCGCCAGCCTGCTGCTTGAGGTCCGGGCCCGGCTCGCCGTGGGCGGCATCGGCAGCGGCGACCGCTTCCCGCTGCCGCTGACGCAGCGCGAACTCGGCCACCTGACCGGCACCACCGACGTCACCGTGAACCGGGTCATGCGGCGGTTGCGGAGCCGCGGCTGGCTCGAGATCGACCGGCCCTATTACCGCCTGCTGGACCGCCCGGCGCTCGAGGCGATGGCCGGGTTTTGCAGCCCGCCCTGCCCGGCCGCGCGGCGGCGCGCGCCGGAGCCCGCAGCCGCGGCGCGGACGCGCGCGCTGGCCTAACGCGGCCGCCGCGCCGCGTCGTTCAGCGCGCCTTGCAGGCTGCCGCCCAGTTCCGCCCGACTTCGGGTCCGAGCTGCGCCTCGGGCAGTGAATAGACCCAGTCGGCCACCGGTCCCACGACCCCGGCATAGGCCTGCGCGGCGCCTTGCAGGTCGTCGCGCACCGCCACCGCCGCGGCGGCGGGCGAAGCCGTTCCGCCGCGCCGCAGGGCGACCAGCGCCATCACCATGGCTGCCTGCCGGTCGCATTCCGCCGCCGGCAGCGTCTGGGCCGCGGCGCCCTGCCCCGCTCCCGCCGCGGCGATCCCCAGCAGGGCCGCGGCCAAGCCCAGCCCGTGCATTCCGTCCCGTCCCCTCATCCGGTCGCTCACTCCCTCACAATCCCTTGGCCCGGTAGCTCGCCGCCACCTTCTCGATGGCCACGATATAGGCCGCGGTGCGCAGGTCGCGGACCTCCCCGCGGCGGTGCCAGACCTCGCGCATCGACTGGTAGGCCACACGCATCGTGTCGTCGAGGCCGGAGCGCACCAGCTCGAGTTCGTCGGCCCCGCGCAGGTAGCGCTCCTTGAAGCCCGGCGACATCGACCAGGCGCCGCCGAGATAGCGGTCGAGCCGCTCCAGCTCGTCGACGATCAGCTGGTGCCGCGCCTCCTCCTGGCGGCGCTGCATGCGGCCGAAGCGGATATGGCTGAGGTTCTTGACCCATTCGAAGTAGGACACGGTGACGCCGCCGGCATTGGCGTACATGTCGGGGATCACCACGATGCCGCGCTCGCGCAGCACGTCGTCGGCGCCCGCGGTGATCGGGCCGTTCGCCGCCTCGACGACCAGCGGCGCCTGGATGGCATGGGCGTTGGTCAGGTTGATCACCCCCTCCATCGCGGCCGGGACGAGGATGTCGCAATCGTAGGTCAGCACGCTCGATCCCTCCTCGACATAGACGCCGCCGGGGCAGCCGCGCACGCCGCCGGTCTCGGCGATGTGCGCGCGCACCTTGTCGACGTCGAGCCCGCCGGGATCGGTCACCGCGCCGTCGCGCTCGATGATGCCGACGATGCGGCAGCCATCCTCCTGGCTGAGGAACTTGGCGGCGTGATAGCCGACATTGCCGAGGCCCTGCACAATCACCCGCTTGCCGTCGAGGCTGCCCGACATCCGGGCCGCGGCGAGGTCCTCGGGGTGGCGGAAGAATTCCCTGAGGGCGTATTGCACGCCGCGCCCGGTCGCCTCGACCCGCCCGGCGATGCCGCCGGAATTGACCGGCTTGCCGGTGACGCAGGCCCGGCCGTTGATGTCGGTGGTGTGCATGCGCTGGTACTGGTCGGCGATCCAGGCCATCTCGCGCTCGGAGGTGCCCATGTCGGGCGCCGGCACGTTCTGGGCCGGGTTGATCAGATCGCGCTTGATCAGTTCGTAGGCGAAGCGGCGGGTGATCTGCTCGATCTCGTGCGGTTCCCAGTCGCGCGGATCGACGCGCAGCCCGCCCTTCGAGCCGCCGAACGGCGCTTCCACCAGCGCGCATTTGTAGGTCATCAGCGCGGCCAGCGCCTCGACCTCGTCCTGGTTCACCGACAGCGCGTAGCGGATGCCGCCCTTGACCGGCTCCATGTGTTCGGAATGCACCGCCCGGTAGCCGGTGAAGGTGTGGATCGCCCCCCTGAGCCGCACCCCGAAACGCACCGTGTAGGTGGCGTTGCAGACCCGGATCTTCTCTTCGAGCCCGGGGCTGAGATCGAGCAGCTTCACGGCGCGGTTGAACATCAGATCGACGCTCTCGCGGAAGGACGGCTCGTTCATGGGGACGTAGTTCATTCCGATCTCCTCCTGTTGGGGCGGCGCGCCGCGTGCCGGGGATGCGGGGCCGGGCCTGACCCACCCTAGCGCAACATTGCCTGCGGAAAACCGTCGATGCGGATCGCGGGGATTCGCTGCCCTTCGGGCCGCTTTCGTGGACACCGCGTGGAAAAGCCCGGGATTGTCGCCGCCACCGGCCGCGGCGCCGCAATTAAGAAGGCCGGCCGCCCAACTTCCGCCGGCTTAGGGCGTCATCAAGGACGGGTACGGCCCCCGTCCGTCCGCGGCCGCGCCCACCCGGGCGCCGTGCGGCGCATTCGGGGCGGGGCCCCCCAGTTCAGGTTCCCGGAGTTGACCGGGCGGAAAGGTGTGGAATGCGCAAACCGCCAAACCTGTCTTGCACGCCACATTCCCTCCGCGGCCGCGCGGCGCGCCGCGCCGCCCGCGCGCTCGGGCGCTTTGCCGCGGACGAATCCGGGTCGCTGTCGATTTTCGGCCTTTTCGCGGCGCTCGGGCTGATCGCCATCGGCGGCGTCGGCATCGACCTGATGCGCGCCGAATACACCCGCAACAGCATCCAGAACACGCTCGACCAGGCGGTGCTGGCGGCGGCGGATCTCGAACAGGTCCTGGACCCGACCCTGGTGGTCACCGACTACCTCGAGAAGATGGATCTGGGCACCGCGCTTAACAGCGTGGTGGTGGACCGCGGCCTGAACTACAAGGTGGTGACCGGCGAGGCCTCGGTCGACGCGCCGTCGAACTTCACCCGGCTGCTGGGCCTCGAGACCCTGCGCTCGGCCGGGCTCGCCACCGCCGAGGAGCGCATCGCCAATGTCGAGATCTCGCTGGTCCTCGATATTTCCGGCTCGATGGTCCATGGCAGCAAGATGCCGCAGCTCAAGGAGGCGGCCTCCACCTTCGTCGACACCGTGCTCGACCAGAATGTCGACGACCTCGTCTCGATCTCGCTGGTGCCGTATTCCGAGCACGTCAATGCCGGGCCGGACATCACCCGGCATCTCAGCGTCGACTGGAAGCACGGCTACTCGCACTGCCTGGAATTCCCGGAGGCGCATTTCGGCTCCGTGGCGCTCGACACCGCCCATGCCTTCGAGCAGATGCAGCACTTTCAGTGGAACTACAGCGGATCCAACAAGCTCACCAACACGGTCTGCCCGCGCTACGATTACGAGCGCATCCGCCCCTTCAGCCAGGACGGCACCAAGCTGAAGCAACAGATCGCCAAGCTCGAGCCGCGCGCCGGGACCTCGATCTTCCTCGGCATGAAATGGGCGGCGGCGCTGCTCGACCCGTCCACCCGGGCCCTGAACGATGCGCTGATCGCCGACAAGACGGTCGATGCCGCCTTTGCCGGCCGCCCGGCGGATCACGGCGACCGCAACACCCTGAAGACCATCGTGCTGATGACCGACGGCCAGCACGACCGTTCGAACCGGATCGCCGACTGGGCCTACGATTCCCCGAGCGACGTGGCGCATTGGGCCAAGTACAACCTCTGGCACTACCTGTCGGGTTTTGCCAACCGCAGCAGCTGGGGCGCCTTCCACTACCAGAAATACGACGCCGCCACCGGCGACCAGCTCCTGGCCTCGCTCTGCGACGCCGCCAAGGCCGCCGGCATCGTCATCTGGTCGATCGGCTTCGAGGTCCAGGATCACGGCGCCAACGTGATGCGCAGCTGCGCCTCCTCGCCGGCGCATTTCTTCCGCGTCGAGGGCGTCGAGATCGAGGATGCCTTCTACGCCGTCGCCCGCGCCATCAACCAGCTGAGGCTCATCCAATGACCCGCTTCGCGTTCCCCCGCCTGCGCCGGTTCCTCGCCGACGAGGATGGCTCTTCCGTGGTGCCGGCAGCGCTCTGGATCCCGGCCTTCATGGTGCTGCTGGCCTCGGGCGTCGAACTGGGCGCCTATTCGGCGCGCAACACGGCGCTGGAAAGCGCGCTCGACCGGACGGTGCGCGACGTGCGGCTGGGCAAGCCCGGGCTCGACAGCCACGACGCGCTGAAGACGGCGATCTGCGACCGCGCGGCGATCCTGCCGGCCTGCGAGGAGACGCTGCTGCTCGAGATGATCCGCCTCGACCTGCGCGACTGGGTGGCGCCGCCCACGGCGGTCGCCTGCCACGACGCCGCGCAGGAGGTCTCGCCGGTGGTGCGCTTCGAGCATGGCCGCAACAACGAGATGATGCTGCTGCGCGCCTGCTACGTGGTCGAGCCGCTGTCGCCGACCACCGGGCTCGGGGCGCGCATCGCCACGAACGCCGCCGGCCAGATGGCGCTGGTCGCCCAGGCCGCCTTCGTGCACGAACCGGGATGAGGGAGAGCAGAATGATCCAGCGCATCGGACGCCACCTCGCGCGGTTCGCCCGCGACGACCGGGGCAACATCACCGTCGAGGCGATCATCATGTTGCCGGTCCTGCTCTGGCTGTTCGGCGCGATCTGGGTCTGGTTCGACGTCTCGCGGCAGCAGAGCCTGAACCAGAAGGTGAACTACACGATCGGCGACATGATCTCGCGCGAGACCGAACCGCTCGATCACACCTATATCGACAACGCCTACCGGCTCGCCATGGCGATGTTGAACCAGACCCCCGAGGAGACCGACCTGCGCATCACCGCCATCGGCTTCCAGTCCAAGGGCAAGGGGGTAGGCAGCGCGCCGATCCTCGAGGTCGCCTGGTCGCATGCCCGCGGCGAAAAGCCGATCTGGTCCGGCGACATCTCCGCGCTTGCGCAGGACATCCCGCTGATGGCCCGGGGCGACCAGCTGATCCTGGTGGAGACCTGGTCGGACCACGATCCGATCTTCGAGGCCGGGCTGGCGCCGTTCCAGATCGCCGTGCATTCCTTCACCCGGCCGCGCTTCACCCCGCAGGTCCTGTTCGACATCAACTCGGACAAGCAGAACAACGGCTGGGGCAACGGCGACCAGGACGCGCCGGGCAATTCACTCTGCAACAACAATGCCGAGAATTACGACGAGGCGCTGGCCGCGGTGGAATGCCTGGTCGACAACCTTGACGGGGCGGTGAACACCGGCGGCGTCTAGGCCCGGCTCAGGCGCCGGGGCCGCGGCCCTCGCGCCGGGCGATCAGCATGGCGATGGCGTCGGCCATCGGGCGGGTCTGTCCGCCCGAGGTCACGCCGCCGACCGCGACGCGGCGCCCCATCCGCCACCACAGGCCGGGCCGCCACACCCGCCCCTGCGGCGTGTCGAGCAGCAGCAGGAAGCCGTTCGAGGGCTTCATCGCGAAGACCGAGCGGTCGACCTTCACCACGTTCTCGATCCGGGCCAGCACCTCGCCGCCCTCCTCGGAGAGTTCGGTCTCCGTGAGCCGCAGCACCGCGCGGGTCGCGCGCTCCATCCGCGTCGCCGCCCAGAGCGCCGCCAGACCGGCGACCCCGAAGCCCACCGCCCAGATCCCCGCCGAGGGCGTGGTCGCGGCCATCAGAAGGAAAAGCCCGCCCAGCGCCGCCAGCGCCGTGATGCCGAACCAGCGGCGTCCCGGGGAGGCGCTTATCCGCATCAACACCTGCTCTTCGCCGTCCATCTTCTGCGCTCCTGTTTGGCCCCGGCCCTGCCCTAGCGCCCCGCCGCGGCAAAGCAAAGCCGCCAGCGCCCGGAATGGCGCTTTCCCCGCCCTGCCGGCCATGCCAGTGTCGCCGCGATCCGCTGCCGCAGGGAAGATCCGATGCCACGCTTCACCACCTCCGACGGGCTGTCGCTCCACTATGCCGACGAAGGGCGCGGCCTGCCGCTGCTCTGCCTCGCCGGACTGACCCGCGACCACACGGATTTCGACTACCTCGCCCCGCATCTCGATGGCGTGCGGCTGATCCGCATGGATTACCGCGGCCGCGGCCAGTCCGACTGGGGCGATCCCGGCGCCTACCAGATCGCGGTCGAGGGGCGCGACGCGCTGGAGCTGCTCGACCATCTGGGGGTGGAGAGTGCGGCAGTGCTGGGCACCTCGCGCGGCGGGCTCATCGCCATGGTGCTGGCCGCCACCGCCAAGGACCGGCTGCGCGGCGTGGCGCTCAACGATATCGGCCCCGAGATCGCCGAGACCGGGCTCGACGCGATCAAGGGCTATCTCGGCCGCGACCCCGTCTGGAAAAGCTTCGCCGAGGCCGCCCGCGCCCGGCCGCAGGTCATGGGCGGCTTTGCCAACGTGCCGGCCGAGCGCTGGGAGACCGAGGTCCGCAAGCTCTACCGCGAGGGCCCGGAGGGGCTGACCATTCCCTACGATCCCGCCCTGCGCGAGGCGGTGCTCGAGGGCGGCGCGCAGCCGGCGCCGGATCTCTGGCCGCTCTTCGACGCGCTTGCGGGCCTGCCGCTCTGCGTGCTGCGCGGCGCCAATTCCGACCTGCTGTCGGAGGCGACCTTCGCCGAGATGCAGGCGCGGCGGCCCGACATGATCGCCGCCACGGTGCCCGATCGCGGCCATATCCCGTTCCTCGACGAGCCTGAGGCGCTGGACGCGCTGCGGCGCTGGCTGGCGATGCTGGCATGAGCGCGCCCGACATCGCCCGCATCCGCGCCGCCGCCGCCCGGCTCGACGGCCATGCCCGGCGCACGCCTCTGCTGTCGTCGCCGTTTCTCGACGAGATCGCCGGGCGGCGGGTGCTGGTGAAGGCGGAATGCCTGCAGCACACCGGCAGCTTCAAGTATCGCGGCGCCCGCGCCGCGCTCTCGGCGCTGACCACCGCGGCGCGGGCAGCGGGCGTGCTGGCCTATTCCTCGGGCAACCACGCCCAGGGCGTGGCCCGCGCGGCGGCGGAGCTCGGCGCGCCTGCGGTGATCTTGATGCCGGCCGATGCGCCGCGGCTGAAGATCGCCAATACCCGCGCGCTGGGCGCCGAGGTGGTGCTCTACGACCGCGCGACCGAGGACCGCAACGCGCGGGGCGACGCGCTGGCGGCGGAGCGCGGGCTGACCCTGATCCGCCCCTTCGACGACGCCGAGGTGATCGCCGGGCAGGGCTCGGTCGGGCTGGAGATCGCCGAGGAGGTCGACGCCCTGGGCGTCAGCCGCGCCACGGTGCTGACCTGCTGCGGCGGCGGCGGGCTCTCGGCCGGCATCGCGCTGGCGCTCGAGGCCTGCGCGCCGGGCCTGCGGGTGCGCCCGGTGGAGCCCCGGGGCTTCGACGACACCGCGCGCTCGCTTGCCGCCGGGCGCCGGCTGGCCAATGCCGGGCCGGAGCGCGGCTTCTGCGACGCCATCCTGACCCCCAGCCCCGGGGCGCTGACCTTCCCGATCCTGGCGCGGCTCGCCGGGCCCGGCCTCGTGGTCTCGGACGCGGAGGTGCGGCAGGCGATGGCGTTGGCCTTCCTGCGGCTCAAGATCGTCGCCGAGCCGGGCGGCGCGGTGGCGCTGGCCGCGGCGCTGTTCCGGGCGGAGGAGATCGACGGCGACGCGGTGATCGTCACGGTCTCGGGCGGCAATGTCGATGCCGCGGTCTTCGCCGACGCGCTCGCCGCCGCCGATCAGCCGGTGGCGCGCTCCAGGGCCGGGTAGCGCGCGCCCAGCGTGACGGCACGGAACACGAAGGACATCAACATCGCCGCCCAGAGCCCGTGATTGCCCCAGACCGGCGCCAGCACCAGCACGGCGGCGAAATAGCCCAGCGCGGAGAGCAGCATCATGTTGCGCATGTCGGCGGTGCGGGTGGCGCCGATGAAGATGCCGTCGAGCATCCAGGAGGCCAGCCCGACCAGCGGCGCCGCCACCATCCAGGGCAGGTAGGCGCGGGCCGCGTCGCGCACCGACTGCGCCTCGGCCATGGTGTCGATGAGCCAGGGCCCGAGGCTCCAGAAGGCCAGCGCCAAGAGCGCCGCCGCCGCCAGCCCCCAGAGCGAGGACAGCCAGGCGGCGCGGCGCAGCGTGTGCACCGAGCGCGCCCCCAGCGCCTGCCCGACCATCGCCTCGGCGGCGAAGGCGAAGCCGTCGAGCCCGTAGGCGGTGATCTGCAGGAACTGCATCAGCACCTGGTTGGCGGCAAGCGGCACGTCGCCGAAATCCGAGGCGATGAACAGGAAGGACAGGAACACCGATTGCAGCAGCAGCGACCGGATCAGGATGTCGGAATTGACCCGGCCCATGCGGATCAGCTTGGCGCGGTCGAAGACCCGGCCCCAATCGCGCCAGTCCTGCACCCGGAAGGCGGCGCGGCAGAGCCAGAGCCCCAGCGCCAGCCCCGACCATTCGGCGAGGAAGGTGGCGATGGCCACACCCTCGACGCCCCAGCCGAGGCCGAGCACGAACCACAGGTCGAGCACGATGTTGACGCCGTTCATCCAGACCTGCAGCGCCAGCACCGCGCCGGTGCGCTCGGCCGCGATCAGCCAGCCGAGGATGCCGTAGATGGCGATGGCGGCGGGCGCCGACCAGATGCGGATCGCCATGTAGGAGCGCGCCAGCGCCTCGACCTCGTCCGAGGCGGGTGAGAGCCGGAAGGCGCCGGCGAAGATCAGCGGCTGCAGCACGATGATCGCGGCGCCGCCCGCCAGCCCGATCATCAGCGCCCGGGTCAGCAGCGCCGCCACCTCGGCGCGGTTGCCCTCGCCCGCGGCCTGCGCGGCGAGCCCCGTCGTGCCCATGCGCAGGAAGCCGAAGACCCAGTAGATCGCCGACAGGATGATCGCGCCGATGCCCACCGCGCCGATCGGCGCGGCGGTGCCCATCTGGCCCACCACGCCGGTATCGACGGCGCCGAGAATCGGCACCGTGGCGTTCGACAGCACGATCGGCAGGGCGATCTTCAGCACCCGGCGATGGGTGACGGCCCGCGGCGCGGCCGGCACGGCGCTGTCAGCCATCGCGATCGGGCATCAGGAAATGCGCCGTGGCCTGCGCCATGGGGCGGTCGCGGTGATCCTGCCAGGCCTCGGCCTGCACGCTGGCATAGCGCCGCCCCGAGCGCGTCACCCGGGCCCGGGCATAGGAATCGCGCGGCAGGCCGGAGCGCAGGTAATCCACCGTGAAGTCGATGGTCTTGGGCAGGCGCGGCAATTGCCCGGATTCCAGGTCCTCGAGCTTCAGCGTGCCCGATTCGACGTCCTCCCAGAGCCAGGAATAGCTCAGCGAGACCAGCGCCGTGACCTCGAGGAAGGCCGCCGTCACGCCGCCATGAATGGCCGGCAGGAACGGGTTGCCGATGAGCTCGTCCTTGAAGGACAGCACGCCGGTCAGCTCGTCGCCGCGGCGGTCGAAGCGGATGCCCAGGAACTGGATGTAGGGCACCCCGGCGGCGAGCGCGTTCAGCGCGGCGTCGCGGCGCTGCTTGATCACCTGGACGGGTTCGGGGGGCCGGCGGTTCATGGCTTGCGCTCCACCGTGAAGGCGCCGGTGGCGGTGGCCACCGGGTTGTCGCGGTCGTCGTCCATCGCCACCGCGCGCACGAAGGCCACGGAGCGGGTGATGTGGTGGCAGGTCGCCTCGGCGACGATGGTCTGGCCGGGCTGCGCGGCGCGCATGTAATCGATGCGCAGGTCGATGGTGGCGGTGCCGGCGGGGGCCGAGGGATGGCTCATCACCGCCGCCCCGCCCGACGTGTCCATCAGCGCCGAGACCGCGCCGCCATGGATCACCCCGGTCTGCGGATCGCCCACGAGACGCGGATCCCAGGGCATCTCGATGCGCGCGAAGCCGTCGCCGATCTCCGAGATCACCATGCCCAGCGCGCGGCAATGCGGCAGCGCGGCGATGAACTGCTTGGCGATCCTGTCCTTGTCGGCGCTCATCCGCGGCCTCCCGGTAACCTGCCGCATTGTTTGATCATCCCGGCCCGGGGCGCGCAAGCCCGGGGGCTGCTTGCCCGTCCGTCGCGCCGGTCCTAGAGTGGCCCGAGATCGCCCGAAGGAGCCGCGATGCCCGAGACCCGTCTCAGCTTCAAGGAGATGTGCGCCAAGTTCGACGTCACGCCGCGGACCTTGCGCTACTACGAATACATCGAATTGCTGCAGCCCGAGCGCGACGGCCGCGCGCGCTATTACGGCGCGCGCGAGATCGCCCGCATGACGCTGATCCTGCGCGGCCGCCGCTTCGGCTTCCAGCTCGAAGACATCCGGCAATGGCTGCTGATCTACGAGAAGGACGGCACCGAGGCGCAGATGCGGGCCTGGATCGCGCTGGCGGACCGCCAGATGGGCGAGCTCGAGGAGCAGCGCCGGCAGCTCGATGCCGCCATGGACGAATTGCGGCGGCTGCGCGAGGAGACGGCGCGGGAACTGGGCGACTGAGCCCGCGCCGCGGGCGCGCGCCCCGGGGCGGACCGGCATCGCGGGCCATCCCCCTGCGGAGAACCCGGCACAGCCCCGCGCGGGGCGCGGCGCGCGTCCCGGCCTGCGCCAGGCGCGCCGCGCCGGCGCTCAGTTGCGCGCCAGGGTGAGCCCGGTGCGCAGGTCGAATTCCGGCCGCAGGCCAAGCAGCGGGGCGACCCGGTTGACCATTTCGGCGGCCACCGGCACCGCGGTCCAGCCGGCGGTGCGGCGGGGTTCGGGGCCCGAGGTTTCCACCGGCTCGTCCAGCGTCACCACGAGCACGTAGCGCGGATCGTAGGCCGGGAACATCGCCGCGAAGGTGGCGATCACCTTGTCCTTGTAATAGCCGCCGCCGCGCTCCTTCGGCTTGTCGGCGGTGCCGGTCTTGCCGGCGACGTGGTAGCCCGGCACCTCGGCGAAGCTCGCCGTGCCCTCAGTCACCACCTTGCGCAGCATGATCTGCGCGGCGCGCGCCGCCTCCTCGCTCATCACCTGGGGGCCGGCCTGGGGGCCGTCCTGCTTCAGCAGGGTCGGCCGCACCATGCGCCCGCCATTGGCGATGGCGGCATATCCGGTCGCCAGATGCAGCGGCGAGCTGGAAATGCCGTGGCCGTAGGAGATCGTCACCGAGGAGAGCTCGGTCCATTGCTTGGGCAGCAGCGGCGCCCCGCCCTTGGCCTCGACGATCTCGAGCGGGGTCGGATCGAAGAAGCCCAGCTTCTTCAGGAAATCCTGCTGGCGCTCGCCGCCGATCTGCAGCGCCAGCCGCGCGGTGCCGCGGTTGGAGCTGTTGATGATGATCTCCTCGACGGTCTGGAGACCGTAATTCTTGTTGCGGAACTCGCCGATGCGGAAGCCGCCCACCTTCATCGGCGGCGCCGTGTCGATCACCGTCTGCGGATAGACGAGCCCCAGATCCACCGCCTGGGCGGCGGCGAAGATCTTGAAGGTCGAGCCCAGCTCGTAGACCCCCTGAACCGCGCGGTTGAAGAGCGGGCTGTCCGAGGGCGAGCCCTCGGTCGGCGGCAGCGGCCGCGAATTCGGGTCGAAATCCGGCAGCGAGGCGATCGAGATCACCTCGCCGGTCTGGGCGTCCATCAGCACCGCCGCGGCGCCGCGGGCATTCATCAGCATCATGCCGCCGGCCAGCACCCGCTCCACCGCGGCCTGCACGGTCAGGTCGATGGAGAGCTGGATCGGCTGGCCCGCCCGGCCCGGATCGCGCAGCTCCTCGTCGAAGAAGCGCTCGAGCCCGGCGGAGCCCACCACCTCGGCCGAGTGCACGCCCTCCTGGCCGAAGCGGGTGCCGCCGAGCACGTGGCTGGCCAGCTTGCCGTTCGGATAGAGACGCATGTCGCGCGGCCCGAACAGCAGCCCCGGCTCGCCGATATCGTGCACCGCCTGCATCTGTTCGGGGCTCAGGGTCTTGCGCACCCAGGCGAACTTGCGCTTGCCGGTGAAGATCTTCAGCAGCTGGTCGCGCTCGAGATCCGGGAAGATGCGCACCAGCTCGTCGGCCGCGCGCTGCGGCTCGATCATCTGCTGCGGATGCGCGTAGAGCGAATAGGTCTCCATGTTGGTGGCGAGGATGCGGCCCTTGCGGTCGGTGATGTCGGCCCGCCCCGACACGATCGCGGCGCCGGGCGCCTGGGCCCGCGGCTCGGAGGGTTCGGAGGCCGCCAGCATGCCCATCCGGGCCCCCACCACCGCGAAGGCGCAGAAGAAGGCGACGCCGAGGATCAGCAGCCGGCTCTCGGCCCGCATCCGCGAGCGGTCGCGCATCTGCTCGTGCCGGATGCGCAGGTTCTCGCGTTCGATGGCATCGGGGTTCTCGCCGCTGCGGCGGGCGTCGAGGATGCGGGCGAGCGGCCGCAGGGGGGTGCGGATCATGGCTGGTCGGCTCCGGCGCTGGTGACGTCCACGGGATCGGAGATGACGAGGTCGGGCGGCGCCGGATAGGCGACCTGGTCGACCCGTCCGAACTGCTCGGCCCGGAACGGCAGCAGGCCGAGCCGGTCGAAGTTCATGTCGGCGAGATCGCGGAGCCGGTCGGGGCGGTTCAAATAGGCCCATTCGGCGCGCAGGATGGCCAGCCGTTCATGCGCCTGGCCGATGTCGCGCGACAGGGCCTCGACCCGGGAGATCGCCGCCTGGGTGGTGTAGTTCTCGTGATAGGCCCAGAAGGCGAGACCGATCACCGCCGTCGAGGTCAACAAGTAGATCAGGGTCCGCATCTATCGGTCCTTCTTCAGTTGCGGGCGGGCGATGTCGCCGGGGGCCACCGGGCTGGCCGCGGCGTCGGTGCGGCGCGCCACCCGCAGCTTGGCGGAGCGGGCGCGCGGGTTGGCGGCCAGTTCCTCGGCATCGGGCCCCACCGCCTTGCGGGTCACCAGTTCGAAGCGGGGTGCCACCTCCTCCTCCAGCGGCTGGAAGCGGTTGGCGCGGCCGGTGCGCGCGGCGGCGATCTGCAGGAAGCGCTTGACCATGCGGTCCTCGACCGAATGGAAGGTCACCACCGCCAGGTGCCCGCCCGGACGCAGCACCCGCTCGGCCGCCATCAGGCCCTCGTGCAGGGCGCCGTATTCGTCGTTGACCGCGATGCGCAGCGCCTGGAAGGACCTTGTGGCGGGGTGCGACTGGCCGGGCTTGGGCCGCGGCAGGCAGGATTCGACGATCTCGGCCAGCTGCAGCGTGGTCTCGATCGGCGCCTCGGCGCGGGCCCGCAGGAGGGCGCGGGCGATGCGGCGGGAGGCGCGCTCCTCACCGTAGATGTAGAGGATGTCCGCCAGCTCGGCCTCGCCGGCGCCGTTGACCAGATCGGCGGCGCTCGGCCCGTCCGATCCCATCCGCATGTCGAGCGGTCCGTCCTTCTGGAACGAGAAGCCGCGCTCCGCCTGGTCGAGCTGCATCGAGCTCACCCCGAGATCGAGCACCACGCCCTCCACCGCCTCGGCATGGCGGTCCATCTCGGCGAAATTGGCCTCCACGAGGCGCAGCCGGTCGCCCCATTGCCCGGCCCAGTCCGCCGCCATGCGGTGTGCCAGCGGGTCGCGGTCGATGCCGATGACGCACTCGGCGCCGGCCTCGAGCAGGCCGCGGGCATAGCCCCCGGCGCCGAAGGTGCCGTCGATCCAGGTGCCGGTGACCGGGGCCACCGCCGCGAGCAGGGGCCGCAGCAGGACCGGGACATGCGCAGGGGTGGCGGCCGGCCCGGCCATTCAGGCCACCTCCTCCGCGTCCTCGTCCTCGTCGAGCAGCTCCAGCGGGTCGAAGTCCTCGGGCATGTCGTCGAGATATTCCTCGGTCGCGGCGATCTCGGCCTCGTAGGCCTCGGGGCTCCAGATCTGGAACGTGTCGACGTTGGAGGCGAAATAGGCCTCGCCGCTGATGCCGATCTTGTCGCGCAGCTTGGCCGGCAGAACGATGCGCCCGGTCTCGTCGACGCTGGTCTGCGTGGATTGGGTCGAGAACAGCCGTTCCAGCAGGCGGCGCTTCTGCGAGCCGCGCTTCATCCGGCTGATGCGCTCCTCGACCTCCTCGAACTCGGCGATCGTGTAGCATTCGAGGTATTTGCGGCGGTGATCGCCGTAAACGATGACGAAGTTGGGGTTGAGGCCCTGGGTCCAGTCCGGGTCGCCGGCTTCGAGGACGCGACGAAATCCGGCCGGGATCGACACCCGGCCCTTGCCGTCCACCTTGTGACGGCTCTCGCCTCTGAACCTCAGCCTGCGGCCCATATTCCGCCCGGTCCCTCTGTCCCGCCCCCGGAAATGGAAAACGGCGGGTCGATCCGCTGCCATCGATCGACCCGCCGTCCTGTCCCCGCTTGATGCGGGTAGATCCGATGCGCACACCACTCTGGGGGGATTTTATGCTCGTGTGCGCGGTCGAATTTTCGTTTTGGACGAGAGCGGAACTGCCTGTATGAAGCCTGCTCTGTTTTTATGAAGTCTCGCGGATCGTTGGATTTTGTCCGCTGTTCGCTCCGTCTCTCGTCGTACAAAAGGGATGCCATGGGAATGCATGGGACGCAACTGAAAAATCCCTGCCCGCTACCCAATGTGGCCAGGCGCCCCTGTGGATAACTATATGTTGGGGTGAACAATCACGGCGCCGTTACCCCATATAGGCAGCACCACCGCGGGATCACACCATATCTATGGGGACGATTAACGTTTGTGACGGAACTGTGGCGCTCAGAAATTCGTTGAGCCAATCGAATTCCGCTCTGCGAAGCTGTGACGGAAAAGTCGCAAACCCGCCCGCGACGCCCTTTTCCGAGGTCCAATCCGGGGAATCGCGGCCCGGGATTCGGGTTTTCGACGCCGCATCCCAAGCTTTCCCCTGACCGGCCCATCGTGTCCCATGGATCGGGGCCATTCCGTCCCATGCGCTCCCAGGAGGTGCCATTCCCGATCTCGCCGCCCCCGCCCGCGCTGCCGCGGCTCCGCGCGCCGCCTGTGCGAGGCGCCCGCTCTATAGACTCCGGACAAAGAACGCGCCCTCGAGGCCGCGGGTTGGGCTGCGCGAAACCGCCTCAAATGACCCGACGACACCCGCGTCGGGCCCCCGAAAGGACCTAGGGTCAAGGTGAGGCATTCCGCGGAAGTGCCTGATTTCGCGGCAAGTATATTCTTGCGCTTTCTGCATAGCGGCCTTGTCGACACGTCCATTGTGCAGGTGCAGCATCAGCGCCAAGTTAGCGTCAACACAGAACGACAGCCAATGGAGATGACCAATGGCATATGCACAGACCCTGAACGACGTCCGCGGCACCGGCCTCGGCAACCGCCTCTCCGCCCTGGTCGCGGAGTTCCGCGCCAACCGTGCCCGCAAGCGTGTCTACAAGCAGACCGTGGCCGAACTCTCGATGCTGAGCAACCGGGAACTGGCCGATCTGGGCCTCGGCCGCTCCGAGATCCGGCGGGTGGCCTACCAGGCCGCCTACGAGGCCTGACGCCAAAGCGCTGCAGCGCAGAAAAATCTTCGCGGAGAGGAAACCCGGCCGACGAAACGGCGTTGCCTCCCCGAGACAGGGACGAGTTCCCAGACAAGACATCGCCGGATTGGACGCCCTGCGGCTCCCCTCCGGCATCCGAGCTGATGGCCCTTCTCCTCCTCCCTTGAGGGTCATCGGATCAGCGGCGGCGCCCTCCTCCTCCCTGGCGTCGCCGCACCGAACATCGCCGGATCGGAGCCCCGCGTTCCCCTCCGGCACCCGAGCTGATGGCCCTTCTCCTCCTCCCTTGGGGTCATCGGATCAGCGGCGGCGCCCTCCTCCTCCCTGGCGTCGCCGCACCGAACATCGCCGGATCGGACGCCCCGCGCTCCCCTCCGGCACCGAGCTGATGGCCCTTCTCCTCCTCCCTTGGGGTCATCGGATCAGCGGCGGCGCCCTCCTCCTCCCTGGCGTCGCCGCACCGAACATCGCCGGATCGGAGCCCCGCGCTCCCCTCCGGCACCCGAGCTGATGGCCCTTCTCCTCCTCCCTTGGGGTCATCGGATCAGCGGCGGCGCCCTCCTCCTCCCTGGCGTCGCCGCACCGAACATCGCCGGACAGGACGCCTCGCGCTCCCCTCCGGCACCCGAGCTGATGGCCCTTCTCCTCCTCCCTGGGGTCATCGGATCAGCGGCGGCGCCCTCCTCCTCCCTGGCGTCGCCGCACCGAACATCGCCGGATCGGACGCCTCGCGCTCCCCTCCGGCACCGAGCTGATGGCCCTTCTCCTCCTCCCTTGGGGTCATCGGATCAGCGGCGGCGCCCTCCTCCTCCCTGGCGTCGCCGCATCCCCTCCTCCCCGCCCTTTCCCTTGCCGCGCCGCTTCGCTAGACCGCTGGCGACAGAACGCGCCTGCCCCGCGGCAGGCCTGGCACGGGACGACCTGACATGGCGATGGACAAGACCTTCGACGCGGCCGAGGCCGAGGCACGGCTCTATGCGAAATGGGAAGAGGCCGGGGCCTTCCGCGCCGGGGCCAATGCCCGGCCGGGCGCCGAGACCTTCTCGATCATGATCCCGCCGCCGAACGTCACCGGGTCCCTGCATATGGGCCACGCCTTCAACAACACGCTGCAGGACATCCTGGTGCGCTGGCACCGCATGCAGGGCCACGACACGCTCTGGCAGCCCGGCCAGGACCATGCCGGCATCGCCACCCAGATGGTGGTCGAGCGCGCACTGGCCAAGGACCCGGCCCATCCCGGCCGCCGCGAGATGGGCCGCGACGCCTTTCTCGACAAGGTCTGGGAGTGGAAGGCGCAATCGGGCGGCCGCATCATCGAGCAGCTCAAGCGCCTCGGCGCCTCCTGCGACTGGTCGCGCAACGCCTTCACCATGTCCGGCGCGCCCGGCGCCCCCGCGGGCGAGGAGGGTAACTTCCACGACGCGGTGATCCGGGTCTTCGTCGACATGTACGACAAGGGGCTGATCTACCGCGGCAAGCGGCTGGTCAACTGGGACCCGCATTTCGAGACCGCGATCTCCGATCTCGAGGTCGAGAACGTCGAGGTGCCGGGCCACATGTGGCACTTCAAGTACCCGCTGGCCGACGGCGCGAGCTACACCTATACCGAGCGCGACGACGACGGCGTGGTGATCTTCGAGGAAGAGCGCGACTACATCGCCATCGCCACCACCCGTCCCGAGACCATGCTGGGCGACGGCGCGGTGGCGGTGAACCCGCACGACTCGCGCTACGCGCCGCTGGTCGGCAAGCTTTGCGAGATCCCGGTCGGGCCGAAGGACCACCGCCGCCTGATCCCGATCATCGCCGACCCCTATCCCGATCCGGGCTTCGGCTCGGGCGCGGTCAAGATCACCGGCGCGCACGATTTCAACGATTACGCGGTGGCGCGCCGCGGCGACATCCCGTGCTACCGGCTGATGGACACCCGCGGCGCCATGCGCGACGACGGCGCGCCCTATGCCGAGGCCGCGGCGCTGGCCGTGGCGGTGGCGCGGGGCGAGCGCGCGCTGGACGAGACCGAGATCGACGCCGTCAACCTCGTCCCCGACGAGCTGCGCGGCCTCGACCGCTTCGAGGCCCGCGCCCGGGTGATCGAGCAGATCACCGCCGAGGGCCTTGCCGTGATGGTGCCGCCGACCGATCCGCGGCTGGGTCAGAAGGCCCCGCCGGCGCCCGAGGAGGGCGGCGAGACCCGCGCCGACCAGCTGGTGCCGCTGGTCGAGGCCAAGCCGATCATGCAGCCCTTCGGCGACCGCTCGAAGGTGGTGATCGAGCCGATGCTCACCGACCAGTGGTTCGTCGACACCTCGAAGATCGTCGATCCGGCGCTCGACGCGGTGCGCGACGGCACCACCCGCATCCTGCCCGAGCGCGACCGCAAGGTGTATTTCCACTGGCTCGAGAACATCGAGCCCTGGTGCATCTCGCGGCAGCTCTGGTGGGGCCACCGCATCCCGGTCTGGTACGCCCCCGATCCCGAGGGCAGCGGCGAATGGCGGCGGTTCTGCGCCGCCTCCGAGGCCGAGGCGCTGGAGAAGATGCAGGCCTATTTCGGCGACGATGCCGAGTTCCACGTCTGCGAGGACGAGGCCGAGGCGCTGACCTTCCTCGAAAGCCTCGTCGGCAATTGGCGCGACGAGGGCGCGATCCGGCAACGCTCGGTCCCCGATGCCTGGCCGGTCTTCCGCGATCCCGACGTGCTCGACACCTGGTTCTCCTCGGGGCTCTGGCCGATCGGCACGCTGGGCTGGCCCGAACAGACCGCGGAGCTCGAGCGCTACTTCCCCACGAGCGTGTTGATCACCGGCTTCGACATCATCTTCTTCTGGGTCGCCCGGATGATGATGATGCAATACGCCGTGGTCGGCGAGCGGCCCTTCGACACCGTCTATGTCCACGCGCTGGTGCGCGACGAGAAGGGCAAGAAGATGTCGAAATCGCTCGGCAACGTGCTCGACCCGCTGGACCTGATCGACGAATACGGCGCCGACGCGGTGCGCTTCACCCTGGCCGCGATGGCGGCGATGGGGCGCGACCTGAAGCTGTCCAAGGAGCGCATCGCGGGCTACCGCAATTTTGGCACGAAGCTCTGGAATGCCTGCCGCTTCGCCGAGATGAACGGCGTGTTCGAGGGCCGCGGCACGGCCGCCGACGCCCCGGCGCCGGTGCAGACCGCCAACCGCTGGATCCTGGGCGAAACCGCGCAGATCCGCGAAACCGTCGACGCGGCGCTCGCCGAGTTTCGCTTCAACGACGCCGCCAACGCCCTCTATGCCTTTGTCTGGGGCCGGGTCTGCGACTGGTACGTGGAGTTTTCCAAGCCGCTCTTCGGTTCGGACGATCCGGCCGTGGTGGCCGAGACCCGCGCCACCATGGCGCATGTGCTGGACCGCTGCCTGCTGATGCTGCACCCCTTCATGCCCTTCATCACCGAAGAGCTCTGGGGCACGCTGGCGCCGCGCGAGACCATGCTGGTGCACGGCGCCTGGCCCGGGGACCGCGCCGAGACAACCGTCGATCCGGCCGCGGCGCGCGAAATGGGCTGGGTGATCGCGCTGATCGAGGGCGTGCGCTCGGCCCGCGCCCAGATGCACGTGCCGGCGGGGCTCGAAGTGCCGATGCTGGTCACCGGGCTCGACCCAGCCGGGCGCGCCGCCTGGGAGCGCAACGCGCCGCTGATCCGGCGTCTGGCGCGGATCGACCGGCTCGACGAGGTCGCGGCCTTCCCCAAGGGCACGGTGACGATCCCGGTCGAGGGCGCGACCTTCGGCCTGCCGCTGGCCGGTCTGATCGACGTCGCCGCCGAGATCGCCCGGCTGGAAAAGAGCCGCGCCAAGCTGGGCAAGGAGATCGGCGGCCTCTCCGGCCGCCTGAAGAACCCGAAATTCGCCGCCAGCGCGCCCGAGGAGGTGGTGGCCGAAACCCGCGAGACCCTGGCGCTGCGCGAGGACGAGGATGCCAAGCTGGCCGAGGCACTGGAGCGTCTGCGCGAAATCGGCTGAGCGCCCGCCCGGGGGCCGGCGGCCCTTGTCCCTGCGGCAGGGAACGGGTTAACGTTCGGCGGTCGGCCCCAGTCACGGGGTCCGACCGCGCAGGGTCGCCCGTGTTTGATGATCGCTCCCTCCCCGCTTCGCGGCCGCTGGCGCCCCGGGACCGTCAGGCCCGCGGGACAAGAGGCTTCCGCTGGCGCCTGAAACAGGACACGGACGCGGCGCATGCCGCGGCCGAGGCCGCCGTCGCGCCCCTCGTCGATGGCGACACCCCGGACATACCCGGGTTCGTGGCGGCCCAGGGCGCGGCGCTGAAGGCCCTGCAGCTGTGTCTCGCAGGCGCGGCCGAGGACGCGGAGGGCCAGTACCTCCGCGATCTGATCGCCGCGCACGAGGCCGACGGTCACGCCTTCCGGCACCCCGTTCCTGCCCCTCGGAACGCGGATGTCACGCTCGATGCGGACGCGGTGGCCTATCTTGTCCTGGGCTCGCGGCTCGGGGCGCAGGTGCTCACGCGGCGCCTGCAGGGCGCCGGCCACGACGTCCCGGCGAGCCTGGCACTGCCCGCCCCGGCGGGCGCCTGGCCGGCGCTGTGCCTGCGGCTCGATGCCATCGACCCGGCCAGCGCGCGTGCCGGGACCATCCTTCGGGACACCCGAAGGGGTTTTGAAATCTTCCGCGCGGCGGCGGCGCGCATTCAGCTCGAAAGGGGAACCGAGCCGAAATGAGACCCGAGACCACCGCCGCACGCGAGGCCGCCCGCCACGACGCGGCCGATCTGACGGAATGCGATCGCGAGCCCATCCACCTGCTGGGACGGGTGCAGAGCTACGGCGCGCTGATTGCCGTCTCGTCCGACTGGATCGTGCAGCATGCCTCCCAGAACCTGGGCGAGGTTCTGGGCACGGGCGGCAGCGACCCGATCGGCCAGCCCCTGTCGCGGCTCCTGCCGGACACGGCGATGCGGCTGATCCGCGACCGGATGCACCAGCTCGGCCAGAGCGCGCCGATGACGCGGATCTTCGGCTTCACCCTCGGCGCGCGGCGGTTCGACGTCTCGATCCACCAGAGCGGCCGGCACCTGGTGCTGGAATTCGAACCCAAGACCCAGACTCGCGACGGCGACGCGCTGGCCCAGACCTGGCCGCTGATCCAGCGGGTGCGCGACGCCCACAGCATCGAGGTCGCCGCGCAGGAAGGCGCCCGCGCGCTGCAGGCGCTGTCGGGCTTCGATTCGGTGATGGTCTACCAGTTCCAGCCGGACCTTTCAGGCCGGGTGATCGCGCAATCTCGCATCGGCCGGACGCCCAATTACCTCGGTCTGCGCTTTCCCGCCTCCGACATCCCGGCCCAGGCCCGTGAACTCTACACCCGGTCGCTGCTGCGGCTGATCGCCGACGCCACCGATCCCGGCGTGCCGATCCTGCCGGACCGCGCCCCCGAGGGCACGCCGCTCGACCTGTCCCTGGCGATCACCCGCGCCGTGTCGCCGGTGCATCTGGAATACCTGCGCAACATGGACGTGGCCGCCTCGATGTCGGTCTCGATCATGAAGGATGGCGTGCTCTGGGGGCTGTTTGCCTGCCACCACCGCACGCCGCGGCACATCGAGTTCGAGACCCGCACCACGATCGAGCTCTTCGCGCACCTGTTCTCCTACGAGCTGTCCCGCATCGAGGAAGCCAGCCGCGAAGAGGTCGAGGCGGCGGTCCACAAGGTCCAGACCAAGCTGCTGCGGCAGGTCGTCCAGGGCCGCAGCTTCGCCGACCTGCTGCCGCAGGCCTCCTCCGCGCTGCAGGAGGTGCTGCCGCATGACGGGCTGGTGCTGCACAGCGAGGGACGCTTCACCGCGGTCGGGCAGACCCCGGACGAGGACGAGTTCGCGGCGCTGATCCGCTATCTCAACCGCACCGAATCGCGGATTCCCTTCGCCACCGACGCGCTGGCCCAGGATCACCCCGAGGCGGCGGCCTATCTCGACCGCACCGCCGGCATCCTGGTGGTGCCGGTCCCGCGCGATCCGCGCGACTACCTGGTCTTCTGCCGCCAGGAGCAGGCGCGCAGCGTCGACTGGGCCGGCGAGCCCGCCAAGGCGGCCAGCGAGGACGGCGCCCGGATCTCGCCCCGCAAGAGCTTCAAGGCCTGGCGCGAGATCGTCGCCGGGCGCAGCGCGCCGTGGACGCCGAACGATTTCCGCTCCGCCGAGCTGATGCGGACGATGCTGCTGGAGGTCTTCCTGCGCGCCGCCGACGCCGCGCGGGCCGAACAGGCGCGCAGCCGCGACCGCCAGGATCTGCTGATCGGCGAACTGAACCACCGGGTGCGCAACATTCTCAACCTGATGCGCGGGCTGGTGGCGCAGACCCGGCACACCGAGAGCCGCGTGGAGGATTTCGCCGGCAGCCTCGACGGACGCATCCAGAGCCTCGCCCGGGCACATGACCAGCTGACCCGGCGCGACTGGCGCCCGGGATCGCTGCACGAATTGCTGCAGATCGAATTCGCCGCCTATGCCGGCGCCGAGGACCGCGTGGAGATCCGCGGCCATGACGTCCTGGTGGCGCCCGACGCCTACACCACCCTGGCGTTGGTGCTGCACGAGATGGTGACCAACTCGGTCAAGCGCGGCGCCCTCAGCCGCCCCGAGGGCCGCATCGCGGTGGACCTCGCGCGCGACGGCGCGGGCGGGCTCGCCATCGCCTGGGGCGAACGCGGCGGACCGCAGGTGGCGGCGCCGGAGCGGCGCGGCTTCGGCAGCGCGGTGATCGAACGCTCGATCCCGCACGAACTGGGCGGCGCCGCCGAGATCGAGTACCGCGCCGAGGGCGTGCAGGCGCGATTCGGCGTGCCGGCGCGCTTCCTCACCGAACCCGAGAACGTCGTCGCCCTGCAGCGCGTCAAGCCGGCCGCGCCGGCCGGGCGGCCGCGGCTCTCCGGCACCGCGCTGGTGGTCGAGGATGCGATGATCGTGGCGATGGATGCGGCCGACATGCTGACCGAGTTCGGTGCCGACGACGTGCGCATCGCGGGCTCCGTGGCGGAAGCGCTGCGGGTGCTGGAGAGCGCCGCCTTCGATGTCGCCTTCGTCGACGTGAACCTCGGCGGCGAGCGCTCGGTCGCGGTGGCCGAGGCGCTGGTCGCCGCCGGCATCCCCTTCGTGTTGGTGACGGGATACGGCGAATCCGAGGAGCTGCGCCGGGCCTACCCGCCCTGCCCGATCGTGCAGAAGCCGTTCTCCAGCGACACTATGGCCGTGGCCCTGGTCGAGGCCGGGCTGCTCTCGAGCGACGCGGCGCCGCCCGCGGCGCGCGGCTGAGGCCGGCCCGGCGCGGCGCGCGCCGGGCCGAACCTAGATGCGTCAGACGAACAGCACGTCCGATCCGTCGGTGCCGTCGATCACCGTCGTCGCGGTGCGGGTCTCGTCCGCCATGCCGTCATTGTCGGTGTCGAACTGCGCCACCGCCTCCACCGTGTTGGTGGCGAGATGCGTGTTGTCGAGCCCGGTCAGGAAGCCCGCCAGCGCGTAGTCGCCGCCGCCCAGTGGGATCAGGTCGGTCTCGTCCGCGACCTCGGTGCCGTCCACCTTCAGCGAGAAGTCGAGCAGGTCCGCCGGGAACAGCGCCGCGCCCGCGAAGACGTCGCCGAGATCGGCCGCGGTGGCGACGATGGTGGCATTGCCGCCGCTGTCGACGGCGTTCAGCGCCGCCGCGCTGGCCCCGCCGAAGCCCACCGCCGTGCGGTCGACGTTCAGCGCCTCGAGTTCCGCGACCTCGTCGGTGAAGTTCGCGAAGCTGGTCGAGGGCACGTTGGGCAGGCCGTCCGAGGCGAACAGCATGAAGTTGTCGTCGCCGCCCTGCCCGGTGAAGAAGTCCACCGCCAGATCGAGCGCGGCCTCGTAATTGGTGGCCCCGCCGAGCTGCGAACTGATCGGCGTGCCGGACGCGACATTGTCGAGCACCGAGCTGAACAGGTCGTAGCTGGCGGCGCTGGCGGAACTGGCAAACTGCACCAGCTGCACCTCCACGTCGGCATCGGGATTGGCGGCGAAACTGGCCCTGAGATCGTTGATCGCGTTCTGCACCGCCAGGCGCTGCTGGTTGTATTGCGCTCCCGAGACCGAGCCCGACCCGTCGATGACGAAGGACACGTTCACCGCCTGGTCGACGCTGCCCGCGACGATGCTGAGATCGTAATGCGAGGAGGTGTTGAAGGTGCGGTCCTCGGTCTCGAGGCTCAGCGACAGCAGCTGCCCGTTGCTCGCCGCGGCGGCGGCGTCGACATCGGTTTCGATCAGCGGGTCGATCACCTTGGCGGTGACGTCGCCGGGCGCGCTGGCCAGACCCTCGAGATCCTCGATCGTGTAGATGAAGGTGTCGTTGAAGCTGTCGTCGACGAGGTCGCCGCCGATATCCGGCGCGTGATACGAGAGCTTGTCGACCAGCGTGACGGCCAGGCCCGCGGCGCCAAAGAACAGCATGGTCGTCGGGTCCACCATGCCATCGACATCGGTGTCGTTCGCCGCGACGTCGACCAGCGCATGGTCGCCGGGTTCGACGAAGAAGACGTCCGGGTTGGCGACCGGTGCGTCGTTCACCCCTTCGATGGTCACCGCGATCTCGGCGCAGTCGGTGCCGCCCGCCCCGTCGGAGATGTGGTAGATCAGAGTGAAGGTGTCGGTTTCGCCGGTGGTCAGATCCTCGAAATTGCCGCTCGGATCGACGCTCATGCTGCCATCGGCGGCGACGGTGACGAGGGCGTCCCGCCCGCCATCGCTGGTGACGAGGTAGGGCACGCCGACCGTCCCGCCCTCGATCGCGGTGACGGTCAGCGGATCGCCGTCGTCGTCGCTGTCATTGGCGAGGATGTTGATCATGCCGACGCTGTCCTCGTCGGTGGTCAGGGCATCGTCCAGCGCGTCGGGCGCGTGTGGCGCCACGCCGGCGATCTTCAGGGATCCCTCCCGGGAGCCGCCGATCTCCCCGAAGCTGGTGATGCGCACGCCGAAGCGCATGCCGCCGATATCGTCCAGGGTCAGATCCTGGCTGCCGGCGGTGACCACGAAGCTGGTGGTCTTGATGTCGTCCTTGCCGATGCCCGGCGTGCCGAGCTCCACCCCGGCATCGAACTTCTTGCCCTTGTTGGTGATCTTGCCGTTCATGTTCGCGCCGTTGCCGAGGTCGGAGACCTTGTTGGCGCGAAAATCCTCATCCGTGACGTCCGGGCTGCCGGGCGCCCAGACGCCCCATCCCGTGGTGTCGTCCCCGGCAGCATCCCAGAACAGGCCGCGCAGATCGCCGGTCTTGCCCCCGGATTCGTCCAGACTGACGGTGAAGCGCAGGTCGGTGAAGCCGTCGCCGTCGAAGTCCCCCTCCTCGACGAAGATATGCGTGTCGATGTCCCCGCTGACGGTGAATGCCAATGTGCGTGCCATAATGATTTCCTCCAGAAAAAGGTCGCGCCGGAAAATACAGGGGGCGCAAAATCGCATGCCGGTGCCCGCCTGTAACGGCCGGACCGGGTACAGAAACACTGAGTTGCAAATTTTGTTCACAATACCCGATTTCGAGGAACGAATCACCATAACTCGGGTCAGCGGCGTTGACCGAAGCGCTCCCGGGGGCCGCCTCCGGCCCCGCGCGGCGCAGCGGGGAGCGGGGAGAGGTGCCCGGCCCGCGCCGCGGCCGGCGTTTTCCGGATGGCGGGAACTGCGCTAGGATGCCGCCGGTCGCCCCCGGTCGGCACCGTGGGGCGGCGGGCCCGAACGCGGCTGCGCGGGCGGGGCCGGCATTACCGGCGCACCCGCCCGACGGGCTTTGCCCCCCCTCCGCCGACCGCGCCGCGGGTCGGCGACGAAAGCGAGGTCCCGCTTCCCGTCCCGTTTTTGCATCGATCTCTTTTCCGGCGCATCCGCGCGCGGGCCCGGGAGCCCGCAGCAATTAGTTCAAGACCCTATTGGAGCCTGTCATGTCGTTTCGTTCCCTGTCGCCCGCCGCCCTCCTGATCCTCGCCACCGCCCCCGCCGCGGCCCAGGATGCCCCGGTCCCGCGCGCCCTCGACCGCTTCCAGGAAACCTGCGCCGAGGCCATGGCGGCCCCGTCGCGCTTCGTCGAAGACGCGCGCGCCGGCGGCGCGGCCAGCGAGATCGCCGTGGCCCGGGTGCCCGACGAGGCGCTCTACTGGGTGCTCGACATGGCGCCGCCGGGCGAGTTCTACGTCCACATCGGCGAGATCGGCGGCGACATCCGCGTGTTCTGCTATCTCGGCCTGATGAACGAGCCCGCTGTGCGGGATGCCGCCGCAACCGATGCCGCCTTCCGGGACTGGGCGGAGGGCAAGGACGGGCTGGAGCTCACCGGCGGCGCGGTCGACCTGCGCGCCCTGATGGCCGGCGATGCCAGCGCCCCGGGCGCGGAGCTGGAGCTCACCGCGCAGGTCTATCACCATCTCATGGCCGGATGGAGCGCCGCGGGCGCCATAGCCTCGGTGGCCATCCAGGTGGGCATGATCGAGATCGACGCCGAGATACGGCAGCCCGGGCCCCTCGAGATCGCCCCGGCGCCCGGCCAGGCCGAGTAGCGTCCGCCGCGCCCCCGGACGGCACCCGGCGCGGCGCGACCCCGGCGCCCTCCGCCCCACGGCCTGCACCGACCCCTTTGTTTACCGCTCGCGCGGATTCGTGGCAGGCTTGCCGCAGGGCGCGCGAGATTGCCCGCCAAATGATTTGGCGCCCTTGGACTGGGAGGAGCCACGCCATGAATTTGAGACCCGACCCGACATTTCACGCGACACCGAAACTGGCCATGGAGGCGCCGGCGGAAACGCTGGCCTTCACGCTGATGCTGAGCCCCGACGGATCGCAGCCCGACGGCCTTGCCGTCATCGACGTGAACCCCGACTCCGGCAGCTACGGCCAGATCGTCCACACTCTGATCATGCCGAACAAGGGCGACGAGTTTCACCATTTCGGCTGGAACGCCTGCTCGTCGGCGCTGTCGCCGCTCAGCGGCCACGCCTTCCTCGAACGCCGCTACCTGATCATTCCGGGGATCCGCTCCTCGCGCATCTACGTGGTCGACGTGAAGGAGCCGCGGAAGGCCAGCATCCACAAGATCATCGAACCCGAGGAGGTGTTCGCCAAGACCGGCTATTCGCGCCCGCACACGATCCATTGCGGGCCCGAGGGCATCTACGTCTCGACCTTGGGCGGCGGCGGCGCGGACGGCACCGACGGCCCGCCGGGCATCTTCATCATGGATTGCGAGACCTTCGAGATCCTCGGCCGCTACGAGATGGACCGGGGCGAACAGCAGAAGCACTACGATTTCTGGTGGAACCTGCCGCGCGACTACATGGTCAGCTCGGAATGGGCGCTGCCGCCGCAATTCGAGAACGGGCTGGTGCCCGAGGACCTGCTGTCGAACAAGTACGGCCACAAGATCCATTTCTGGAATCTGCGCCAGCGCCGCAACGTGCAGACCATCGATCTGGGCGCGAACCACCAGATGGCGCTCGAGATCCGGCCCGCGCATGATCCGGCCAAGGATTACGGCTTCTGCGGCGTGGTGGTCGACACCACCAACCTGCAGGGCGCAATCTTCACCTGGTGGCGCAAGAAGGACGGCAGCTTCGACGCCAGGAAGACCGTGACCATCGACCCGCGCCCCGAGACGGCCGAGAACCTGCCGCCGCTGCTCAAGGGCTTCGAGGCCGTGCCGCCGCTGGTCACCGACATCGATCTCAGCCTCGACGACAAATATCTCTACGTCGCCTGCTGGGGGCTCGGCGAGATGCACCAATACGACGTCTCCGACCCGATGGCGCCGAAGCTTGCCGGCAAGGTGGAGATCGGCGGCATAGCGCGCGGCACGCCGCACCCGAACGGCAAGCCCTTCGCCTTCGGCCCGCAGATGGTCGAGATCAGCCGCGACGGCACCCGCGTCTACTGGACCAACTCGCTCTACTCGACCTGGGACACGCAGTTCTACCCCGAGGGCGGGGGCGGTCAGATGGTGATGGCCCGGACCGGCGCCGGCGGGGGGCTGGAGCTCGACCGGGACTTCTACGTCGACTTCCCGGCGGGCTACCGCAGCCACCAGATCCGGCTCGAGGGCGGCGACTGCTCGACCGACAGTTTCTGCTACCCCTCCGTCTGAGCCGTGGACGGCGTGAGCCCGGCGACGGCCCTCTGGGGGGCCGTCGTCGCGTCCGGCATCTATCACGGCATCAATCCCGGCATGGGCTGGCCGCTGGCGGTGGCGGCGGCGCTGATGGACCGGGCGCCGCAGAGCCTCCTGCGGGCGCTGCTGGCGCTCGCCGCCGGGCACCTGCTCGCCATGGCCGCGATGCTGGCGCCGTTCGCGGCGCTGACGGTGCTGGCCGACTGGCAGCGTGAGATCCGGATCGCCGCCGCCGGCCTCGTGATCGCGCTCGGCCTCTACCTGCTGATCAACCCCAGGCACCCGCGCATCCTCGCCCGCGTGCCGCCGACGCGGCTGGCGCTGTGGTCGTTCCTGGCCGCCACGGCGCACGGTGCCGGCCTGATGCTGGTGCCGATCTATCTCGGCCTGTGCCGCAGCCTGGACGTGGATGCCGGCCACGCCGCGGCGTCGCAGCTGATGTCGGGCAATGCCGCGACCGCCCTGCTGGTCGCCGCCGCGCATACCGGCGCGATGACGCTCGCCGGCGGGCTTCTCGCGCTCGCCGTCTATCGCTGGCTGGGCCTGCGCTTTCTCTCCCGGGGCTGGCTCAATCTCGACCGTCTTTGGGCCCTGAGCCTGATCCTCGTCGGCGCGCTCTCCCTCGCCGTCCTCGCCTGAGGCGCAGAGCCGCGTGCCTTACGGCCGCGGTCCGGGGTTACCGCCAGCCGTGCGGCGGACGCGCTGCACGAGATCGTCGACAGGATCGTGTTGCATTGGGAGCGAGAGAGCCTGACGCACCGCGGCTGGAGCTGTCGGGCAATCTGCTGGGGAGCTACGCAAATAGGCGCCAGATGGGGCCGGCGCCGTCACTAGCAATATTTTCGCTGAAGTTGGTTGCGGGGACAGGATTTGAACCTGTGACCTTCAGGTTATGAGCCTGACGAGCTACCGGGCTGCTCCACCCCGCGCCAGGGGGCTGTTTTGGCCCCGGGACGTGGTTGTTGTGATCGTGGTTGAGAGAAACGGGCGGGTCTTTCCAGGTCTGGCGGCGACCTACTCTCCCACGTCTTGAGACGCAGTACCATCGGCGCGACGGCACTTAACGGCCGGGTTCGGAATGGAGCCGGGTGTTTTGCTCGTGCTGTGACCACCAGACCGGGAAAGACCCGCGAGCGGCTTTGCGCCGCGGGCGGGATCAACATCGTTGTCTGGGTCAAGGTGTTCTCCTGGGACGGCATGCTTCGATCAGTGTCGGGGGATATGTCCTTCCCGTTACTGGATCGGATCAAGCCTGTCGGGCCATTAGTACCGGTCAACTGAACGCATTGCTGCGCGTACATCTCCGGCCTATCGACGTGGTCGTCTACCACGGCCCTCGGGGAGACCTTGTTTTGAGGGGGGCTTCCCGCTTAGATGCCTTCAGCGGTTATCCTGTCCGATCATAGCTACCCTGCACTGCCGTTGGCACGACAACAGGTCCACCAGTGGATCGTTCACCCCGGTCCTCTCGTACTAGGGGCAACTCCTCTCAAGTCTCCTACACCCACGGCAGATAGGGACCGAACTGTCTCACGACGTTCTAAACCCAGCTCACGTACCTCTTTAAACGGCGAACAGCCGTACCCTTGGGACCTGCTCCAGCCCCAGGATGAGATGAGCCGACATCGAGGTGCCAAACACTGCCGTCGATATGGACTCTTGGGCAGTATCAGCCTGTTATCCCCGGCGTACCTTTTATCCGTTGAGCGATGGCCCTCCCACTTGGGACCACCGGATCACTATGGCCGTCTTTCGACTCTGCTCGACTTGTCAGTCTTGCAGTCAGGCTGGCTTCTGCCATTGCACTCAACGAGCGATTTCCGACCGCTCTGAGCCAACCTTCGCGCGCCTCCGTTACGCTTTAGGAGGCGACCGCCCCAGTCAAACTACCCGCCACACAGGGTCCCGGAACCGGATGACGGTCCGCGGTTAGACATCAAGCGAACGAAGGGTGGTATCTCAAGGATGGCTCCACGGCCCCTGGCGGGACCGCTTCGACGCCTACCACCTATCCTGCACATCGCAGGCCTGATGCCAGTGTGAAGCTGTAGTAAAGGTGCACGGGGTCTTTCCGTCTAACCGCGGGGAGCCTGCATCTTGACAGGCAATTCAATTTCGCTGAGTCGATGTTGGAGACAGCGGGGAAGTCGTTACGCCATTCGTGCAGGTCGGAACTTACCCGACAAGGAATTTCGCTACCTTAGGACCGTTATAGTTACGGCCGCCGTTTACCTGGGCTTCAATTCGGAGCGTGAACCCCTCCTTTTAACCTTCAGGCACCGGGCAGGCGTCAGACCCTATACGTCGTCTTGCGACTTCGCAGAGCCCTGTGTTTTTAGTAAACAGTCGCCACCCCCTGGTTTGTGCCCCCGGCCTCTGCTTGCGCAAAAACCGGGCCTCCTTCTCGCGAACTTACGGAGGTATTTTGCCGAGTTCCTTCAACATCGTTCTCTCAAGCGCCTTGGTATGCTCTACCAGTCCACCTGTGTCGGTTTCGGGTACGGTCCTGTGGAGGGCTGTTTCCAGGGACTGCTAAACCGCCAGACCAATCCGATAAGGCCTGACAATCCTCGCAATCCGTCACCATCTCCTGGCCCAGGAATATTCACCTGGTTCCCATCGACTACGCCTTTCGGCCTCGCCTTAGGGGCCGGCTTACCCTGCTCAGATTAGCTTTAAGCAGGAACCCTTGGACTTTCGGCGGGAGTGTCTCTCACACTCCTTGTCGCTACTCATGTCATCATTCTCGCTCGTGATCTCTCCACCGCATCCCTCACAGGGCGGCTTCACAGAAAGCCTCTCTCCTCCAGTGATCCGCGGACGGATCGAAGGAGGAACGAGACTATGTCACACGACGCTCCGCTACCACGCACTTACGTGCATCCTCGGCTTCGGCTCATGGCTTGAGCCCCGTTACATCTTCGCCGCAGGACAACTTGTTTAGACCAGTGAGCTGTTACGCTATCTTTAAAGGATGGCTGCTTCTAAGCCAACCTCCTGGTTGTTTTGGTCGTCCCACCTGCTTTCCCACTTAGCCATGAATTGGGGGCCTTAGCCGGAGGTCAGGGTTGTTTCCCTCTCCACGACGGACGTTAGCATCCGCCGTGTGTCTGCCATCTAGTACTCCCGGGTATTCGGAGTTTGGTTAGGATCAGTAAGCCTGTGGGGCCCCATTACCCATCCAGTGCTCTACCCCCCGGGGTATTCGGATGACGCTCTACCTAAATAGATTTCGCGGAGAACCAGCTATCTCCGAGTTTGATTGGCCTTTCACCCCTAGGCACAACTCATCCCGACCTTTTTCAACAGGTGTGGGTTCGGACCTCCAGTTGGTGTTACCCAACCTTCATCCTGGTCATGCCTAGATCACTCGGTTTCGGGTCTGATCCATCCAACTCATGCGCCCTATTAAGACTCGCTTTCGCTGCGCCTACACCTAACGGCTTAAGCTTGCTGGATAGACCAAGTCGATGACCCATTATACAAAAGGTACGCCGTCAGAGCTCGAGGCTCCTCCGACTGCTTGTAGGCGTCCGGTTTCAGGTACTGTTTCACTCCCCTCGTCGGGGTGCTTTTCACCTTTCCCTCACGGTACTGGTTCGCTATCGGTCAGTAAGGAGTACTTAGCCTTCGGAGGTGGTCCTCCGATCTTCGAACAGGATTACACGTGTCCCGCCCTACTTGATACGTCCCATCGCGCTTCTCATACGGGGCTGTCACCCGCTCTGGCCATGCTTTCCAACATGTTCTGATCACGCTCAAGGCTCGGCTGGTCCGCGTTCGCTCGCCACTACTAACGGAGTCTCTATTGATGTCCTTTCCTCCGGGTACTTAGATGTTTCAGTTCCCCGGGTTTGCTCTTGTAACCCTATATATTCAGGCCACAAGTACCTGATCATGCCCGTTGATAGCTGCCTTGCGGCAATATCAACAAACATTCAGGTGGGTTGCCCCATTCGGAAATTCCTGGATCAAAGCCTATTCTCGACTCCCCAGGACTTATCGCAGAGTATCACGTCCTTCATCGCCTCTTACTGCCAAGGCATCCACCAAACGCCCTTCTCGCGCTTGATCCGATCCAGTAAGGGAAAGGACCGGCCACGAAGGCCCGCCCGATCAAGCACCGCCTGGTTCTGCGGTGCCTCAACTCACTGGATCAGAAGCATACTATCCCAC
>NZ_JBTLRM010000042.1:0-30999 GCF_054482755.1 Roseivivax sp. CAU 1761
GGCGCCCGGCGCCGCGGCGGCCACCGGTTCGGCCTCGGCCTCGGCCCCGCCGCCGCTGCGGTTCGACAGGCCGAGACGGTGCACCTTCCCGATCACCGCGTTGCGGGTCACGCCCCCCAGTTCCTTGGCGATCTGGCTGGCCGACTGGCCCTCGTTCCACATCTTCTTGAGCAGTTCTACGCGTTCATCCGTCCAGGACATGGAATTCCTTCCTGCGGGGGTGTTCGGGCTGGCGGGGCGCGGGACCGAAAGACCTGTCCGGCCGCCGCCGGACATTCGGGGCTGGCCCCCTATTCTAAGCACCGCGGGGCGAGTTACAAGGCGCCCGACACGAGACAGGCGCATGGAGAGAGCGATGAGCGACACGGCACGATACGCACAGGGCGCCCGGCGCTTCGGCAGGGTCAACTGGCTCGGTCTGGCAACCCTGTGCCGGCGCGAGATCATGCGCTTCGTCAATGTCTGGACCCAGACCCTGCTGGCGCCGCTGGTCACCGCCGCGCTGTTCATCGTGATCTTCTCGATCGCCATCGGGCCGCGCCGCGGCGACGTGATGGGGGTGCCCTTCACCACCTTCATCGCGCCGGGCATCATGATGATGACGGTGATCCAGAACGCCTTTGCCAACACCTCGTCGTCGATCGTGATCTCCAAGGTGCAGGGCAACATCGTCGACACGCTGATGCCGCCGCTCTCGGGTGGCGAGCTGGTGCTGGGCTATCTGGCCGGGGGCGTGGCGCGCGGCCTCGTGGTGGCGCTGGCCATCACGCTGGGTTTCGGGCTGGTGCTCGGGCTCTGGCCGGCGCATCCGCTGGTCATGCTGGTCTTCGTGCTGCTCGGCGCGGCCTTCCTGTCGGCGCTCGGCATGATCGCCGGCATCTTCGCCGAGAAGTTCGACCAGATGGCGGCGATCACCAACTTCGTCATCACCCCGCTGGCCTTCCTGTCGGGCACCTTCTACTCGGTCGAGGCGCTGCCGCCGCTGTTGCGCCAGATCACCTACGGCAACCCGATCTTCTACCTGATCGACGGCGCGCGCTACGGCATGATCGGCGTCTCGGATTCGACGCCGCTCCTGGGCTTCGGGGTCGCGGTGGCGGCGCTGGCCGGGGTGCTGGCGCTGGCCTGGTGGATGTTCCGGGCGGGCTACCGGCTCAAGGCCTGATCCCGGGGCGCCGCGCGCCGCCTTGCGGGACTGGCCCGCGGGGCGGCCCACCTGGCGCCTGCCGGGATGCGCGCCGCCCTGACAGAGCAACGGGCGGACGAACGCAAAACCACCGCGCCCGGGCGGCCCGGGCGCGGCGGTTTGCTGTCCCTCGTCGTGTCGCGAGGCGGAAGGCTTACTTGATCTTGCCTTCCTTGTATTCGACGTGCTTGCGCGCCACCGGGTCGAACTTCCGGATGGTCATCTTCTCGGTCATCGTGCGCGCGTTCTTCTTGGTCACGTAGAAGTGGCCGGTGCCTGCGGTCGAGTTCAGGCGGATCTTGATGGTCGTCGGCTTCGCCATGGGTCGTCTCCTGCGCCGGGCGCGGGCGGCCGCCCCCGTGAAATTCGTCGGTGTCGCCTTTTACCCGCGCGCCGCCGCGAGTCAACCGGGCGGGCGGGCATTTTTCGCCACCGCCCGCACGGGGCGGGCGGTCCGGGCAGATGGGCCGGGCGCGCGGAGGGCCTGTAAGCCGGATTCTGTCCTAGGCCGGCGCGAGGCCGGCCCGAGATGGCCATTCATCTGGGCCGCCGGTCGCCCGGCGGCTCGAGCTGCCAACCCGGGTTTCTCGGGCCGGGGCGGCCCTGCGGGGAAGCCCCCGCGCGAAACCCCTATGCGGCATTGCTCCCGGTGGGGCTTGCCATGCGGGGACCGTTGCCGGCCCCCCGGTGGGCTCTTACCCCACCGTTTCACCCTGACCCGATCCAGGGACCGGGCGGTCTGTTCTCTGTGGCGCTTTCCGTCAGGTTGCCCTGCCCGGGCGTTACCCGGCACCGTTGCCCCGTGGAGTCCGGACTTTCCTCGACCCGCCCGGAGGCGCGCCGCGGCCATCCGGCCCTCCGCGCGCCCTCCCGATAGGCCGGTCGCGGCGCCGGGTCAATCGCCGATGCCGCGCCCTTCTGGCCTTCCCCCCGGTCCCTCCCCCGGCGCGGGCCGCCGCAGCTCCGGCAGGAGCCCCGCCTCCCAGGCGCCGGGTCAATCGCCGATGCCCCGCCCCGCCGACCCGGGCCCCTCCCCCGGCGCGGGGCGGCGCAGCTCCGGCAGCAGCCCCGCCTCCCAGGCGCCGCGGTGCAGCGCGCCGAGCTGCGCCGGCACGCGCGCCAGCCCGAGGATGCGGGCGATCGCCAGCCGGTGGTTGCCGTTGCCGGCGAGGATCGGCGCCCCGTTGCGGCCGATATGGACGAAGATGCCGCCATGTTCGCGATGCAGCGCGTCGGGCCGCGTGCCCTGCGGCTCGAGCCGGCCGGCCCGGGCGATCTCCTCGTACATCCGGTCGATGCCCGCGTAACGGCGCAGCACGTCCTCGCGGCTGCGGCACTCGTCGAACACGCCGTGTTTCTCGATGCGACGCATCATCTCGTCGATGATGCCGGTCTCCTCCCAGCTCTCGCCGCGGCCGAACCGGCGTTCGCAGGCGGCGATCTTGACCGCCTCGGAGAGCGGCTGCAGGTCGAGATCCCAGTCGCCCCCGGCGATCACGCCGCTGTGGCGGCGGCGGAAATCGGCCCCCTTGCGGCGACGGAACATGCCGCGCACGGCGCGGGGGTCGATCCAGATGCATTCGTCCGAAAGCGGCGCGCCCGGGCCGTAGCGCAGCCGGTTGGTGACGTCGCGCAGCATCTTGCGCGGCACCTGGGCCTCGATGAGCCGCTGCAGGCGGCTGCGGGGATGGCTTGGGGATGCGGTCATGACGGCGGAATATGTGCCGCCCGGGGCGCGGCTGCAATCCCGGCTGCGTCCCCGCTACGCCCCCGCCCCCGTGGCCGCCGCCGGGGGCCTTTTCCCCGCCGCGGGCTCTGCTAGGGTCGCCGGCGACGCCGACCGCCAGTGCGAGCCCCTGCCATGACCCCGCGCCCCGCGCCGCATTCCCGATGACCGAGCCGCTCGTGCTGATCGCGGGGCTGGGCTGCGATGCGCGCCTCTGGGGCGCCCAGATCACCGACCTGTCGCGCCACCGCCCGGTCACCCTGCTCTGCGCCGATGGCGGCGACCGCATCGAGGACATGGCCTCGGCGGCGCTGCCGCTGCTGCCGCCGCGCTTCGCGCTGGCCGGGCACGGGCTGGGCGGCGCGGTGGCGATGGAGATGCTGCGCCGCGCCCCCGAGCGGGTGGCGCGGATCGCGCTGATCGCGGCCTCGCCCCTGGCCGAGACCCCGGCCGAGGCGGCGGCGCGCGAGCCGCGGCTGATCGCCGTCCGGGCGGGTCGGCTGGGCGATGCGGTGGCGGCCGAGATCCCGGCCGAGGCGCTGGCCCCGGGGCCCGACCGCGGCTACCACGCCAAGCTGCTCCGGGCGATGGCGCAGGCGCTGGGTGCGGCGACGCTGATGCGCCAGATCCGCGCCCAGCAGCGCCGCCGCGACCAGCAGGCGGTGCTGCGCAATTGCCGCGCCCCGGCGCTGGTGCTCTGCGGCGGCCACGACCGGCTGGCGCCGGCCAAGCACCAGAAGGTGCTGGCCGACATGATCCCCAGCGCCGCCTTCGAGGTGCTGGAGGCGGCCGGCCACCTGGCCCCGCTGGAGGCCCCGGAGGCGGTCACCCAGGCCTTCGAGACCTGGCTGGCGCGGCCGGCGGCCCCGCGCCAGGGCGCGGCGCGCTAGCCCCCCGCGGGCCGGACCGCGGCGCCGCACAGGCGGATCAGGCCTCCGCCGCGGCGGTGCCCGGCCCCAGCAGCTCGGCCACGCGGGCGGCGAAATCCTCGCCCCGGCGTTCGAAATTGTCGTATTGGTCGAAGCTCGCCGCCGCCGGAGCGAGCAGCACGGTCTCGCCCGGGCGGGCATCGGCGGCGGCGCGCGCCACCGCGGTGGCCATGTCGGTGCAGATCTCCGCCTCGACCCCGTCGAGCCCCAGCGCGAAGCCCTGCGCGTCGCGGCCGATCACATAGGCGCGGGCGACATGGCCGAGCCCGGGGGCGAGCCCGGAGAGCCCGCCCTCCTTCATCAGCCCGCCGCAGATCCAGCGCACCCGCTCGAAGGCCAGCAGCGCCTTCACCGCGCTGTCGACATTGGTGGCCTTGGAATCGTTGACGAAGGTCACGCCGTCCTTCTCGCCGACGATCTGGCTGCGATGCGGCAGGCCGCGGAAGCTCTGGAACCCGGCCTCGATGGGGCGCGGCCCGAGCCCCAGCGCGCGCAGGGCGGCATAGGCGGCGCAGGCGTTCTGGTGGTTGTGCGCCCCCGGCAGGCCGCGGATCCCGCGCAGGTCGATGGCGCCGACCTGGCGGCTCTTGCGCCACTCGGCGAGAAAGCCCTTGCGGGCGAAGACCTGCCAGCCCGGCCCGTCGAGCCGGCGCCCGGCGGAGACCCGGATCACCCGGTCGTCGGCGGAGGCGGTGGCGAGCTGGTTGGCCAGGAACCGGCCCTCGGGCTCGTCGACACCGATCACCGCGCGGTCCGGCCCGCCCTCGGCGAAGAGCCGGCGCTTGGCGGCGAAATAGCCGCCATGGCCGCCATGGCGGTCGTGGTGGTCCGGCGTCAGGTTGGTGAAGACGGCGATGTCCGGGGTCAGCGCGCGGGCCAGCTCGGTCTGGTAGGAGGAGAGCTCCAGCACGATCACCGCGGCCTCGCCGGGCGGGTCGATGTCGAGCACGCCGCGGCCGATATTGCCGGCCAGCTGCACCGGGCGGCCGGCGGAGTCGAGGACATGGGCGATCAGCGCCGAGGTGGTGGACTTGCCGTTCGAGCCGGTCACCGCCACCACCCGCGGCGGCGTGTCGAGATCGTCCCAGGCGCCCTGGGCCAGGGCCCGGAAGAACAGGCCGATATCGTTGTCGACCGGCACGCCGGCCTCCCAGGCGGCGGCGATCGCCGGGTTGGGCTGCGGGTAGAGATGCGGGATGCCGGGGCTGGTGACCAGCAGCGTGACGTCCTCGAAGGCGCCGTTGCGGGTCAGGTCGCGGATCTCGAAGCCCGCGGCCTCGGCCCGGGCGCGGGCCTCGGCGCCGTCGTCCCAGAGCACCGGGCGGGCGCCGCCGGCGGCCAGCGCGCGCGCCGCCGAGAGGCCGGAGCGGCCGAGCCCCAGAACCGCGATGGTTTCGCCGTCATGGCCGTGCACCGGGATCATCGCGCATCCTTTCGCTGTCGCCGTCCGGGACCTGCGCTAGCGCAAATGCCGGGGGTTGGGAAGACGTGCCCGGGCGGCGCCCGAGGGGGCTGTCTGCCCCCTCTGCGGGCCGTCCGGCCCGCATTCACCCCCGAGGATATTTCGGCTCAGAAGAAGGCCGGATCAGCGCACCTTGAGGGTGGCGAGGCCGATCATCGCGAGGATCAGGGCGATGATCCAGAAGCGGATCACGATGGTGGGCTCGGCCCAGCCCTTCTTCTCGTAATGGTGGTGGATCGGCGCCATCAGGAAGACCCGCTTGCCGGTGCGCTTGAAGTAGAGCACCTGGATGATCACCGAGAGCGCCTCGACCACGAAGAGGCCGCCGACGATGGCCAGCACGATCTCGTGCTTGGTGGCGACCGCGATGGCGCCCAGCGCGCCGCCGAGCGCGAGGGAGCCGGTATCGCCCATGAAGACCGCGGCGGGCGGCGCATTGTACCACAGAAAGCCCAGGCCACCGCCGAACAGCGCGGCCGAGAAGATCAGGATCTCGCCGGTGCCGGGGACGTAATGGACGTCGAGATATTCGGTGAAGTCGACCCGGCCCACGGCATAGGCGATGATGCCGAGCGTGCCGCCGGCGATCATCACCGGCATGATCGCCAGCCCGTCGAGCCCGTCGGTCAGGTTGACCGCGTTGGCCGAGCCCACGATGACGATCATCGCGAAGGGCACGAAGAGCCAGCCGAGATGGATCAGCGTGTCCTTGAAGACCGGCAGGGCGAGGTTGCCGGTCAGTTCCGGCGGGTGCACCCAGGCCGCCCAGGTGCCGGCGATGCCGGCGATCACGAAACCCAGGAGCAGCCGCGATCGGCTGGAGAGCCCGGCGGCGTTCTGCTTCGAAACCTTGGCGTAATCGTCGGCGAAGCCGATCGCGGCATAGGCCATGGTGACGAAGAGCACGATCCAGACGAAGGGGTTGTCGAGCCGCGCCCAGAGCAGCGTCGAGGTCAGAAGCGCGCCGACGATCAAGAGCCCGCCCATGGTCGGCGTGCCGGCCTTGGCGAAATGCCCCTCCGGGCCGTCGCTGCGGATCGGCTGGCCCTTGCCCTGGCGCAGCCGCAGCACCTCGATCAGCGGCCGGCCGAACAGGAAGCCGAAGACCAGCGCCGTCAGGAAGGCGCCGCCGGCGCGGAAGGTGATGTAGCGAAAGAGGTTGAACGGCCCGCCCCCGTCGGACAGCTCGGTCAGCCAGAACAGCATGGATGTCTCCCGTTCGCGCCGCAGCCCGCGCCGGCCGCGCCTCAGATGTCCGAAACCTCGGCGCCTTGGCGCATTTTCCGGATCGCGTCAACCACGCGGGCGAGGCCCATGTAGTTCGAGCCCTTGACCAGCACGACGTCGCCGGCATCGAGATCGCGCGGCGCCAGGGCGGCCATCTCGGCGGCGCTCTCGGTCCAGCGCCCGCGCCGGTCCTCGGGCAGCGCCTCGTGGAGCCCGCGCATCAGCGGCCCGATACAATGCACCACGTCGATGCGGGCGAGATGCGGCAGCCCGGCCAGCGCCCGGTGCGCCGCCCCCTCGCCCGGGCCGAGCTCGCCCATGTCGCCGAGATAGGCGATGCGGCGGCCGCGCGCGACGCGCCCCAGCCCGTCGCGGACCCGGGCCGCGGCCAGCACCTCCAAGGCCGCCGCCACCGAGGCGGGGTTGGCGTTGTAGGCGTCGTCGATCAGCTCCAGCGACAGCTCGTCATCGACCGCGTCGAGAGCGATGGCCTCGCGCTGGCCGCGCCCGGCGCCGGGCTGCCAGCGGCCGAGATCGGCCAGCGCCCGGGCGCGGTCGAGCCCGAGCGCCCGCGCCGCGGCCAGAACCGCCATGGCGTTGACCGCGAAATGCCGCCCCGGCACCGACACCTTGTAGAGCAGCGGCGCGCGCCAGGCCCGGCCCTCCGCCACCGTGGCGCTGTCCTGGATGCGGATATCGGAGATCCGGTGATGGCAGGCGGGGCCTTCGCCGAAGGTCCTCACCGCGGCCCCGGCCGCCTCGGCGGCGGCCACGAGGATCGGCGTGGTGTCGAGATCGCCGTTGACGATGGCGGTGCCGCCGGGCTCCAGCCCCTCGAAGATCGCCGCCTTCTCGCGGGCGATGCCCTCGAGGCTGTCGAAGGCGGCCAGATGCGCCGGCGCGACGATGGTGACGATGCCGACATGCGGCCGCGCCAGCCGCGACAGCGGGCCGATCTCGCCGGGATGGTTCATGCCGATCTCGATCACCGCGAACTCGGTGGCGGCGGGCATCCGGGCCAGCGTCAGCGGCACGCCCCAATGGTTGTTGTAGGAGGCCTCGGCGGCATGGGTGCGGCCCTGCCCGCCCAGCACGGTGCGCAGCATCTCCTTGGTCGAGGTCTTGCCGACCGAGCCGGTGACCGCGACGACGCGGGCCGCGCTGCGCGCCCGCGCCGCCCGGCCGAGCGCCTCGAGCGCGGTCTGCACGTCCTCGACGACGAGCAGCGGCGCATCCTCCGCCACGCCCTCGGGCCGGTGCGAGACCAGCGCCGCGGCGGCGCCCTTGTCGAGCGCCTGGGCGACGAAGTCGTGGCCGTCGCGGGCCGCCTTCAGCGCCACGAAGAGATCGCCGGGCCGGAGCGTGCGGGTGTCGATCGACACGCCGTGGGCCTGCCAGGGCGCGGTGACGCGGCCGCCGGTGGCGCGCGCCGCCTCCTCCGAGGTCCAGAGCGCGGTCATGCCGGCTTCCCGTCGAGCGCGGCGACGGCCAGCGAGGCCTGTTCGGCATCGTCGAAGGGATAGACCGTGTCGCCGACGATCTGCCCGGTCTCGTGGCCCTTGCCGCAGACGATCAGCGCGTCGCCGGGCTCGAGCAGCGCGACCCCGCGCAGGATTGCTTCGGCCCGGTCGCCGATCTCCAGCGCCTCGGGGGCGCCGGCGCGCACCGCGGCGCGGATCGCCGCCGGATCCTCGGAGCGCGGGTTGTCGTCGGTGACGATCACCAGGTCGGCCTCCTCGGCCGCGGCCTGCCCCATCAGCGGCCGCTTGGCGCTGTCGCGGTCGCCGCCGGCGCCGATCACCGCCACCAGCCGGCCCATGACGTGCGGCCGGAGCGCCCGGATCGCCGTCGCCACCGCGTCCGGCGTATGGGCGTAATCGACATAGACCGCGGCGCCGTTGTCGCGGGTCGCGGCCAGCTGCATGCGCCCGCGCACCGTGTGGAGCCGCTCGAGCGCGGCGAAGACGTCGTCGGGCTCGGCGCCGCAGGCGATCACCAGCCCGGCCGCCACCAGCGCGTTCTCGGCCTGGAAGCCGCCGATCAGCGGCAGCGCGACCTGCCGCACCCGGCCGTCATGGCGCAGCCGCACGACCTGGCCCGCGGGCTCGAAGCGCTGCGCCATCAGGCACAGATCGGCGCCCTCGTCGCGGCCCACGGTGATCACCGTCTGGCCGCGCGCCGTGGCGATCGCCGCCATGTCGACGCCGCGGGCATCCTCCATGTTGATCACCGCGGTGCCGTCCTCGGGCAGCACCCGGGCGAAGAGCCCGGCCTTGGCGGCGAAGTAATCCTCGAAGCTGGCATGGTAGTCGAGGTGGTCCTGGGTGAAGTTGGTGAACGCCGCGGCCTTCAAGGTGACGCCGTCGAGCCGGCGCTGCTCGAGCCCGTGCGAGGAGGCCTCCATGGCGGCGTGGTCGACGCCGGCCTCGGCGGCCTGGGCCAGCGCCCGGTGCAGGGTGATCGGCTCGGGCGTGGTGTGCTTGAGCGGCATCTGCCAATCGCCCTCGACCCCGGTGGTGCCGAGATTGACGGCGCGTAGGCCGAGCTCCTGCCAGAGCCCGCGGGTGAAGCTCGCCACCGAGGTCTTGCCGTTGGTGCCGGTGACCGCGACCACGGTTTCGGGCTGGGCGCCGAACCACAGCGCCGCGGCATAGGCCAGCGTGGCACGCGGATCGGCGGCCACCACCAGCGCCGCCGGCGAGCGGTCGAGCGCCTCGGCGGCGAGCGCCGCGCCCTCGGCATCGGTCAGGATGGCGCCGGCGCCGCGGTCGAGCGCCGCCTCGATGAAGCGCGCACCGTGCACCTGGGTTCCGGGCAGCGCCGCGAAGAGGTGGCCCTCGCGGACCTCGCGGGAATCCACCGACAGGCCGCTGACCCGCGCCTCGGCGCCACCCCGGGCGGTCAGCCCGAGATCGCTCAGTGACTTGGTGGTGCCGCTCACGCTCTGCCCCCGGCTCATGTCAGGCCCCTTTGCTGCTGCCCCCCCAGTTGCCCCGTTTCGGGGGGACGGTGCAAGGGGCCGGCCCGCCGGGGCGCCGGCGGCGGCGGCGGCGCGGCGGCGAATCGCGCACCCGATCGCGCACCCGGCCGCCGGGCTATATTCGCTCCGGCGAATATTTTATATGCGTTCGGACGCATATAATCTTACGCGGCGGAAAGAAAGTTTCGCTGACGCGGCGTCAGAATTCCTGATGTTACGTCACAAGCGCCGTGACGTGACGTGAGAGTTACGTCAACGTCATCGGTCGTTGTAACACCGGGTCCAGTTCGCATCTTCTCGGGCAAACTCGAGTGATGTGAGAGCGTAACGATGACCGAAGACACCAACCGGACCATGACCATCCGCGAGATGTGCGACGCCTTCGAGGTGACCCCGCGCACCCTGCGGTTCTACGAATCCAAGGAGCTGCTGTTTCCGATCAGGGAAGGCCAGAAGCGGCTGTTCACGCGCCGCGACCGCGCCCGGCTGAAGCTCATCCTGCGCGGCAAGCGCTTCGGCTTCAGCCTCGAGGAGATCCGCCAGCTCCTCGATCTCTACGATGTCGGCGACGCCCAGCAGACGCAGCTCGCCAAGACCTACGAGCTGGCCCAGCGGCGGCTGGCCGAACTGGTGGCCCGGCGCGACGAGCTCGACGCCGCGATCGCCGAGCTCGAAGACCAGATGCGTTGGGGCGAACAGGTTCTCGCCGCCAACACGACCCCGAAGAACGCCGCCGAGTGACCGGCGGCGCGACGCCACGAGGAGGAGAACGCCGTGCCCGTCTACACCGCCCCGATCAAGGACATGCTCTTCGTCCTGCATGACGTGCTGAAGGTCCACGAGGCCGACATTCCCGGCTACGAGGATCTCGACCGCGAGACGGTGGCGGCGATCCTGGGCGAGGCCGGCAAGCTGTCCGAGAACGTGCTGGCGCCGCTGAACCCGGTGGGCGACCGCCAGGGCTGCCGGCTGGAGAACGGCGTGGTGCGCACCCCCGAGGGCTTCAAGGACGCCTACGAGCAGATGCGCGCCGGGGGCTGGATGGGTCTCGATTCCGACCCCGAATACGGCGGCCAGGGCATGCCCTACCTGCTGAATTCGGCGGTGGGCGAGATGTTCGTCTCGGCCAACATGGCCTTCAACATGTATCAGGGCCTGACCCACGGCGCCGCCTCCGCCCTGCAGGCGCACGGCTCGGACGAGCAGAAGGCGACCTATCTGCCGAACATGATCGACGGCATCTGGTCCGGCACGATGAACCTGACCGAGCCGCATTGCGGCACCGATCTCGGGCTGATCCGCACCCGGGCCGAGCCGCAGGATGACGGCTCCTACCGGATCACCGGCTCGAAGATCTGGATCTCCGCCGGCGAGCACGACCTGAGCGAGAACATCATCCACCTGGTGCTGGCCAAGGCGCCGGGCGGCGGCGAAGGCACCAAGGGCATCTCGCTCTTCGTGGTGCCGAAGTTCATGGTCAACGCCGATGGCAGCCTCGGCGCGCGCAACGCGGTGAGCTGCGGCGGGCTCGAGGAGAAGATGGGCATCCACGGCAACGCCACCTGCGTGATGAACTACGACGGCGCCACAGGCTTCCTCGTCGGCGAGCTGCACAAGGGCATGCGGGCGATGTTCACGATGATGAACGAGGCCCGCCTCGGCGTCGGCCTGCAGGGCTATGCCCAGGGCGCGGTGGCCTACCAGAACGCGCTGGGCTTCGCCCGCGAGCGGCTGCAGGGCCGCGACGTGACCGGCGTGAAGAACCCCGACGGGCCGGCCGATCCGATCATCGTGCACCCCGACGTGCGCCGCAACCTGATGGACCAGAAGAGCTTCGTCGAGGGCGCCCGCGCCTTCGTCTTCTGGGGCGCGCAGCTGATCGACCGGGCGCATCGCAACGGCGACGCGGAGGCCGAGGGGCTGATCTCGCTGCTGACCCCGGTGATCAAGGGTTTCCTGACCGACAAGGGCTTCGAGACCACGGTGCTGGCGCAGCAGACGCTGGGCGGCTCGGGCTTCACCCGCGAATGGGGGCTCGAGCAGTTCGTCCGCGACGCCCGCATCACGATGATCTACGAGGGCACCAACGGCATCCAGTCGCTCGACCTCGTCGGCCGCAAGCTCGGCGCCAATGGCGGCAAGCCCGCGATGGCCTTCTTCGAGATGGTCAAGGGCTTCATCGCCGAGCACAAGTATCAGGATGCGGCGTTCGACCGCGACTTCCTCGAACCGCTGAAGCAGGGCTCGAAGGATCTGCAGGCGGCGGCGATGTTCTTCATGCAGAACATGAAGACGCCGAACGCCGCGCTGGCCGGCTCCTACGACTTCATGCACCTCTTCGGCCATGTCTGCCTCGGCCTGATGTGGGCGCGGATGGCGGTGGCGTCGCGCGCCGCCCTTGAGGCCGGCGAGGGCGACACGGAGTTCCACGAGACCAAGCTCGCCACCGGGCGCTACTACATGGCGCGGCAATTGCCGGCCACCGGCACGCATCTGCGCCGGATCCAGAGCGGCGGCGAGACGGTGATGGCACTGGACGCCGCTGCATTCTGAATTCAGTGTAGCGCGGCGCGGTCGAGGAGGAGTCGCCCATACCCAAACGCTTCCGGTTGACCCACCGCTTCGCCGCGGAAATGACCGAGGACGGTCATCACCGGCTCCGGCGCTTCGCCAGCGAGGCCGGGCTCGACGAGGGCGAGGCCCTGTCCTTCCTGTTCGAGAATTTCGACAGCGTCACCGACGGCGAGGCGCTGGCCCACAGGCTGCGCCTGTTCAATTCCGAGCTGGAGACGCGCAAGCGATGAGCGCATGGTCTCCCTCCCGCCCGGCCGTCCGGAGCCGCCGCCCGAGATCGGCGGCCGGGCCGGCGCCGGGCCCGCGCCGCGCCCGGACGGGGGACGTTCGGCCAGGTGGCGGCCGGGGATGCCTCCGGCGGGGATATTTCGGCTTAGAAGAAGGTCCGTCTATCGAACCCTCGGACGGCAGCGCGGGCGGCAACCGGTCCACCTGGCCGATCCGGGGGATCGGCCGGGCTTCTCCTGAGGCGGTCATCGGCTTCCCGGCCTGTACCGCCCGGGCAGCCTGCCGCCCGCTTGGTTAGCATGGCCTTAATGCCTTCTTCTGAGCACAAATATCCCGCGGGGGCGCGGGGGTGCGAAACCCCCGCTCCGGACCGGGACGCAGCAACCACGCGAGGGATCCGCGCATGACGATTGAGCTTCACTGCTTCGGCGAAAGCGGCAATGCCTACAAGGCGGCGATCGCGCTCGAGATGGCCCGGCTCGACTGGCGGCCGGTCTTCGTCGACTTCTTCAACGGCGCCACCCGCGCCGAGGATTACCGGCGCGACATCAACCCGATGGGCGAGGTGCCGGTGATGGTGGATGGCGCGCTGCGGCTGACCCAGTCCGGGGTGATCCAGAACTACGTGACCGAGCGCAGCGGCCGGTTCGGCGGCGCCACCCCGGGGGAGGCCCGCGAGGTGATGCGCTGGGTGCTCTGGGACAATCACAAGCTGTCCGGCCAGGCCGGGATGACGCGCTTCCTGATGAACTTCCTACCCGCGGACAAGCGCCCGGGCCCGGTGATCGACTTCCTGCAGGGCCGGCTGCGCGCCGCCTACGCGGTCCTCGACACGCACCTGGCGGGCCGCGACTGGATCGTCGGAGACGGCGTGACCAACGCCGATCTCTCCTGCTGCGGCTACCTCTACTATCCCGAGCCCTTCGGCTTCGACCGTGCCGACTGGCCCAACATCGATGCCTGGCTGGACCGCCTCGCGGCTGAGCCGGGCTGGAAACACCCCTATGATTTGATGCCCGGCCATCCCTCGGACCGGGCGTGAGGAAGGAGGCTCCATGACCGACGCCTATATCTACGACGCCATCCGCACGCCGCGCGGCAAGGGCCGCAAGGACGGCGCGCTGCACGAAGTCACCGCGGCGCGGCTCTCGGCGCTGGTGCTGAACGGGCTGAAGGAGCGCAGCGGGCTCGAAGGGCACGCGGTCGAGGACGTGATCTGGGGCAACGCCACCCAGGTCGCCGAACAGGGCGGCTGCCTGGCGCGCACCGCGGTGCTGGCCTCCGATCTCGACGAGCGCATCCCGGGCCTGTCGATCAACCGCTTCTGCGCCTCCGGCATGGAGGCGGTGAACCTTGCCGCCAACCAGATCCGCGGCGGCGCCGGGCAGGCCTACATCGCCGGCGGGGTCGAGATGATGGGCCGCGTCGCCATGGGCTCGGACGGCGCCGCCATCGCCGTCGACCCGTCGATCGCCATGCGCTCCTACTTCGTGCCGCAGGGCATCTCGGCCGACATCATCGCCACCGAATACGGCATCTCGCGCGACGACGCCGACGCCTTCGCGGTGGAAAGCCAGAAACGCGCCGCCAAGGCCTGGGAGGAGGGCCGCTTCGCCCGCTCGATCCACGTCGTGCGGGACCAGAACGGGCTGCCGATCCTCGAGCATGACGAATACATGCGCCCCGGCACCGACATGCAGGCGCTGGGCGCGCTCGAGCCGTCCTTCAAGGCGATGGGCGAGACCATGCCCGGCTTCGACGCCGTGGCGCTGATGAAGTATCCGCATCTCGAGCGCATCCGCCACATCCACCATGCCGGCAATTCCTCGGGCATCGTCGACGGCGCCGCCGGCGTGCTGGTGGGCTCGAAGGAATGGGGCGAGGCGCACGGGTTGACGCCCCGCGCCCGCATCCGCGCCACCGCCAAGATCGGCACCGATCCCACCATCATGCTGACCGGCCCGGTGCCGGCGACGGAGAAGATCCTGAAGGATTCGGGCATGGCGATCTCCGACATCGATCTCTTCGAGGTCAACGAGGCCTTCTCCTCGGTGGTGCTGCGCTTCATGCAGGCCTTCGACGTCGATCACGGCAAGCTCAACGTCAATGGCGGCGCCATCGCCATGGGCCACCCGCTGGGCGCCAGCGGCGCCATCATCATCGGCACGCTGCTCGACGAGATGGAGCGGTCGGACCGCGAAACCGGGCTCGCCACGCTCTGCGTCGCCTCCGGCATGGGCGCGGCCACCATCATCGAGCGGGTCTGAGGGCAGGAGACGACAGACATGACCGATTTCACCATGACCAAGGACGCCGAGGGCGTCGCCGTGATCACCTGGGACTGCCCGGGCAAGACCATGAACGTGCTCTCGCTCGAGGCCGCGCACGAGCTCGACCGGCTGGTCGACGAGGCGCTGGGCGACAGCGCCGTCAAGGGCATCGTCATCACCTCGGGCAAGGACAGCTTCGCCGCCGGCATGGATCTCAACGTGCTGGCGCGGATGAAGGAGGAGGCCGGCGACGACCCGGCCCGCGGCCTCTTCGACGGCATCATGGGCCTGCACGGGGTGCTGCGGAAGATCGAGCGCGCCGGCATGGATCCCAAGACCAACAAGGGCGGCAAGCCGGTGGCCGCCGCCCTGCCCGGCACCGCGCTGGGCATCGGGCTCGAGCTTCCGCTGGCCTGCCACCGGATCTTCGCCGCGCCCGATCCCAAGGCCAAGATCGGCCTGCCCGAGATCATGGTCGGCATCTTCCCCGGCGCCGGCGGCACCACCCGCCTGGTGCGCAAGATGGGCGCCATGGCGGCCTCGCCCTTCCTGCTCGAGGGCAAGCTGTCGGACCCGATCCGGGCGCAGAAGGCCGGCATCGTCGACGAGGTGGCGGCCGACCCGGTCGCCGCGGCGCGCGACTGGGTGCTGAAGGCCACGGATGCCGACATCGTCAAGCCGTGGGACCAGAAGGGCTACAAGATGCCCGGCGGCGCCCCCTACCACCCGGCCGGCTTCATGACCTTCGTCGGCGCCTCGGCGATGGTCCACGGCAAGACCAAGGGCGTCTACCCGGCCGCCAAGGCGCTGCTCTCGGCGGTCTACGAGGGCGCCCTGGTGCCCTTCGACACGGCGCTGAAGATCGAGGCGCGCTGGTTCGTCAACGTGCTGATGAACCCGTCCTCGGGGGCGATGATCCGCTCGCTCTTCATCAACAAGGGTGCGCTCGAGAAGGGCGCGGTGCGCCCTGCCGACGTGCCCGACCAGCGCGTGCAGAAGGTCGGCATCCTGGGCGCCGGGATGATGGGCGCGGGCATCGCGCTGGTCTCGGCGCAGGCCGGCATCGAGGTGGTGCTGCTCGACCGCGACATGGCCTCGGCCGAGAAGGGCCGCGCCTATACCGAAGGCTTCATGGACAAGGGCATCCAGAAGAAGAAGGCCACGCCGGAGAAGAAGGCCGAGGTTCTGGGCCGGATCACCGCCACCGACAAGGTCGAGGACCTGGCGGGCTGCGACCTGATCGTCGAGGCGGTGTTCGAGGATCCGAAGATCAAGGCCGAGATCACGGGCCGCGTCGAGGCGGTGATCGGCAAGGACGCGATCTTCGCCACCAACACCTCGACCCTGCCGATCAGCGATCTGGCCAAGGCGTCGCAGCGCCCGGAGCAGTATATCGGCATCCACTTCTTCTCGCCGGTCGAGAAGATGGCGCTGGTGGAGATCATCAAGGGAGCCAAGACCGGCGACCGCGCGGTGGCCAAGGCGCTCGACTTCGTGCGCCAGATCCGCAAGACGCCGATCGTCGTCAACGATGCCCGCTTCTTCTACGCCAACCGCTGCATCATCCCCTACATCAACGAGGGGCTGCGGATGGTCGCCGAGGGGGTGAAGCCGGCGCTGATCGAGAACGCGGCGAAGCTCGTCGGCATGCCGCTCGGGCCGCTGCAGCTGGTCGACGAGACCTCGATCGATCTCGGCGCCAAGATCGCCCGCGCCACCCGCGCGGCGATGGGCGACGCCTATCCCGACGGCGCCGTGGACGAGGTGATCTTCTGGATGGAGGGCGAGGGCCGGCTCGGCCGCAAGGCCAAGGCCGGGTTCTACGCCTATGACGAGGCCGGCAAGCGGCAGGGCCTGTGGTCGGGCCTGGGCGAGAAATACGCCGTCGCCGAGACCCAGCCGGACCTCATCGAGATCCAGCACCGCCTGCTCTTCGTGCAGGCGCTGGAGGCGGTGCGGGCGCTCGAGGAGAACGTGCTTCTTGACATCCGCGAGGGCGATGTCGGCGCCATCCTGGGCTGGGGCTTCGCGCCGTGGTCGGGCGGGCCGCTGTCCTGGCTCGACATCCTCGGCGCGCCATATGCCGCCGAGCGCTGCGACGAGCTGGCGGCCAGGCACGGCGACCGCTTCGCCTGCCCGGCCCTGCTGCGCGAGATGGCGGAGAAGACCCAGAGCTTCTATGGCCGCTTCGCCCCCGCGGCGGAGGCCGACGCCGCGTGAGACGCCGATCCGCGCGCCGGCCCCGGCGCGCGGATCACCCGCTCTGATGCGGCGGCAGATCGGCCGCGCTCTCGCCCGGCTCGGTCTCCACCCGCTCGGGCTCGACCTGGCCGCGCCGCGCCAGGAGCCGCGCCACCATCAGGCAGAGCAGCGCCCAGCCGGCGCCCGCCAGCCAGCCGGCCAGCACGTCGGTCGGCCAGTGCACGCCGAGATAGACCCGGCTCACCCCGACCGATCCGGTCAGCAGCACCGCCAGCGTCAGGATGTAGCTCTTCACCCGGCGCTTCGGCTGCACCCGGGCGATCAGCACGCCCAGAGTCAGGTAGGTGACCGCCGCCATCATCGAATGGCCCGAGGGAAAGCTCGTCGTGTAGACGATGGAGCCGTGCGGCACGAGGTCGGGTCGCGGCCGCTGGAAGGTCTCCTTGGCCAGCGACGAGACCAGGATGCCGCCGCCCACCGCGGCCAGCAGGAAGATCATCGAGTTGATCCGTCCGCGCAGCAGGAAGAAGCCCGACACCGCGAGCGTGGTCAGGCTGAGCACCGCCACGCCGCCCAGCGCCGTCATGTCGCGGCCCATCTCCTGCAGCCAGCGCGGGCCGATCGGGTTCGCCGGATCGTCCGGGGCGCGGAGCAGCAGGAGAAGGGCCTGATCGAGGCTCTGCGTGGTGCCCTCGGCGACCTCGTCGGCGAGTTCGGCAAATCCCCAGACCGTGGCCACCACGGCCGCCAGGAACAGCAGCGTGCCCAGCTCGACATTGCGCCGCAGCCAGGCGCGCAGGAAACCGGGAGACAGGCTCATCCCCCGTCTCCCCCGCCCAGCCGGCGGGCCGCGGCGATGGCCTCCTCGGCCGCGCGCCGGTCGTCGGGCCGCGGCTCCGGCCGGCGGTTCCGCGCGCCGCCTTCGGGGTCGAGGCACAGCGTCGCCATCACCGGGTAATGATCCGAACCGAAGCCCGGCAGCACGCGCAGATCGCTCAGGGTCAGCCGCTCCTGCCAGACGATGTGGTCGAGCGGCCAGGACATCACCGGATCGTCCGCTGCGAAGGTCGGCAGCAGGCCGCGTCCGACGCGCGGATCGAGCAGGCCGCCAAGCCGCGCCGAGCGCCGGAACGACCGCTCCCAGGGCGTGGCGTTCAGGTCCCCCGCCACCACCGAGGGCACGCCGTCATCCGCCATCTCCAGCGCCGCCGCCAGCAGGTGCGCGTCCCGCAGGGTGGAGGGCTGGCCGGAGACATGCGGCGGCTGCGGATGCAGGCCGTAGAGCCGCACCCGGCCGCCGCGTTCGAGCAGGACGTTGCCGCGAAAGGCCGGCGTCGCGGCGCCGAAATGGAATTCGAATCCGGCATCCTGCAGCGGCAGCCGGGAATAGACATGCATGCCGTAGAAGGCCCGCTCCTCCGGGATGTGCTGGCGCGCATGCGGGTAGCGCGCGTCGAGCGCCGAGAGGTCGCGGTCCCAGTCGGCATCGGTCTCCATCACCACCAGCACGTCGGGATCGGCATCGCGCACGGTCTCGAGGAAGGCCGCGCTGCGGTCGTTGGTCTTCTGCACGTTGGCCGCCATCACGCTGAACCCTGCGCCGGGACGGCACTCCCGCGCCTCCGCGGCCACCGGCGCGACCGGGCCGAGATAGGGCCAGAGCTGCACCGCGTGATAGGCCAGCGCGGCCCCGGCCAGCGCCAGCACCGCGCCGCCGGCGCGCCGGATGCGCGGGCGCAGCAGCAGGTAGAGCACCGCGAGACCCGACAGCGCCAGAGCCAGCTGCAGGCGCGGAAAGTCCCAGTAGCGCACCCACCAGGCATCGCTGTCGAACAGCGGCAGGAAGGAGGCCAGCGCGGCGACGAACAGCAGGACCAGGACCAGTCGTGTCGCCCAGCGCCGCATCGCCGTCATCCCGCATTTCTCCCTGCCGATCCATCTCGCCGGGCGCATATGTCGCCCGCCGCCCAACCGGCAGGCCCGGCCGCGGGTTCCGGGCCGCGCGGCGCCCGCCCCGTCCGGCAGGGCATCGGCCCCCGCGGACGCGGCGCGCCCGGCCTCCGGAGCGCCGCGCCGTCCAGGCGGCGCCGTTCAGAACAGCGAGCCCTGCTCCGGTTCGCGGCGTTTCGCGCCGCGGCGCGGCCCGCTGCCGCCGAGACGCAGCCGGCCGTCGGCGAATTGCAGCTCCAGCCCGCTCGCCGCCTCCGCCGCGGCGCGGTCGGTGACCACGTGGCCGTCGCCCCAGACCACCGCGAAGCCACGCTCCAGCGTCTGTTCGTAGCCCAGCGAGGCGCGCAGCCGCTCCAGCGCGTCGAGCCGCCGCCGCTCGGCGGCGATGGCGTCGCAGAAGCTGGCATCGAGCCGCCGCGCCATTTCGCCCAGCCGGTCCCGGCGGCGCCCGATCCGTTCCTCAATCGGGCCCGGGCGCAGCCGGTCGGCGCGCCGCGCAAGGGCGTCGCGGCGCCCCGCCACCACCCGGCCCAGGGCCGGCGCCAGCCGCGCCTGCCATTGCCCGAGATGCCGCCGTTCCTCGCCCAGGCGGCTGCGCAGCAGGCCCGGGCGCAGCGCCCCGGCGCAGTCCGACAGCGCCAGCCGCCGCGCCTGCACGCCGCGGATCAGCGCCGAGGGCAGCCGCTCGGTGGCCATGTCGAGCCGCTGCCGCGGCGCCTCGAGCAGCGCCTCGGGCCGCGGCAGGGCGCGGCCGAGATCGGCCAGGCGCTGCGCGCGCACCTCCAGCCGGTAGCCCGCGGCGCGCGCCAGGCGGGCACCGAAATCCTCCAGCCCCGCCATCAGTTCGCGCCGCACCGGCACGGCGATCTCGGCCGCCGCGGTGGGCGTGGGCGCGCGCCGGTCGGCGACGAAGTCGATCAGCGTGGTGTCGGTCTCGTGCCCCACCGCCGAGATCAGCGGGATCGCCGAGGCCGCCGCGGCGCGCGCCACGACCTCCTCGTTGAAGCCCCAGAGATCCTCGATCGAGCCGCCGCCGCGGGCGACGATCAACAGGTCGGGCCGCGGCAGCGCGCCGCCCGGCGTCAGCGCGTTGAAGCCGGCGATGGCGCGTGCCACCTCGGGCGCGCAGGCCGCGCCCTGCACCGCCACCGGCCAGATCAGCACCTTGCGCGGAAAGCGTTCGCGCAGCCGGTGCAGGATGTCGCGGATCACCGCCCCCGAGGGCGAGGTGACGACCCCGATGACCTCGGGCAGGTAGGGCAGCGGGCGTTTGCGCGCGGCGTCGAACAGCCCCTCGGCCTGGAGCTGCGCCTTGCGCTTCTCCAGCATCGCCATCAGCGCGCCCTGCCCGGCGGGGCTGATGGTCTCGATCACCAGCTGGTATTTCGACTGCCCCGGAAAGGTCGTCAGGCGGCCGGTGGCAATCACCTCCATGCCTTCCTCGGCCGGGGTCTCCTGGCGCGCCGCGACACCCTTCCACATCACCGCCGAGATCACCGCGCGGTCGTCCTTGAGGTCGAGATAGACATGGCCCGAGCGCGGCCGCGACACCCGCCCGACCTCGCCGCGGATCCGCACATTGCCGAACTCGCCCTCGATCACCCGCTTCACCGCGCCGGAGATCTCCGAGACGGTGAATTCCGGGGTGTTGCCGCTCTCGTCCTCGAACAGGTCCATGCCGCCTCCGCCATCCTCGCGCGCCGTCCAGAGTAGAGGCTTGCCGCGGCGGATGAAACCGTCCCCGGCACCCGCCCCGGGCCAGGGCGCCCGTCGCCCGACCTCCTGGAAAACGGCCAGACGACCGTCCCGCCCCGGGGCGCGCCCCGCCCCGCCGCGGAACCGCGCCCCGACGCACCTGTTGGGGTGTAGCAATCCGGAGGAAGCATGCCAGGCCGCACCGTTCCCGACTCCACCCAGGAACGCCCCTATCTGCTGCTCGTCATGGCGGCGCTGGGCGGGCTCGGCTGCCTGTCGCTGATCCTGGGCACCCTGGTCGCGCAGGCCATCGTGCCGAACCACGACTGGGTCGCCGACACGATCAGCGATCTCGGCGCCGGACGCTGGGAAATCGTCATGGATGTGGCGCTCTACGGCTTCGCCGCCGGGCTCTTCGCGCTGGCGCTGGCGGCCGCCCATGCCCATCTCGGCAAGATCGCCTGGACCGCCGGCGTGGTGCAGCTGGCGCTGCTCGGCGGGCTCGTCATCGTGGTGGGGGCGCGCAACGAATACGGCGACGGCGACAGCGGCGGCGTGGTGATCCACATCTACCTCGTCTACGCGCTGGGCGCGCTGTTCACCGCCATGCCGCTTTGCCTCGCGCCCGGGCTGCGGCGCGACCACGCGCGCACGGCGCGGCTGCTGGTGCTCCTGGCGGTGGCCTGGGCGGTGCTGTCCCCGCTCTTCCTGCTCGCCCCCGACCACCTCGACGGGCTGGCCGAGCGGGCGCTCGGGCTGGTGGCCTGCGCCATGCTGGCGCTGCTCGCCCGGGCGTTCTGGCGCCGCGGGCGCAGCGCCGACCCGCGGACCGGCTGAGTCCCGCCCCGCCTTGCCCGCCGGGCTCCGCCCGTCTAGGAGACGCGGCACAGGACGGATCAGGGCGGATCGGGGGCGCAACAGATGAACATCCTCATTCTCGGCGGCGGCGGACGCGAACACGCGCTGGCTTGGGCGGCGCTGCAGAACCCGAAATGCGACAAGCTGATCGTGGCGCCGGGCAATGCCGGCATCGCCCAGATCGCCACCTGCGCGCGGCTCGACATCGAGGATGGCGGCGCGGTGGCGGAATTCGCCGGCGAGAACGCCATCGACCTGGTGATCATCGGCCCCGAGGCGCCGCTCGCCGCGGGCGTGGCCGACATGCTGCGCGATGCCGGCATCCTGGTCTTCGGCCCCTCCGCCGCCGCTGCCCGGCTCGAGGCCTCGAAGAGCTTCACCAAGGAGATCTGCGACGCCGCCGGCGCCCCCACCGCGGCCTGGGCGCGCTTCACCGAGGCCCCGGCGGCACGCGCCCACGTGGCGCAGGCCGGAGCGCCGATCGTGGTCAAGGCCGACGGCCTGGCCGCCGGCAAGGGCGTGGTGGTCGCCGAGACCGTCGCGGAGGCCGAGGCCGCCATCGACGAGATGTTCGCCGGCGCCTTCGGCGCGGCCGGCGCCGAGGTGGTGATCGAGGAGTTCATGCGCGGCGAGGAGGCGTCGTTCTTCGTGCTGGTCGACGGCGAGACGGTGCTGCCGATCGGCACCGCGCAGGACCACAAGCGCGTCGGCGAGGGCGATACCGGCCCCAATACCGGCGGCATGGGCGCCTATTCACCGGCCCCGGTGATGACCCGGGAGGTCGAGGCCCGGGCGCTCGAGGAGATCGTGCGCCCGACCATGGCCGAGATGGCGCGCCGCGGCATGCCCTATTCCGGCGTGCTCTATGTCGGGCTGATGATCGAGAACGGCGCGCCGCGGCTGGTCGAGTACAATGCCCGCTTCGGCGATCCGGAATGCCAGGTGCTGATGATGCGGCTGGGCGCCCAGGCGCTCGATCTGATCCATGCCTGCGCCGAGGGCCGGCTGGCCGAGGCGCAGGTCGTCTGGGCCGAGGATCACGCCATGACCGTGGTGCTCGCCGCAAGCGGCTATCCCGGCGCCTACCGGAAGGGCAGCGCGATCGGCGGGCTCGACGCCCTGCCCGAGGACAGCTTCCACATGACCTTCCACGCCGGCACCGCCGAGCGCGACGGCCGCGTCGTGGCCGATGGCGGGCGGGTGCTGAACGCCACTGCGCGCGGTGCCACCCTGGCCGAGGCGCGGACCCGCGCCTACGCGCTGGTCGACGGCATCGACTGGCCCGAGGGCTTCTGCCGGCGCGACATCGGCTGGCGCGCCCTGCCCTGACCCGGCACCGCGGCCCACCCCCTTCTTCTGAGCCAAAATATCCCCGCCGGAGGCATCCCCGGCTGCCGGGAGGCGCGCCGCGCAACGAAAAGGCAGCCGGCCGGACGGCGCGGCCCGCCCACCCCCTTCTTCTGAGCAAAAGTATCCCTGCCGGAGGCATCCCGGCCCGCCGCTGGGCGCCCCCGCCGGGACCGGTGCGCCCCGGCGGCCCGCCCTCAAAGCGTCAGCACGGTGCTCCCGGTGGTGCGGCGCGCCTCCAGCGCGCGGTGCGCCTCGGCCACCTCGTCGAGCGGGAAGCGCTGGTCGACGCGGATCGTCACCGCGCCCGAGGCCACCTTCTCCATCAGCATCGCCGCCATTTCGCGGCAGGTCTCGGGCCGGGCGATATGGGTGAAGATCGTCGGCCGGGTCAGCTTCAGCGAGCCCTTGGCGCCCAGCGTGGCAATCTCGAGGGGCGGCACCGGGCCGGAGGCGTTGCCGAAGGAGATCATCATGCCGAGCGGTGCCAGGCAGTCCAGCGAGCCGTCGAACGTGTCGCGTCCGACCCCGTCCATGACCGCCGCGACGCCCTCGCCATGGGTCAGTTCGCGGACCTGCGCGACCCAGTCGGGGGCGCGGTAATCGATGCATTCGGCGGCGCCGTGCTCGCGCGCGAGCGCGCATTTCTCGGCGCTGCCGGCGGTGCCGATCAGGCGGATGCCCTCGGATTTGGCCCATTGGCAGGCGATCAGCCCGACGCCGCCCGCGGCGGCGTGGAACAGCACCGTGTCGCCGGCCTTGAGCGGTGTCGTTCGGTGGAAGAGATACTGCACGGTGAGGCCCTTGAGCATCATCGCCGCGCCGCTCTCGAAGGAGATCGCGTCGTCGAGCCGGACCACCTGCGCCGCCGGCATCACCCGGGCCTCGGAATAGGCGCCCGGGGGGGCCGCGGCATAGGCCGCGCGATCGCCGGGGGCGAGGTGCGAGACCCCTTCGCCCACCGCCTCGACCACGCCCGCGGCCTCCATGCCCAGCGCGTGCGGCAGGTCGAGCCGGTAGAGGCCCGAACGCTGGTAGGTGTCGATGAAGTTCAATCCGCAGGCCTCGTGGCGGATGCGGATCTCGCCGGGGCCGGGCTCGCGCAGGTCGCGCGCCTCGAGGCGCAGCATCTCGGGGCCGCCATGTTCGTGGATGACGACGGTCTTGGCCTTGTCCATTGCGCTCTCCTCAAGCCACTTTCAGGGCGATCTTGCCGATATGGTCCGAGCTCTCCATGCGGGCATGGGCGGCGGCGGCCTCGGCCAGGGGAAATTCCGAATCCATCACCGGCGCCACCTGCCCCGTCTCCAGCAGCGGCCAGACCCTGGCGCGCAGCGCCTCGGCGATGCGCGCCTTGGCGAGATCGCTCTGCGGCCGCAGGGTCGAGCCGGTGATGGTGAGCCGGCGCATCATCACCGGGGCGAAGTTCAGCGCCACCTTGGGCCCCTGCAGGAAGGCGATCTGCACCAGCCGGCCGTCATCGGCCAGCGCCTTGACGTTGCGCGGCAGGTAGTCGCCGCCGACCATGTCGAGGATCAGCTCGGCGCCCCCTTCGGCGCGCAGGATCTCGACGAAATCCTCGTCGCGGTAGTTGATCGCGCGCTCGGCGCCGAGATCGGTGCAGGCGGCGCATTTCTCGGCCGAGCCGGCGGTGGCGAAGACGCGGGCGCCGAAATGCCGCGCCAGCTGGATCGCCGTGGTGCCGATGCCGGAGGAGCCGCCATGGACGAGGAAGCGCTCCCCGGCCTCGAGGCCGCCGCGCATGAAGACGTTCGACCAGACGGTGAAGAAGGTCTCGGGCAGGCAGGCCGCCTCCTTCATCCCCATGCCCTCGGGCACCGGCAGGCAATGGGCGGCGGGCGTGAGGGCGTATTCCGCGTAGCCGCCGCCCGGCAGCAGCGCGCAGACCGCGTCGCCGACCGCCAGCCCGGTGACGCCGGGGCCCAGCGCCGCGACCCGGCCCGAGGCTTCCAGCCCCGGCAGGTCGCTGGCCTCGGGCGGCGGCGCGTAGAGCCCGGCGCGCTGCAGCGCATCCGGCCGGTTGACCCCGGCATAGGCGATCTCCAGCAGCACCTGGCCGTGACCGGGCTCCGGCCGGGGCCGCACCACCGGCACAAGGACCTCCGGCCCGCCGGCCTCGCGGATCTCCACGGCGCGCATCGTCTCACTCATCCTCGGGGCTCCTCGTCCTTGACGCGCGGAAGGTGGGGCAGAGCGGCGCCGAGGGCAAGTCAGCGTTCCGGCGCGGTGGCGCCGGGAACCGCCTGCGGCGTCCCGGTGCTACCCGGGGCCGCCGGATCGACCCGGGCCACCGGGCCGGGATCGGGCGCGGCGCCGCCGCGCCGCCCGGGCAGGTCGGCGCCGCCCCCGGCGGCATCCGCGCCGGCGGGACGCCGGACCCGGCCCGCCAGCCCCTCGGTCAGGCGCAGGGCATCGCCCAGGAGCGGCATCCGCCGGACCGCGGATTTCATCTCCTCGATCTTCATCACGTCGTCGATGCGGCGGTCGAGAAACGCCCAGGTTTCCACGTGCCCGGGCGAGTCGTCGCCGAGCCAGTAGAGGATGGTGGCGGAATAGACCCCGGCCAGGGTGGCGCGCTTGGAATACCAGTTGGCGTCGTCGGAGGTGTCGCCCAGCGCCGTCCAGATCGCGTCGGCGGTCTGCCAGATCGCCCGCGCGCCCTCCGCGGCATAGGGCGGCAGGGCGAACAGCGTCATGCCGCGGCGCACCGCCTCGCGGTCCTCGACGGCCTCGATGCGCAGCCGCACGGCGCGCGCCACCTTGTCGCGGAAGCGCAGGGCGGACAGGTCGCTCTCGGCCAGCCGGCGGCGCATCTCGGCATCGCCGCGGCGGTGGAAGGACAGCGCCAGGTCGATGCCGCCGCGCGGGTAGAGCGCCTTGGCCACGACCGGATTGACGCCCGAGGCGGCGACGGCGGCGCGAAAGGTCGCCTCGGACCAGCCCTCGAAGGGAACATGGGCCAGGGCCGCGTCGAGCAGCTTGGTTTCGGGATCGTCGGGCATGGTGATCTCCTTCGGCCGGAAGCCCCGGCCCGGGCGGTGCCGGGGCGCGGGACTGGACAAGCTAGCGGCATCTTGCTATAGGGCCACCTCCTGCAATTCCATGCAACTTCAACCTAGAAAGGTGGTGACAACCACATGCAGGTCAGCGTTCGCGACAACAATGTCGATCAGGCGCTTCGTGCCCTGAAGAAGAAGCTGCAGCGCGAGGGCGTGTTCCGCGAGATGAAGCTTCGGCAGCATTTCGAGAAACCGTCCGAGAAGCGTGCCCGCGAGAAGGCCGAGGCCATCCGCCGTGCCCGCAAACTGGCGCGCAAGAAGGCGCAGCGCGAAGGTCTCCTCTGAGGAGTCTTCCTTCCGAGACGCAACGAACGACGACCCCCGGGGCGCGAGCCTTTCGGGGGTTTGTCATGTCCGCCGCCCGGATCGCGGAGCGCCGGATCGGCCGGACGGCGCCGAGCCGGCCCGGCGCGCTTCCCCGGACCGGCGGCGCGGCGTAGCATCCCGGCACCGCGTCCCGCGGCCGGGAGACCCGCCATGCAGATCACCGTCGAAACCCTCGTGAAGGCCCCGCCCGAGGAGGTCTGGCGCGCCTGGACCACGCCCGAGGACATCTGCGCCTGGAACGCCGCCTCGCCGGACTGGCACACGCCCCGGGCCGAGATCGACCTGCGCGCCGGCGGCCGCTTCTGTTCCCGCATGGAGGCCCGCGACGGCAGCGCCGGGTTCGATTTCGAGGGCGTCTTCGAGCACGTCGAGCCGCAGCGCCGGATCGAGAGCCGGATGGACGGGCGCCGGCTGGTGGTGGAGTTCCTGCCCGAGGCAGAGGGCACCCGCGTGCGCGAGACCTTCGACGCCGACGAGGTCTACCCGCCCGAGGCCCAGCGCGCCGGCTGGCAGGCCATCCTCGACAACTTCGCCCGCCACGTCGAAGGGCGCTGAGCCCCGCCCGCCCCTGCCCTGCCGGGCAGCCGGCCGTCGCCCCGCGCCAGGGTCAGGCGCGCGCCGCGGCGAGGATCAGGTCGGCGGCCTTCTCGGCGATCATGCCGGTGGGCGCGTTGGTGTTGCCGCTGGTGATCGTCGGCATGACGCTGGCATCGACGACGCGCAGCCGTTCGGTGCCGCGCAGGCGCAGCTCGGCATCGAGCGGCGCGGCGGCGTCCTCGCCCATGCGCACGGTGCCCACCGGGTGGAAGATCGTGGTGCCGATATCGCCGGCGGCCCGCGCCAGCTCCTCCTCGCTCTGCGCCGCGGGGCCGGGCTTCAGCTCCTCGGGCGCGTAACGCGCCATCGGCGCCTGCGCCATGATCCGCCTTGTCAGCCGGATCGCCGCCGCGGCGACCTGCCGGTCGCCCTCGGTGGAGAGGTAGTTGGGCCGGATCTCCGGCGCGGCGCGGAAATCGCCGCTGCTCAGATGGACGTGGCCGCGGCTCTCGGGGCGCAGGTGGCAGACGCTGGCGGTGATCGCCGGGAACGGGTCGAGCGGCTGGCCGAAGGCCGGCAGCGACAGCGGCTGGACGTGGTATTCCAGATCCGGCGTGGCGAGATCGGGGCGCGAGCGCGCGAAGGCGCCGAGCTGCGACGGCGCCATCGACATCGGCCCGGAGCGCAGCAGCGCGTATTGCAGGCCGATCCGCGCCTTGCCGATCCACGAATTGGCCAGCTGGTTCAGCGTCCGGCCATGCGCCAGCTTCCACGAGCAGCGCAGTTGCAGGTGGTCCTGGAGGTTGCCGCCGATCGCCGCCATGTCGCGCCGGACCGCGATGCCGTGGCGGGCCAGAAGCTCCGCCGGGCCGAGGCCGGACAATTGCAGCAGGTGCGGCGAGCCGACCGCGCCGGCCGACAGGATGACCTCGGCCCGGGCGCGCACCGTCTCCTCGACGCCGTCGCGGTCGATCACCACGCCGATGGCGCGCGCGCCCTCGAAGGCCACCCGCTTGACATGCGCGCCGGTGACCACGCTGAGCTTCGTTCGGTCCGCCGCCTTGAGGTAGGCGGTGGCCATGCTGACCCGCCAGCCGCGCTTCTGGCTGACCTTGAAATAGCCCACGCCCTCGTTGTCGCCGGTGTTGAAATCGGTGATCTTGGGCAGCCCGGCGGCGGCCGCGGCGTCCTGCCAATCGTCCAGCACCGGCCATTTCAGGCGCTGCTTCTCGATCCGCCAGGGCCCGCCCGCGCCGTGATGCTCGGAGGCGCCGTCCTGGTAATCCTGGGCCTTGAGGAAGTACGGCTTCACGTCTTCCCAGCCCCAGCCCGCGAGCCCCTGCTGGCGCCACTGATCGTAATCCGCCGACTGGCCGCGCAGGTAGAGCATGCCGTTGATGGCCGAGCAGCCGCCGAGGATGCGGCCGCGCGGATAGAGCAGCGAGCGCCCGTTCAGCCCCGGCTCCTCGGCGGTGCGGAACATCCAGTCGGTGCGCGGATTGCCGATGCAGTAGAGATACCCCATGGGAATGTGCACCCAGGGGTAATTGTCGCGCCCGCCCGCCTCGAGCAGGATCACCGAATGCCCGGCATCGCTCAGCCGCCGGGCCAGAACGCAGCCGGCGGTGCCGGCGCCCACGATCACATAATCTGCCTGCATGTCACCTCCGCGGCGCGACCATTGTCGATCCGGACGGCGAGGGCAAGCCGATCTCAGAACCGCCCGCGCCGGCCGTCGAATTGCCGCAGCTCGACCCCGGCCCCGGCCAGCCCGTCGCGCACCGCGCGGGCGATGGCGAGCGCGGTCGGCCCATCGCCGTGCAAACAGATCGTGTCCACCGCGGCCGGCAGCCGCACCGCGCCCTCGGTCAGGATGGCGCCGGCCTCGACCATCTCGACCATGCGCGCGGCGGCGCGTTCGGGGTCGCGGATCACCGCCCCGGGCTGCGACCGGTCGACCAGGGTGGCGTCGTCGTTATAGGCCCGGTCGGCGAAGATCTCGCCGGCCCAGGCGCAGCCCAGCGCCTCGGCGGCGCGCTGCTGCGCGGTGCCCGAGAGCACCATGACGATGAGATCGGGCGCCACTTCGAGCGCCGCGGCATAGGCCACACGCGCCATCTCGGCATCCTCGGCGGCCATGTTGGCCATCGCCCCGTGCAGCTTCAGGTGGCGCACGGTGCAATCCAGCGCCCGTGCCATGCCGATCGCCGCCGCGACCTGATAGCGCACCAGGTTGGCGAGGCTCTCGGACGGCATGGCGAGCCGCCGCCGCCCGAAGCCGCGCAGGTCGTCGAAGCCCGGATGCGCGCCGATCCCGACGCCGTTCTCGCGCGCCAGCCGCATCGTCTGGGCCATCACGTCGGGGTCGCCGGCATGCAGGCCGCAGGCGATGTTGGCCGAGGTCACGACCTCGAGGATCTTGCCGTCCTCGCCCATCACCCAGGGCCCGAAGCTTTCGCCCATATCCGCGTTCAGATCGACTCGGTCCATCGTCTCAGCCCTCGCTGTCCAGTTCGTCGCCCGCGCTGACCCCGCCCACCAGCTGGTAGGCGAGGAGATCGGGCATGTCGTGCGGATCGCGGACCAGCGCGGTGGTCCGCCGCGCCAGTCCCGCCCGCGCCTCGAGGTCGGCCCTGACCAGCGCCCGCGCCTCGTCCAGCGCCACGAAGCGGCAGGTCAGCGGCGCGCCCGGCGCCGCCTGGGCGATGCGCGGCAGGTCCGGCGCGATCACCGTGCCGATGCGCGGATAGCCACCGGTGGTCTGACATTCGCTGAGCAGCACGTAGGGCGCGCCGTCGCCGGTGACCTGGATGTCGCCCGGCACGATGACCTCGGAGACCACGGCGAGCCCGCCCTCGGCCTGGAAGCCCTCGCCCTCGAAACCCAGCCGCACCCCCATCCGGTTGCCGCGGGCATCGCGGGTGAAGCGGGCCGTCTCGAAGCGCTGCCGGGTGGCCGGGGAAAAATTCGCGGTCTGCAGGCTCGCCACCACGCGCAGCGCGCCGCCGGAGAACCGGTCGGCCACCTCCAGCCGCCGCCCCGCCGTCCCGCCCGGATCGTCGCCGAGGGGCAGCCGGTCGCCGGCCGCGAGGGCGGCGCCGATCCCGGCATTGAGGTGCGCGGCGCGCGATCCCAGCACCGGCTCGGTGGCGATGCCGCCGCCGACATGCAGATAGCCGTAGACGCCGCGGAGGGCACCGCCGATCTCCAGCACCGCGCCGGCCGGCAGGGCATGGCTGGCGTTCCAGGCCAGCGCGGCGCCGTCGCAGCGCGCCGCCATCGGCGCGCCGGTGAGCGCGATGCGGGCCGGGCGGGTGAGCTCGAAGCGGCCGCCGGTGCCGGCCATCTCGAGCGCCGCCAGCCCGGCCGCCTGGCCCAGCAGCGCCGCGCCCTCGGCCAGGGCCAGCCGGTCGGCGGCGCCGCCGCGCGACACGCCGTAGGCCAGCCAGCCGGGCCGCCCGGCATCCTGCACCGTGACGCCGGGCCCGGCGCGGTGGACGATCAGTTCGCCGCTCATGCGATGGTCTCCCGCCGCAGGCCGCCGGAGGGATCGCCCTCGAGGCGGACAAAGGTCTCCGAATCCACCGCCTCGAAGCGCACCTCGTCGCCCGGCGCCAGCAGGAAGGGCCGCTCGGCGCCGGGCTGGAACAGCCGCACCGCGGTCTGGCCGACATGGCGCCAGCCGGTGGGCGAGCCCTGCGAGAACAGCACCAGCTGCCGCACCGCCTGCACCAGCGCCCCGGCCGGGACCTGCTGCAGCTCGCGGCGCCGCGGCAGGTCCCAGTGTTCGGGCAGCGTGCCGAGATAGGGCTGGCCGGGTGCGAAGCCGATGGCGATGACGCGCAGCGCCCGGTCGGTCAGCGAGGCCACCGCCGCGGCCGGGTCGAGCCCCGCCTCCGCCGCCGCGGCCGCGAGATCGGGCGCGCCCGCGCCCTCGAAGAGCGCCGGGATGCGCAGCAGCGCCCGGCCCGCGGGGAGCGCTGCCGCCGTCCAGTCGCGGTCGCCCAGCAGGGCGTGCAGCCGGGCCTCGATGGCGGCGGCATCGGCGAAGGGATCGACGCGCAGATAGACCGAGACGAGCGCGGTGGAGGTTTCCTCGACCCCGGCGGGCGCGTCGCGGTCGAGCGCGGCGCGGAAGGCCAGCGCGGCGCGGTTGGCCGGCTCGCTCAGGCGGTCGGCAAAGCGCACCACGAGGCCGTCGGTGCCCGCCGTGTCGATGCGCGGAAAGCGCTGGATGGTCTCGTCCTGCTGCATGCCCACCTCTCCTGCCGGTCCAGATGAACCGGAGGAGCGGCGGCGACGCAACCCCGGCGCGGAGATGGCGCAGGATGCGACGACGGCCCGGGCGAAGATCGCCCGGGCCGTTCCGTCATCTCGGGCCCCGGTGGGCCTGTCGGCGCGCGCGGCTCAGGCCGCGCGGC
>NZ_JBTLRM010000043.1:0-29593 GCF_054482755.1 Roseivivax sp. CAU 1761
GCCGCCGCCGCGGGCGCCAGCGCCGCCGCGCGGCGCGCGGCATCGTCGCCCCGGCCCGCCGCCGCGGCGGTTTCGACCGCGTGCAGCGCGGCGGTCAGATCGGGCAGGTCGAAATTCCCCGCCGCGCCCTTCATGCGGTGGGCGAGGCGGCGCAGCGCCGCCGGGTCGCCGGCCTCGGCGGCGGCGGCGAGGGCGGCCAGATCGGCCTCCAGCGTGTCGAGGAACATCCGCCCCATCTCGGCCGCCCGGGCCGGTCCGAGATCGGCCGCGAGGTCCCGCAGCGGGTCGGGGAGCGGGCCGTCGGAAGCCACGGTGTCGGGGCCGGCCGCGGCCGGGGCGGCGCCGGCCCCGTCATCCTGACGCGCCGACAGGAAGACCGTCGGGCCCGCACCGCCGGTCGCGGCCCGCAACGCCGATCCCAACCGCTCGGGCGAGATCGGCTTGGCCACGAAGCAGGTCATGCCGGCCGCCAGGTGCTGGTCGATCTGGTCGGCATGGACATGCGCGGAAATGCCGATGACGGGAATGTCGCGCCACGCGGCGTCGCCCGCGGCGCGGATCCTGCGGGTCGCCTCGACGCCGCTGATCCCGGGCAGGCTGACATCCATCAGCACCACGTCGAACGGTTCCGCCGCGAGCCGGTCGAGCGCCGCCTCGCCGCTTTCGACCTGGGTGACGTGATGGCCCATGCGCTCGAGATAGGTCTGCGCCACCAGCCGGTTGATGCGGTGATCCTCGACCAGCAGCGCGCGCAGCGGCCGCGCCGCCGGCGGGGCCGTCCAGTCGGCCGGGGCCGGAGCGAGGTCGGCCGGATCGCCCCGCGCGAAGGCCACGGTCAGGGTGAAGACCGATCCGACCTGCGGCGTGCTCTCGACGCTCAGCCGGGCCCCGAGCGCCTTGGCGAAGCGGCGGCTGATGGCGAGGCCGAGGCCGGTGCCGCCGAAATGCCGGGCGGTCTCGGCATCTTCCTGTTCGAAGGCCGCGAAGATCCGCTGCTGCGCCGCGGGCGCGATGCCGCGTCCGGTATCGGCGACCTCGAAGGCCAGCAGCTCCTTGCCGTCGCGCGTCCCGGCGCGGCGCAGGCGCAGCACGATCTCGCCGCGGCGGGTGAATTTCAGCGCGTTCGACAGCAGGTTGAAGAGGATCTGGCGCAGCTTGGCCTCGTCGCCCAGCAGGCAATCGGGCACGTCCTCGGCGATGTCGAGCCAGAGCGACAGGCCCTTCTCCTCGGCCCCGGGCCGCAGCAGCGCGGTGATCGCGCCGAGCAGGTCGCGGGCCGAGAAGGTGACCGGCTCGGCTATGATCTCGGCCGACTGCACCTTCGAATAATCGAGGATGTCGTTGAGGATGGTCAGCAGGCTGTCGCCGGATTGCCGCGCCACGTCGAGCTGGGCGCGTTGCTCGCCGTCGAGCCGGTCGCGCCGGAGGCTGCGCAGCATCCCCAGCAGCCCGTTCATCGGGGTGCGGATCTCGTGGCTCATCATCGCCAGGAATTCCGACTTGGCGCGGTCGGCGGCCTCGGCCTTGGCGCGCGCCGCGGCATGGGCCTCGACCTCGCCGCGCAGCGCCTCGGTGCGCTCCTCGACCAGCGCCTGCAATTCGTTGCGGTGGCGGCGCAGCTCGTCCTCGTCGCGGCGCCGGGCGGCCTCGAGCTCGCGGTTGGCGAGCGCCTGGCGGCGGAAGATCTCCACCGCGCGCTCCATGCCGGCGATCTCGTCGCCGCCGCGCGGTGGCACCTGGCGGTCGAGCCTGCCCTCGGCGAGGTCGGCCATATGCGCCGAGAGCCGGTCGATGCGGCGCGAGATGTTGCCGCGGATGTAGACCCACAGGATCGCCAGCGACAGCATCAGCGCCAGGATGCCGGCCCAGGTGTCGCGCTGCTGCATGCGCTGCATCGCGGTCATCACCGCCGACATCGCGCTCGTGGCCTCGTCCCGGGCGCGCAGCGCCATCGTCTCGCCGGCCTGCCCGAGCCGTCCCGCCGCCGCCCGCAGCGCCACCTGCTCGGCGGCGATGCCGCGCTCCAGCTCCAGGATCGCCGCGGAACTGGCGAAGATGTCCTGCTGCAGCGGCCCGGGCGAGGTCAGGTCGCGGATCGTCGCCAGCAGGCTGCGGGCCTGCGCGGCGCGGCCGGGATCGGGGATCGCCGCCATCCGCCGCTCGATCACCGTCATGCGCTGCTGCAGGTCGCGCGCGAGTGCGCGCAGCCCAGCCGGCTCGGCGATCCCCGGCACCCGGTTCAGCCCGAGCCCGAGCTCGGCGGTCAGCGAGCGCAGCTCGAACATCAGGCCGAGCTGGAACAGGTCGACCTCGATCAGCTTGTCGAGGGTCTGCAGCCGCTCCTGGCTGCTGCGGTCGGAGCCGTCCAGTGCGTAGAGGCTGGAGATCACCGCCGAGGTGCCCATCCGCGCATTGGCGACCAGCGTGTCCGCCATGTCGAGCAGCGTGGTCGTGGCCTCGAGCGCGGTGCGCAGTCCGGCATCGCGGCGCTCGCGCAGGGCGATCCGGCGGCCGACCTGCCGGTCGAGCACGATGAGGCTCTCGCGCACGCCGCGCACCGCCTGCGACAATGCCCCGGCCCCGGCGCCGCCGGCGGCCAGATGCGTCTCCAGCCGGCGGTTCAGCGCATCGACCTGGGTGTCGAGATAGGCGGCGCGGTCGCGGCGCGCCGCCTCGCTGGTCACCGCGGCGAGGTCGGGCGCCATGACGACGATGCGCGCGGTCTCCTCGGCGAAGCGCTGCATCTCGACGAGATCGGGGATCGAGCGGTCGAAGACCTCGGACTGGCGCTGCGCCACGCCGCGCAGCTCGAACCAGCCGATAAGGCCGATCACGGCCGGGAGCCCGGCGATCGCAAGGAAGGCCAGCGACAGCCGCCGGCCGAGGCCGGCACCGCGGCGCCCCCCGGGTCCCGGCGCCAGGGTGGCGGTGCTGGCTTGCCTCGGATCGTCCATGGCGGCGATGGTAGGCGCAGAGGCCCCGGGGCGGATAGGGAAAAACATGCCGAGAACGTTGCGCGCGCTGTGCCGGGTCCTGACCCTGGCGGTGGCTTCGGGCCTGGGCCTGGCCGGCCCGGCCGCGGCGGAGGGCTGGCAGGTCGAGTATCGCGACCCGCCCTTCGACTTCGACCGCCCGGCATTGCGCGCGGAGTACCCGCCGCTGGCGCGCGCCGCCCGCCCCTGGCGCTTCTGCATCTCCTACCCGCATCTCAAGGATGCCTATTGGCTGTCGGTCAATTACGGCATGGCGGCCGAGGCCGCGCGGCTCGGCGTGCGGTTCCGGCTGGTCGAGGCCGGCGGCTATCCCAACCTCGCGCGGCAGATCGAGCAGATCGAGCAATGCCTGGACGAGGGCGCGGATGCGCTGATCGTCGGCGCCGTCTCCTATGACGGGCTGAGCGATCTTTTGGAGCGCGTCTCCCGCACCATGCCGGTGATCGCCAGCGTCAACGACGTGGCCGATCGCGGCGTCACCGCCAAGGTCGGGGTGTCCTGGCGCGACATGGGACATGCCGCCGGGCAGGTCATTGCCCGGGCCCATCCGGCGGGCTCCGCGCCGGTCCGCGTGGCCTGGTTCCCCGGCCCCGAGGGCGCCGGCTGGGTGCGCTTCGTCGATGCGGGATTCCGCGAAGCGCTGGCCGGCAGCGCCGCCGAGATCGTCGAGACCCTGCACGGCGATACCGGTCTCGACCAGCAGGTGCAGCTGGTCGAGACCGCGCTCGCCCGGCACGGCGATCTCGACTACATCGCCGGCAGTGCGCCGACCGCCGAGGCGGCGATCTCGGTGCTGCGCAGCCGCGGGCTCGACGGCCGGATCGGCATCGTCTCGGATTACATGACCCATGCGGTGATGCGCGGATTGCAGCGCGGCAAGGTCCTGGCGGCGCCCACCGACCACCCGGTGCTGCAGGGCCGCCTCTCGATCGAGATGGCGGTGCGCGCCGTCGAGGGAAGCCTCGAGCGGCGTCACGTCGGCCCGCCGATCACCCTGGTCTCGGCCGGGCCCGGCGCGGCCGCGGCGCTCGGGGCCGAGACCCTGGCGCCGGCGAGCTTCGCGGCGGTCTTCGACGGCGAGTGACCCGTCCGGATTCCGCGCCGGATGGCGTCCGGGCGGGAGCGGGGGAATCGGGCCCCGGCATGGCCGCGACGCGGCGCGAAACGGGGCCGGGGCCGGGCGCGGAGCGGGCCGACCGGGCCCCCGGAGGCGAACAGTCGCGGCCCGGTCCCGGGATTTGTTTCCTGATCGCAATACAGTAGCGCTCAAAGCTAGGGATTCCCCCAATAGGCGAGCGGCCCGAATCCTTGGAAAGGTTCTGTTAACGAAATCGCAGCCATGGGGATGAGAAAATGCTCGATTACAACGCCGACTGGATGGAAGCCACGCTCGAGGATCTGGTCGAGTTCGCCCGCGCCAACGGCCTTCCGACCTCGGCCCGGGCCATCGAGACCGCGTTGACCCGCGCGCGTCAGGAGATGTTCGCGCACGCCAATCTCGAGGACCGGCTCTTCGACACCCTGGAAAAGCGCATCGCCTGAGCGCGCTCCGGCGGCCCCGGGGGACGGGGGCGGCCGGCGCGGGGTCCGCGCGGGGGCGGTGGACCGCAGGCATCCGGAACGGCAGGGCGGTGGGGGCCCTGCCGTTTTTCTTTGTCGCAACGGGAAGGCGGCGCCCGGCGGCGGCCCCGCGCCGCTCAGCCGGCCCCGGCCGGCGGCACCGCGCCGCTCAGTTGGCCCCGGACGGCGGCACCGCGCCGCTCAGCCGGCCCCGGCCGGCGCGCCGGAAAGCCGCCGCCGTTCCTCCGCCAGCACCCGCGGGGTGTGCCGCGCCTCCGCCAGCGCCGCCTCGACGTCGCGCCCCGCCATCGCGGCCTCGGCGATCGCGGCCAGCGCGTAGGTCGGCACCGCGGTGATGCCGCGCAGCAGCTCGCGCAGCTGGTGGTGAATCTCCAGGTGCAGGCTCTGCGCGCCGAGCACCCCGGGACCGGGGCGCGGCCGGCCCTCGGACACCTCCCGGCAGGCCTCGGGATCGTCGGAGAGATAGGTCCGGCAGATCATCGGACGTGCCGCGTAGGCACGGCAAGTGCGGGTCGCCGGGTCGAGCGCTGGACAGGCCCGGGGATGCCAGAGCCGCCCGTCCGGCGCGCTGGCCTGCGGTGCCAGCGCGGCGTGCAGGGCACGCGCCTCGGCCTCGGTGATCACGGCGCCGTCGCGGCCGGCCAGGATGCAGCAGAAGGCGCAGCCGGCGCTGCAGGCGGCGCGCGCCGCCGGGCCCGCCGGATCGGCTGCCTGCGCCTCCAGCCGCAGCCCCGCCATCTGCAGCCCCGCCGCCCCCGAGCGCAGCTTGCGCAGCGCCTCCGCGACCGGCATGGCATGGCTCTCGGCGGTGTCGAGCCACAGCGCGATCAGCTGGCGCGCCGCGGCGCCGCCCGGGCCGCCGGACCGTGCCGCGGCAAGCCGCCGGCGCAGCGCGGCGAGGCTGGTCGGCGGACGCCCGCGGCTCATGGCAGGATCACCCGCACGCCCTCGAGCCCGGCCAGCCGCGCCACGTCCTCCTCGTAGGCCTGCGTCATGTCCTCGACCAGAGCGGCGTCCCAGCCGTCGGCGTCGAGCTCCTCCTCGACCAGGTCGGGGCGGGCGTATTTCGCCAGAAAGGCGCTCATGGCGCGGCGCTTCTGCGCCTCGGTCATGTCGCGATGCTCGGCGAGGAAGGCGCGGAAGCGCTGCATGCCCTCGGGGGCGATGATTTCCGACAGCCGGTCGAAGGCGCCGCGGATCTTGCGGTCGAGCGGCAGGCCGGCCAGCTCGCGCAGGACCTGCCCCCAGATCAGCGGCGTATCCTCGTCGCACCAGAGGGTGATCGGCAGGTCGGGATGGGCGCTGCGCAGCCGCGCCACGAGGTCGGACCAGCGGAAGGCCAGCGGGTCGGCCCCGGCCAGCAGCTCGGCGCAGGACGATGTCCGCGCCGCGGCCATCGCCGGCAGGAAGCTCGCCGGGTTGCGCAGCCCCATGAAGAGCGCGAAGTCGTCGCCGGCAAACAGCGCCCGGAGCGCCGCGATGCGGGCCTCGGCCTTGGGATAGGCGCGGCCCCCGGCGAAGGCGCCGGCAGGAAAGCCGAAGAAGTTCGGATTGCACAGGATCATCCGCCCGACCTGCGCGGGATCGTCGCTCAGGATGGTCTCGAGCAGGACCTCGCGCGCCTCCGGCGCCGGGGCATCGTGTTCCAGCGCGTGCACCGCGTCGCCCAGCAATCTGCGGTAGCGCCCCGGCCCGGGCACCGCGATCCCGGCGGCGCGCCAATCCGGGGCATTGCGGTTGAGCCCGCGCCAGATGCGATCCTCGTCGGTGAAATGCGCGCCGGTGTGAAGGATGACCTGCATCGGAGGCCTTTCGATTGCCGGCTCCAGCCAGTATAACCGCCGCCCGAACCAGTCAAATCGCTTTGCCGGAGCCGCAGGATGAGCGCCACCGCCACCGAGCCGCAGGGCCCCGCGCGCGCCCCGAGGATCAACCCCTGGTCCGCCGGGGCGCTGGCCATCGCGGCGCTGGTCCTGGCGCCGATCGTCTCGGTGCTGTGGCTGGCGCTGTTTCCCACCGACAACATCTGGCCGCACCTGATCACCACCACTCTGCCGCGCTATCTCGGCAACACCGCGGTGCTGATGGCGGGGACCGGGCTGCTCACCGCCTGCATCGGCACCGGCGCCGCCTGGCTGGTGTCGCGCTACGACTTTCCCGCCCGCCGGGCGCTGGAATGGCTGCTGCTGCTGCCGCTGGCGATCCCGGCCTATGTCGGCGCCTACGCGCTGGTCGATTTCCTCGAATATGCCGGCCCGGTGCAGACCTTCCTGCGCGGCGTCATGGGCTGGGAGAGCGCGCGCGATTACTGGTTTCCCGAGATCCGCTCGCGCGGGGCGGCGATCCTGGTGCTCTCGGCGGCGCTCTATCCCTATGTCTACCTGCTGACCCGGGCGGCCTTCCGCGAGCAGTCGGGCTCCGCCGAGGAGGTCGCGCAATCGCTCGGGGCGGGGGCCTTCGCGCGGTTCTGGCGCATCGGCCTGCCGCTGGCCCGCCCGGCCATCGCCGCCGGGGTCGCCATCGTGATGATGGAGGCGGTGAACGATTTCGGCACCGTGGATTACTTCGCCGTGCAGACCCTGACCACCGGCATCTTCTCGGTCTGGCTGCAATCGGGCAATGCCGGCGGCGCCGCGCAGATCGCCACGGTGATCCTGGTGCTGATCGTCTTCCTGGTGCTGATGGAGCGCGCCGGACGCCGCCGGATGCGCTTCTTCAACCTGTCGTCGCGGCACCGCCCGGCCGAGCGCCGGGCGCTAGCCGGCACCGCCGCCTGGACCGCGACGGCGCTCTGCGCGCTGCCCTTCGGCCTCGGCTTCGTGCTGCCGGCGGCGGTGATCCTCGACCACGCGCTGGCCAATGCCGGGGAATGGCGCGACCCGCAGCTGCTGCGCGCCGCCTGGCACACCCTGGCAACCGGCGGCATCGCCGCCGCGGTGACGGTGGCGGGCGGCGTCTTCATGGTCTACGGCGTGCGGCTCTCCGGCCGCCGCCTGCCGCGGCTGCTGATGCCGGTGACCTCGATCGGCTATGCCGCGCCCGGCGCGGTGCTGGCGGTGGGCATCCTGATCCCGCTGGCGGTGCTCGACCACGGCCTGGCGGATTTCGTCGAGGCCGCCACCGGCTGGGATATCGGCCTGGTGCTGACCGGCTCGGCCTTCGCGCTGATCCTGGCCTATTCGGTGCGTTTCTTCGCCATCGCCCAGGGCGCCGCCGATGCCGCGATGGGCCGCGTCTCGCCCAATCTCGCGCTGGCCGCGCGCTCGCTCGGGCGCAACCGCGCCCGGGTGCTGGGCGATGTCTACTTCCCGCTGATCCGCGCCAGCATCGCCTCGGCGCTGCTTTTGGTCTTCGTCGATTGCGTGAAGGAGCTGCCGGCGACGCTGCTGCTGCGCCCGTTCAACTACGAGACCCTGGCAACCCGCGTGCACGTCCAGGCCAGCCTGGAGAATCTCGGCGGCGCGGCGCCGGCGGCGATGCTGGTGATCCTGGTGAGCCTCGCCGCGGTGGGCCTGCTGGCGCGCGCCAACCGCTGAGCGCTCAGGCCGGGCCGGGCTGCCAGCGCGCCTCGAGCCGCTCCAGCGCGGCGATCCGCTCGGCGGTCTTGGGGTGGCTCATCAGCCAGGCCGGCATGGCACCGGCACGGTTGCGGGTCAGCGCGTCGAGCTTGGTAAAGAGCGATTTCTGCGGTCCGACGCCGATCCCGGCCTTGGTCAGCAGCGCCGCGGCATAGGCGTCGGCCTCGTATTCGTCGCCGCGCGACAGCCGCGCCGCCAGCAGCGAGGTCACGGCGTTGGCGATCATCACCCCGAGCCCCGGGAGCAGCCGCCCGAGCACCAGCGCCATCACCGTGCGCAGCGCGTTCTGGCCCGAGAAGTCGATCATCCGCCGCCGGGCATGGCCCAGCGCCACGTGTCCCAGCTCGTGCGCGATGACGCTGGCCAGCTCCTCGCCGGTGACCTCGCCCGACTGGTACTTGCGGTAGAAGCCGCGGGTGATGAAGATCCGCCCGTCCGGCGCGGCCAGCCCGTTGACCGGGTCGATCTCGTAGATGTGCACCCGGATCCGCGGCAGGTCGAGCGCCCCCGCCAGCCGGTCGGTCAGCGCCCGGAGCCGCGGATCGGCCAGCTCGGTGGAGCGCGCGTCGAGCTCCTTCGCCGTCCGCCAGGCGGAGAAGCGGTAGAGCACGAGCCCGTAGAGGATGGCGAGAAGGATCGGCGTGAGCTTCAGCATGCTCCGAATATGGGCCCCCCGGCGCCCGGCGCCAAGCACCCGAGCCCGGCTTCTTCTGAGCCCAAATATCCCGGGGAGCGCGAGGGGCCGGCCCCTCGCTCTCGCACCTCCCACAGGCGCGCCGCCCGATCCCCGCGCGACGCGCCGGACCGTCCCGCCCCGGGGCGCGGCGCCGCCGATCCGCGCCGCGCCGCGCCGCCCGCCTCAGGCGAGCTTCGCCTCCATGGTGATCTCCGCCGTGCCGCCGGCATAGAGCTTGGAGATCGGGCAGCCCGCCTTGGCGGCCTCGGCAGCCTCCGCGAATTTCGCCGCGTCGAGCCCCGGCACCTTAGCGGTGACGTCGAGATGCACGCGGGTCACCGAAAAGCCGTCGCCGTCCTTCTCGAGGCTGACCGTGGCCTTGGTGGCGATCTCCTCGGCCGTGGCGTCGTGATTGCCGAGGATCATCGACAGCGCCATCGAGAAGCAGGCGGCATGGGCCGCGCCCACCAGCTCCTCGGGGTTCGACCCGGGCTGGTCCTCGAAGCGCTGGTTGAAGCCGTAGGGCGTGTCCTTCAGGGCGCCCGATTCGGTCGAGACATGGCCCTTGCCGGACTTCAGGTCGCCCGACCATTTCGCCGATCCGTGTTTCTTGATCGCCATCTCCGCGCTCCTTCTGCTGGCTGTCGTCGATGCCCGGCAACCTAGCGCGGCGCGCCGCGGATCAACGCCCCGGCGGTCTCAGTAACCGCGCCAGATCCAGCCGCCGCCGAAGATGCGGCTGCCCTCGGGGGCGTAGAACACGCAGGCCTGCCCGGGCGACACGCCTTCCTCGGCGACCACCAGCTCGACCTCGGCCTCGGTCTCCGAGAGCGGCCGGATCACCGCCTCGCGCGGCGGGCGGGTGGAGCGCACCTTGACCGACAGGTCCCAGCTTTCGCGCGAGGTGAAGGGGGCGTCGCCCAGCCAGTTGATCTCGCGCACCGGCACCGTGCGGGTGGCCAGCATCTCCTTCGGGCCGACCACCACGCGGCGCGCCTCGACGTCGAGCCGGACGACGTAGAGCGGCTCGTCGAGCCCGCCGATGCCGAGCCCGCGGCGCTGGCCGATCGTGTAGTGGATGACGCCGCGATGGTCGCCCAGCACCCGGCCGTCGACATGCACGATCTCGCCCGGATCGGCGGCGCCGGGGCGCAGCTTCTCGATCACGCTGGCATAATCGCCGTTCGGCACGAAGCAGATGTCCTGGCTGTCGGGCTTGTCGGCCACCGGCAGCCCGTAGCGCGCGGCGAGCGCCCGGGTCTCTGCCTTGCTCTGCAGGTGTCCGAGCGGGAAGCGCAGGTAGTCGAGCTGGTCCTGGGTGGTCGAGAACAGGAAGTAGGACTGGTCGCGGGCGGCATCGGCGGCGCGGTGCAGCTCCGCCTTGGCGGCGCCGGCCTTGCGCTGGATGTAATGCCCGGTCGCCATGCAATCGGCGTCGAGATCGCGCGCGGTCTCCAGGAGATCCTTGAACTTCACCCGCTCGTTGCAGCGGATGCAGGGCACCGGGGTGGCGCCGGCGAGGTAGCTGTCGGCGAACTCGTCGATCACCGCGTCGCGGAAGATGTTCTCGTAATCCAGCACGTAATGCGGAAAGCCCATGGTCTCGGCCACCCGGCGGGCGTCGTGGATGTCGAGCCCGGCGCAGCAGGCGCCCTTCTTGGCCAGCGCCGCGCCGTGGTCGTAGAGCTGCAGCGTCACGCCGACCACGTCGTAGCCTTCCTCGGCCAGCATCGCGGCGACCACGGAGCTGTCGACGCCGCCGGACATCGCCACGACGACGCGGGTCTCGGAGGGCGGCTTCGCCAGGCCGAGCGAGTTCAGGGGCGTCGTGTCGAGGGGCATGCGGGTCTCCGTTTGATCCGTGGCGAATATAGGAAAATGCGGCACGTTCTCAAGGCGGGGGTTTCAGGCGTCATTAAGCCCGGCCCGCGAGTTTGGGGCGGGGGGCGCAGCTGGGATGCCAGGGCATGTATCTTCGCAAGATTGCCGGACCGCGCGCGGTGAGGTTGCCGGACGGGCGGGTGATGACCCGCGCCGACCTTCCGCCGGCCGATACCAGGCGCTGGGTCGCCTCGCGCAAGGCGGCGGTGGTGCAGGCGGTGGAACACGGCCTGCTGACGCCGACCCAGGCCATCGTCATGTACGCCCTGAGTGCCGAGGAATTGGGCGCCTGGCGCCGCGCTGCCGCCGCGCATGGCGAGGCTGGCCTGAAAAGCACGCTGCTGGGAAAGTTTCGACAACTTTAATTTGTCGCGCCGCACAATCGCGGTATTCTGCCGCCGAGTCCATTTTCCAAACTTATCGACAATACGACCCATTAACCATTTTGAAACAGAACGTTGATATTCCGAATTCGGATGATGAGGAGGTTACCCATGCGCGTGCTTCTGATCGAGGACGATCCCACCACGTCGCGAAGCATCGAACTGATGCTCACTCACTCCAATCTCAATGTATACGCGACCGATATGGGGGAGGAAGGGATCGACCTGGCGAAGCTCTACGACTAGGACCTGATCCTGCTCGACATCAACCTCCCCGACATCAGCGGCCACGAAGTCCTCAGAAAGTTGAGGAATTCCAGGATCTCGACGCCGATCCTCATCCTGTCCGGCGACGACGATACCCGCAGCAAGCTGAAGAGCTTCGGCTTCGGTGCCGATGATTACCTGACCAAGCCGTTTCACTCGGACGAACTCGTGGCCCGCATCCACGCCATCATCCGCCGCTCGAAAGGCCACGCGGAATCGATCATCCGCACCGGCAAGATCGCGGTGAATCTCGATTCCAAGACGGTGGAGGCGGTGGACGGTCCGGTGCACCTGACCGGCAAGGAATACCAGATGCTGGAACTGCTCAGCCTGCGCAAGGGCACGACCCTGACCAAGGAGATGTTTCTGAATCACCTTTACGGCGGAATGGACGAGCCGGAATTGAAGATCATCGACGTCTTCATCTGCAAGCTCCGCAAGAAGCTCGCCCAGGCCACCGGCGATCCGAGCTATATCGAGACCGTCTGGGGCCGCGGCTACGTGCTCCGCGACCCCGAGAGCGACAGCACCGAGGCGCGCAAGGCGGTCAGCGCCTGAGCGCCATTGCGGTGCTGGACCCGCTCCGGTCGCGGCCCTATCACTCCCCGGGCACGAGGACGGCACGGAGCGGAAGATGGGCCAGGGGCAGAACGACGCGGCAGAGCGTCCGGTCGCGGATCTCGACGAGGCGGCGGCGCGGCAGGAACTGGCCCGCCTCGCCGACGCCATCGCGGCGGCCGACACCGCCTATCACGGCCATGACGCGCCGGAGATCAGCGACGCCGATTACGACCGGCTGAAGCGCCGCAATGCCGAGATCGAGGCCCGGTTTCCGCAGCTCAAGCGCGCAGACAGCCCGTCGGAGCGGGTCGGCGCCGCGCCCTCGGAGGGCTTCGACAAGGTCACCCATGCCCAGCGCATGCTGTCGCTCGGCAATGCCTTCGAGGCCGCGGAGATCCGCGACTTCGACGCCCGCATCCGGCGCTATCTGAATCTCGGACCCGAGGCCTCGCTGCGCTTCACCGCGGAGCCCAAGATCGACGGGCTGTCGCTCAGCCTGCGCTACGAGGCCGGCCGCCTGGTGCAGGCCGCGACCCGCGGCGACGGCGCGGTGGGCGAGAACGTCACCGCCAATGCCCGCACCATCGCCGACATCCCCGAGCGGCTCGAGGGCGCGCCGGATCTGCTCGAGGTGCGCGGCGAGGTCTATATGAGCCATGCCGATTTCGCCGCCCTCAACGCCCGCCAGGAGGCGGCCGGGGGCAAGGTCTTCGCCAATCCGCGCAACGCCGCTGCCGGCTCGCTGCGCCAGCTCGACCCCGAGATCACCCGGGCGCGGCCGCTGCGATTCTTCGCCTATGCCTGGGGTGAGGTCTCGGCGCCGCTGGCCGAGACCCAGATGGCCGCGATCGCGCGGCTCGGCGCGCTGGGCTTCGCCACCAATGCGCTGACCCGGCTCTGCGACGGCCCCGAGGAGATGCTGGCGCATTACGCCGAGATAGAGGCGCAGCGCGCGACGCTCGGCTACGACATCGACGGCGTGGTCTACAAGGTCGACGACCTGGCGCTGCAGGCGCGGCTCGGCTTCCGCGCCACCACGCCGCGCTGGGCGCTGGCGCACAAGTTTCCCGCCGAGCTGGCCTGGACGACGCTCGAGGCGATCGACATCCAAGTCGGCCGCACCGGGGCGCTGTCGCCGGTGGCGCGGCTCACCCCGGTCAATGTCGGCGGCGTGGTGGTGGCCAACGCGACGCTGCACAACGAGGATTACATCGCCGGCCGCGACGCCACGGGCAACCCGATCCGCGAGGGCCGCGACATCCGCCCGGGCGACTGGGTGCAGGTCTATCGCGCCGGCGACGTGATCCCGAAGATCGCCGATGTCGACCTGTCCCGCCGCCCGGCGGATGCCGTGCCTTACGTGTTCCCCGAGACCTGCCCGGAATGCGGCTCCGAGGCGATCCGCGAGGAGGGCGACGCGGTGCGGCGCTGCGCCGGCGGGCTGGTCTGCCCGGCCCAGGCGGTGGAGAAGCTCAAGCATTTCGTCTCCCGCGCCGCCTTCGACATCGAGGGGCTGGGCGCCAAGCAGGTGGAGCAGTTCTACCAAGACGGCTGGATCCGCGAGCCGGCCGACATCTTCACCCTTGAGGAGCGCTACGGCCAGGGTCTCCAGCAATTGCGCAACCGCGAGGGCTGGGGCGCGAAATCGGCCGACAACCTCTTCGCGGCGATCCGCGACAAGCGGGGCATCCCGCTCAACCGGCTGATCTTCGCGCTGGGCATCCGCCATGTCGGCGAGGTCGCCTCGTCCGATCTGGCGCGGCATTTCGGCAGCTGGGCCGCGCTGGTCGCGGCGCTCGACGCCGCGCGTCCCGCCGAGCAGCGCCACCAGGAGGCCGAGGCGGCGGTGGCCGAAGCCCGGCGCGCCGCCGCCGAGGCCGGGCGGCGTGCCGAGATCACCGCCACCCGCAACCGCGTCTGGGCCGCCGAGCCCGCGCTGCCCGAGGCGGCGCGCGCCGCCTGGGACGACCTCGTGGGCATCGACGGCATCGGCGTGACCGTGGCGGTGTCGCTGGTCGCGACCTTCGCGCAGGAGGCCGAGCGCGCCTTGATTGACCGGCTGGCCGCCCATCTCGCGGTCGAGGACGCCGCCGCGCCGGCCCGCGCCGACAGCGCCGTGGCGGGCAAGACGGTGGTCTTCACCGGCACTCTGGAGCGCATGACCCGGGCCGAGGCCAAGGCAAGGGCCGAGGCGCTGGGCGCCCGGGTCTCGGGCTCGGTCTCGGCCAAGACCGACATCGTGGTGGCCGGGCCGGGCGCCGGGTCGAAGGAGAAGAAGGCGCGCGATCTCGGCCTCGACGTCTATGACGAGGACGGCTGGTTGAAGCTCATCGGCGAGGCATGAGCGGACGGCCCGAACCCCTGTTCCCGCTCTTCGGCGACCTCACCGGGCTCGACGGCGTGGGGCCGAAGACGGCGCAGCTTCTGGCCCACCTCGACATCGTGGCGCCGCGCGATCTGCTCTTCACGCTGCCGCAATCGGTGATCGACCGCCGGATGCGGCCGACGCTGCGCGGCGCCGACCTGCCGGCGGTGCTGACGCTCGAGGTGGAGATCGGCGCCCACCGCAAGCCGCGCGCCCGCGGCGGCGCCTACCGGATCGAAGCGCGGGACGCCGAATGCGCGCTGCAGATCGTGTATTTCCGCGGCGGCGACTATCTGCTGCGCCAGCTGCCCCCGGGCGAGATCCGGGTGGTGTCGGGCCGGGTCGAGCTGTTCGACCAGATGCCGCAGATGGTGCATCCCGACCACGTGCTGAGCCGCGAGGAGGCCGGGCGCCTGCCGGACTTCGAGCCGGTCTACCCGCTCACCGCGGGGCTGAGCCAGAAGCTGATGGCCAAGGCGGCGGCGGCGGCGCTGGCGCGCGCCCCGGACCTGCCGGAATGGATCGACCCGGGCCTGCTGGCGCGCGAGGGCTGGCCGGATTGGGGCGCGGCGCTGGCCGCCGCCCATGCGCCCGGGGACCGCGGCGATCTCGCGCCTGCGGCGCCTTCGCGGCAGCGCCTGGCCTATGACGAGTTCCTTGCCCACCAGCTGACCCTGGCGCTGGCGCGGGCGGCGCGGCGGCGCCGGCGCGGCATCGTCAGCCGCGGCGACGGCCGGCTGCGCGACCGGGTGCTCGCCGCCTTGCCCTACGCGCCGACCGGCGCGCAGCGCCGCGCCATCGCCGAGATCGCCGCCGACATGGCGGCGCCCGAGCGCATGAACCGGCTGCTGCAGGGCGATGTCGGCTCCGGCAAGACGCTGGTGGCGCTGGCCGCGCTGCTGACCGCGGTGGAGGCCGGCGGGCAGGGGGTGATGATGGCCCCGACCGAGATCCTGGCGCGCCAGCATCTCGACGGGCTGCAGCCGCTGGCCGAGGCCGCCGGCGTGGTGCTGGAGCTGCTGACCGGCCGCGACAGCGGCGCCGAGCGCCGCGCCAAGCTCGCGGCGCTGGCCCGCGGTGACATCCAGATCCTCGTCGGCACCCACGCGGTGTTCCAGAAGGACGTGGCGTTCCACGACCTGCGCCTCGCGGTGGTCGACGAACAGCACCGCTTCGGGGTGCGCCAGCGGCTCGAACTGGGGCAGAAGGGCGCCGCGGCCGACGTGCTGGTGATGACCGCGACGCCGATCCCGCGCAGCCTGGCGCTGGCGCAATACGGCGACATGGACGTCTCGGTGCTGGACGAGAAGCCGCCGGGCCGGCAGCCGGTGCGCACCGCGTTGGTCTCCGAGGAGCGGCTCGACGAGGTGGTCGAGCATCTGCGCCGCGCCGTGGCCGAGGGGCGGCAGGCCTATTGGGTCTGCCCGCTGGTCGAGGAGAGCGAGACCGTGGACCTCGCCGCGGCCAGCCAGCGCTTCGCGCATCTGCGCGCCGCGCTGGGCGAGGGCCGGGTCGGGCTGGTGCACGGCCAGATGCCGCCGGCCGAGAAGGACGCGGCGATGGCGCGCTTCACCGCCGGGGAGATCGCGGTGCTGGTCGCCACCACGGTGATCGAGGTCGGGGTGAACGTGCCCAACGCCTCGATCATGGTGATCGAGCGGGCCGACTGGTTCGGGCTGGCGCAGCTGCACCAGCTGCGCGGCCGGGTCGGGCGCGGCTCGGCCGCCTCGACCTGCCTCTTGATGTACCGTCCGCCGCTGGCCGAGGGCGCGGAGAAGCGGCTGACCACCTTGCGCGAGACCGAGGACGGCTTCCGCATCGCCGAGGTCGACCTGGAGATGCGCGGATCGGGCGACCTGATCGGCACCGCGCAATCCGGCCTGCCGCGCTTCCGGGTCGCCGATCCCGAGCATCAGGCCGGGCTGATGGCCACGGCGCAGTCGGATGCCCGACGGCTCTTGGCCGAGGATCCGACGCTCGAGACGCCGCGCGGCCGGGCGGCGCGGATGCTGCTCTGGCTGATGCGGCAGGACGAGGCGATCCGGCTGATCTCGGTCGGCTGACCGGAACGTTCCGCACAGGGTTCCCGGATGTTCCTAAAAAGTTCTTTACGAATCGCGGTCCGCATGAGAACAAAGTGGCAACTGGATTGGAGGACGCCATGCTGGACGAGATCGCCGAGACCCTGACCCGCAGCCGCCGCACCGTTCTGCAGGATTCGCTCGGGGTGCTGGCCCTGGGCGTGATGCTCTACGCGGCGCTCCATATCTGACCCCCTGCCTGCGCCGCTTGTGCCCGGAGACGGTGCCGCTCCGCCCGATCGGAGCCCACCGCGACCGCATGTCCCCGGTCCCGTTCCCAAGGCTTCGGAAGCTCACAAGACGCGCCCTTGCCGCCGCCTTTCCGCCCGGAAAGCGCGGCGGTTTTTTTGTCTCGCGAATGGGGATGGGACCGGCGCGGCCGGTCAGGCGGTGTGCACCGCGCGGGCCTGCTCGGCCGCCTCCGAGGCGGCCTCGAGCGCCAGCATGATCGAGGCGTGGCGGTTCTTGTAGGCCTGCGCCGGGCGCAGCACCTCGAGATCGCCGAACGGCGCCGGCGGGGTCGGCCCGTCCTCCTTCAGCATCGCCTTCAGCGCGTCGCGCGCGGCGCGGATCTGCTCGGCGTTCTGGCCGAGGATGGCGTGCCCGACCACCGCGGCCGCGGCCTGGCCCAGCGCGCAGGCCTTCACGTCCTGCCCGTAGGCCGCGACCCGGCCGCCGGCATCCATGCGCAGATCGACGGTGACGGTGGAGCCGCAGAGCGGCGAGCGCTTCTTCACGCTGGCATCCGGCGCGTCGAGCCGTTCGGTGCAGGGAATGTCCGCGGCCAGCGCCAGAATGCGCTGCGAATAGAGCTTGATGAGATCACTGTCGCCGGACATGGCTTTCCCTCTGGTCGTGTCCCCCTTAGATAGGCAGACCGTCCCGCGATGCAAAAGGAAAACCCGCCATGTCCTTCGATCCCGCGACCTTGGTCTATGACGCCCACGGACTGATCCCCGCCATCGCCCAGGACGCCGCCGACGGCACGGTGCTGATGATGGCCTGGATGAACGCCGAGGCGGTGGCGAAGACGCTGGACACCGGGCGGGTGACCTACTGGTCGCGCTCGCGGCAGGCCTTCTGGGTGAAGGGCGAAAGCTCCGGTCATGTGCAGGAGCTGGTGGAGTTCCGGCTCGATTGCGACCGCGACTGCCTGCTGCTCACCGTGCGCCAGACCGGGCCGGCCTGCCACACCAACCGGCGCTCCTGCTTCTACACCGCGGTGCGCGAGGGCCGGGAGACCGAGCTCATGGCGCCGGAGCCGAGCTGAGCCCGACCATTTCGCGAATGTCCGCCGGGGTCAGCCCGTCCGCGCGGTAGCGCGCGATGGCGCGGGCGTCGTCGCGCTTGGCCAGCCGCTTGCCGTCGCCGTCGCGGATCAGCCGGTGGTGATGATAGAGCGGTGCGGGAAGGCCGAGAAGCGCCTGAAGAACCACGTGAATCTGCGTGGCCTCGAAGAGATCGGCGCCGCGCACCACGTGGCTGATGCGCTGCGCCGCGTCATCGACCACCACCGACAGGTGATAGGAGGTGCCCATGTCGCGCCGCGCTAGCACCACGTCGCCGACGCCCGCGCGCAAGGCCTCCGGGTTGAGTGTCACGCGGCCCCGACGCTCCCCGGTTTCGATGAAGAATAGCCGTTGCGGATCAATGCGTTCCAGCGCGCGGCGCATGTCGAGCCTGAGGGCGGCATCGGCGGGCAGCGGGCCGCCCGACGGCGCCGCGGGGCGGCAGGTGCCGGGATAGACCAGCCCGTCGGGCCCGACCGGCCAGGCGCCTTCCTGCGGCGCCGAGGCCGCCTCCTGGATGTCGCGCCGGCGGCAAGTGCAGGGATAGAGAAGCCCGTCTTTCCAAAGCGTCTCAAGGGCTTGCCGGTAGAAGTTCAGGTTTTCGGACTGGCGCCGCACCGGCTCTTCCCAGCGCAGGCCGAGCCAGGACAGGTCGTCATAGATGCCGGCCTCCCAGTCCGGTCGGGCGCGGCTGCGGTCGATATCCTCCATCCGCAGCAGGAAGGCGCCGCTGGCGGCGCGGGCCATGTCATGCGCCAGCAGCGCCGAGTAGGCATGGCCGAGATGCAGCGGCCCGGTCGGCGACGGCGCGAAGCGCGTGCGCATCACTCGTCGAGCGGGTCGCGGGTCTGGCGCCGGGCACGGCGATCCTCGTGGCTCTGGTAGATCAGGATCCAGGCCAGCAGGATGAACATCGGGTGGGTCAGCCCGCCGGAGACCAGGATCGCCGGCACCCAGATGATGAAGACCACGATCGAGGTCAGCAGCCGTCCGGTGAACAGGATCGACAGCGGCGGCAGGAACAGGGCCAGGACGTAGTTCATCGCATCACTCCGCGGCTTCGGCCGGGGCGGTGGCGGCCAGCCAGTCGGACCACGCCGCCTTGGCGCGGTCGGTATAGGCCTTGTAGCGGTCGCGCCGTCCGCGGCGTCCGCCGCGCACGTTGTCGAGCGGCCGGAAGAGCCCGAAATTGACGTTCATCGGCTGGAAGGTCTTGGCCTCCGCGCCGCCGGTGATGTGGTGCACCAGCGCGCCGTGGGCGCTGTCCTGCGGCACCTCGGGCAGGGCCTGACCGGTCAGTTCGGCGGCCGCCATGCGCCCGGCCAGAAGCCCCATGGCCGAGGATTCGACGTAGCCCTCGACGCCGGTGATCTGCCCGGCGAAGCGGATATTGGGCCGCGAGCGCAGCCGCATCTGCGCATCGAGCAGCGTCGGCGAGTTCAGGAAGGTGTTGCGGTGGATGCCGCCCAGCCGGGCGAAGCGGGCCGCCTCGAGCCCCGGGATCATCCGCAGCACCTCCGTCTGGGCGCCGTATTTCATCTTCGTCTGGAAGCCGACGATGTTGAATAGCGTGCCCAGCGCATTGTCGCGGCGGAGCTGCACCACGGCGTAGGGCTTCACCTCGGGCTGGTGCGGGTTGGTCAGGCCGACCGGCTTCATCGGGCCGTGGCGCAGGGTCTCGCGGCCGCGCTCGGCCATCACCTCGATGGGCAGGCAGCCGTCGAAATAGCCTGCCGTCTCGCCCTCGTGGAACTCGGTCTTGTCGGCCGCCAGCAGCGCGTCGATGAACGCCTCGTAGGTGTCGCGGTCCATCGGGCAGTTGAGATAGGCCTTCTGCTCTTCCTCGGTCTCGCCCTTGTCGTAGCGCGACTGCATCCAGGCCCGGCTCATGTCGATGCTCTCGGCATAGACGATGGGGGCGATGGCGTCGAAGAAGGCCAGCGCCTCGGTGCCGGTCTCGGCGGCGATGGCGCGGCCCAGCCCCTCGGAGGTCAGCGGCCCGGTGGCGATGATCCACTGGCCCTGGTCGGGCAGCTCGGTCACCTCCTCGTGGCTCACCCGCACATTGGGGTGGGCCCGCAGGGCGGCGGTGATGTCCTCGGCAAAGGCGTCGCGGTCAACGGCCAGCGCACCGCCCGCCGGCAGCCGGTGGCGGTAGGCCGAGGAGATCACCAGCCCGCCCGCGGCCTTCATCTCCCAGTGCAAAAGCCCCACCGCGTTCTGCTCGTGATCGTCCGAGCGGAACGAGTTGGAGCACACCATCTCGGCCAGATGGCCGGTCTTGTGGGCGAAGGTCTCGACCTTGGGGCGCATCTCGTGGATCACCACCGAGACGCCGCGTTCCGCCGCCTGCCAGGCGGCCTCGGATCCGGCCATGCCGCCGCCGACGATGTGAAGCTCGTGTGTCATGGGGGCGAGATAGGCATTCCGCCGCGCCTTGTCACGAGGCTTGGGCGGTCATTGCCGCCAGTCGGGGGCGCGTTTCTCGAGGAAGGCGGCGATGCCCTCGGCGGTGTCGGCCTCCATCATGTTGGCGACCATGACGTCGCGGGCATGGGCATAGGCCGCGTCGACCGGCATCTCGGCCTGTTCGTAGAAGGCCCGCTTGCCCACGCGCACGGCGCTGCCGAGCTTGCCCGCCACGGTCTCGGCCAGCGCCCGGGTCTCGGCCTCGAGCCGGTCCTCGGGCACCACCCGGTTGACGAGGCCCAGCTCGCGCGCCCGCTCGGCCTCCACGAAGGCGCCGGTGGTCAGCAGTTCGAAGACCTGCTTGCGCGGCGCGTTGCGCGACAGCGCGACCATCGGGGTGGAGCAGAAGAGGCCGATATTGACGCCGTTGACGCCGAACCGCGTGCCTTCGGCCGCCACCGCCATGTCGCAGGTCGCGACCAGCTGGCAGCCGGCGGCGGTGGCGATGCCGTGCACCCGGGCGATCACCGGCTGGGGCAGGTGGCGGATCGCCGTCATCACCTCGGTGCAGCGGTCGAAGAGATCGGCGAAATAGGCCCGCCCGCCATCCTCGGCCTGCCGCCCGGCCTGCATCTGGCGCAGGTCGTGCCCGGCGCAGAACGCCTTGCCGGCGCCGGAGAGCGTGACGACACGGATCGACCGGTCCTCCGAAAGGGCGGCGAACTCGGCCTTGAGCGCCGCCAGCATCTCGTCCGACAGGGCGTTCAGCCGCGCGGGCGCGTTCAGCGTCAGTTCCGCCACCGCTCCGGTGTCGCAACGTTCGAGAATGGCCATCTTGTCCTCCCTGCCTCGCGCGGGCAGCGTAGCCGCGCCGGTCAGGGGAGGAAAGACGCGCATGGGATTGAAGATCACCGCCGCGGAGATGATGCCGTTTCTCGACGAGGTGTTCCCGCAGGTCCGGGGCATGTTCGCGATCGACCGTCTCGACGAGGACCTGCTGGTCATGCGCCTCTACGCCCATGACCGCCATCTGCGGCCGGGTGGCACGGTCTCGGGGCCGGCGATGTTCGCGCTGGCCGATGTCTCGGCCTATGTGGCGACGATGGCGCGGGTCGGCCAGCAGGCGCTGGCAGTGACCACGAACTGCTCCATCGACTTCATGCGCAAGCCGGCCTCCGGGGCCGACGTGCTGGCCGAATGCCGGGTGCTGAAGCTTGGCCGTACGCTCAGCGTCTGCGACACGCTGCTGTTCTCCGAAGGTGCGGCGGAGCCCGTGGCGCGGGCCAGCCTGACCTATTCGCTGCCCCCCGCGCCGGTGGGCTGAGCCCCTCGGCCGACGCCACGGAAACCGCCTGCTGGATTCGTGCGTTGCCTTCCCGACCCCTTGAGGAGGGCATTTCATGGCTCCGCGCGCCGTCTGGACCGGACAGCTTCGGCTGTCGCTCGTCTCCATCGCCATCGAGATCTATCCCGCCACCGAATCCGGCGCGCGGGTGTCGTTCCGCCAGATCCACAAACCCTCCGGCAAGCCGGTGCGCTACGAGAAGACGGTCAAGGGCATCGGCCCGGTGGAGCGCGACGACATCGTCAAGGGCTACGAGACCGAGGACGGCGAATACATTCTGCTCGACCCCGAGGAGATCGACGCGCTGAAGGTCGAGACCTCGAAGACGCTGGAGCTCGTCCAGTTCACCGAGATGTCGAAGATCCCGCCGATCTATTTCGACCGGCCCTATTACATCGTGCCGAAGGACGACCTGGCAGAGGATGCCTACCGCGTGGTGCGCGACGCGCTGCGCTCCACCGGCAAGGCTGGGCTGTGCCAGATCACCATGCGCGGCAAGGAGCATCTGGCGGCGATCCGGCCCTGCGGCGACGGGCTGCTGATGGAGACGCTGCACTATGCCGACGAGCTGCGCGACGCCGAGCCGATGTTCAAGGACATCGAGGACGAGACGCCCGATCCCGAGATGCTCGAACTGGCCGAGACGCTGATCGAGAAGAAGACCAAGCCCTTCGACGCCTCGGCCTTCTCCGACAGCTATCACAAGGCGCTGCTGGAACTGATCGAGGCCAAGCGCAAGGACCGCAAGACGCCGCGCGCCAGCACCGAGAAGGGCGGCGCCGAGGAGGGCGACAACGTGGTCGACCTGATGGCGGCGCTGAAGAAGAGCGTCGAGAGCGCCGGGGCCAAGGGCGGAACGCGCAAGAAGACCGGCAGCAGTGGCGGCACGTCTGGGCGGTCGGGCTCGGGCGGCGGGGCGCGTAAGAAGAAGGCGTCGTGACCCGTGGACCGGCTGAAGGATTACAACGCCAAGCGCGATTTCAGCCGCACCAGGGAGCCCGAGGGCCGCGCCGCGGACCGCAAGACGGGCGCACCGCGCTGGTTCTCGGTGCAGAAGCACGCCGCATCGTCGCTGCATTACGACCTGCGCCTCGAACATGACGGCGTGCTGCTTTCCTGGGCGGTGCCGAAGGGGCCCAGCCCGCGCACCGGCGACAAGCGCCTGGCCCAGCGCACCGAGGACCATCCCTTCGATTACGGCGATTTCGAGGGCACGATCCCGAAGGGCGAATACGGCGGCGGCACGGTCATGCTCTGGGATCGCGGCACCTGGTATCCGCGCGGCGATGTCGATGAGATGCTGGCCCGCGGCAACCTCAAGATGGAGATCGACGGCGAGCGCATGCAGGGCGGCTGGGCGCTGGTGCGGTTCAAGAAGGGCGGCGAGGGCGCCTGGCTTCTGGTCAAGGAGGATGACGACCACGCCCGGGACTCCTCGGACGCGCTGACCGGTCCGAACCTCACCTCGGTCTCCTCGGGCCGCGAGATGGAGGAGATCGCCGCCGACGCGCCCGCCAGGGGCGGTCGCTCCGCCCCGGCGGCGCCCGAGCGCACGCGGGCGGCGCCGCGCTTCCGCAAACCGCAGCTCGCCACGCTGGTCGAGGAGGCGCCCGAGGGCGACGACTGGGTGCACGAGACCAAGTTCGACGGCTACCGGGCGCTGGCGGCGGTGGGCAAGGGCGGCACCCGGCTCTGGACCCGCGGCGGCAAGGACTGGACCGACAAGTTCGCCGGGCTGGCGCGGGCCTTCGACGGGCTGGCCTGCGACGCCGCGCTGATCGACGGCGAGGTCATGGCGGCCCGGATCAAGGGCTCGCCCTTCTCGTCGCTGCAGCGCGCGCTGAAGGAGGGAGGGCGACTGGTCTTCTACGCCTTCGACCTGCTGCATCTCGACGGCGAGGATCTGACCCGGCTGCCGCAGGAGGAGCGGCGCGCCCGCCTCGAGACGCTGATGAAGGACGCGGACGGCACCGGCGCGCTGCGGCTGGCCGACCAGATGCGCGGCCACGGCGCCGAGATCTTCGCCGCCGCCTGCGCGGCAGGCGCCGAGGGCATCATCTCGAAGCGGATCGACGCGCCCTATCGCGGCAGCCGCAGCCGGGCCTGGCAGAAGGTCAAGTGCACAAGGCGGCAGGAATTCGTGGTGGGCGGCTACGCGCCCTCGGACAAGAAGCGCGCCTTCTCCTCGCTGCTGCTGGGCGATTACGGCCCCGAGGGCCTGCGCTACCGCGGCCGGGTCGGCACCGGCTTCTCCGAGCGCGACCTCGAGGACATCGCCGGGGCGCTGCGGACCCGCAAGACCGCGCCCTTCGTGGACGTGCCCGACGACATGGCGCGCGACGCGGTCTGGGTCACCCCCGACATGGTGGTGGAGGTGGACTTCACCGAGTTCACCGATGACGGGCGCATCCGCCACGGCGCCTATCAGGGCCGGCGCGATGACAAGGATCCGAAATCGGTGCGGCTCGAGCTTCCGGACGACTCTCCCGATCCGATGGCCGAGGCGCAGGACGCGCAATCGGGCGGGGGCAAGACCCGGTCGGGCAAGCCGGGCGCAAGGGACGATGGCGGCGCCGAGCCGCGCGTCGCCGGCGTGCGCATCTCCTCGCCCCAGCGCGCGGTCTTTCCCGAGGCCGGCTGCACCAAGCTCGACGTGGCGCGGCACTACGAGCGGGTGGGCGAGCGCCTGACCGAGATCGCCGGCCGGCGGCCGCTCTCACTGCTGCGCGCGCCGTCCGGCATCACCGGCGACGTGTTCTTCCAGAAACACGCCGGCAAGGGTTTTCCGGATGCGCTGTCCACCGTGGCGATCGAGGAATCGGACGGCGGCACCGCGGATTACATGTATGCCACACGGCCCGAGAGCTTCGTCGCCGCGGCGCAGATGGGCACGCTGGAATTCCACGTCTGGGGCTGCCGGATCGACCGGCTGGACCGGCCCGACCGGCTGGTCTTCGACCTCGACCCGGACGAGGGGCTGGGCTGGCCGGAGACCCGGGGGGCGGCCCTCGACCTGCGCGACCGGCTTTCCGATCTGGGTCTCGCCGCGGGCGCCATGGTGACCGGCGGCAAGGGCGTGCATGTCTGGCTGCCGCTGCACCGCAGCCATGACTGGGACCTCGTGAAGGCCTTCGCCAAGACCCTGGCGCATGTTCTCGCCGAGGCCGAGCCCGACCGCTACCTCGCCACCATGGCGAAGAAGAAGCGCAAGGGCCGCATCTTCATCGACTGGTTGCGCAACGAGCGCGGCGCCACCGCGGTCGCGCCCTATTCGCTGCGCGCCCGCCCGGGCGGGCCGGTGGCGATGCCGGTCGCCTGGGACGAGTTGCGCGATCTCGACGCGCCGAACGGCTTCGACATGGGGACGGTGCGGGAACGGCTGGAGGAGCCCTGTCCCTATCTGGCGCTGGCGGAGGATCCGCAGCGCATCACCGCCGAGGTGGTCGAAAAGCTCGAGCGCTGGCGCGACGCCTGAGCCGCTGCGGCCCGGTCTGCGACCATCCGACCCAAGCGGCTCCGGAACCGGCGGTTCCTTGCGGCTCCCGGCTTCTGCGGTCGGCCGAATTTGGCGCATGATTGAGCGGACTTGCAAGATTTGCAGGGGGACGGCTCCGGACCCTCGGGAAGATCTGGCGGCGTCCCGGGAACGGCGCTACGGAAGCGCTTGCGCCCGACTCGGTCATGCGGACCGGGCCGGGCGCGCCCCTGCGAACCACGCGATTCCGCCATGCCCCTTGCCGCCCTCCCGACCGTCGATCCGCGCGCCCCCGTGGCGCGTCCCGCCCGCGCCCGGCCGCGCGGTGCCGGCCGCCAATTCGCGCGCCCCCGCCGATGAGCCTCGCCGAACCAGCGCTGCCGCTCGGCGCGCCCGGCATGGCGGCGCGGCCCGCAATGCCGCGGCCGGCGGCGGCGTCGCGCGACCTGCGCCTCGACGTCTTCCGCGGCCTGGCGATGTTCTTCATCCTGTTCTCGCACACGCCGGGCAACGCCTTCGCGGCCTGGCTCCCGACCCGGTTCGGCTTCTCGGATGCGACCGAGATCTTCGTCTTCTGCTCCGGCATGGCCTCGGCCCTGGCCTTCGGCGCGACGTTCCGCAGCCGCGGCTGGGCGCTGGGCTCGGCGCGGGTGCTCTACCGCTGCTGGCAGGTCTACTGGGTGCATATCGCGCTCTTTCTCGGGCTCGCCGCGGCGATGTCGGCGCTCAATGCCAGCGGGCTCTTCGCGAAGGATTACGTCGGCCAGCTCAATCTCTGGCCGTTCTTCAAGCAGGCGGCGATGAACCTGCCGGCGCTGCTGACCCTGACCTACGTGCCGAACTATTTCGACATCCTGCCGATGTATCTGGTGATCCTGGCGCTGATGCCGGTCGTGGTGGGGCTCTACCGCCTGCATCCCGGCGCCGCGCTGGCCGCCGTGCTGGGCCTTTGGGCCGCGGCGCAGGGCGGGATGCTCGCCCTCCCGGCAGAGCCCTGGAGCGCACGGCACTGGTTCTTCAATCCGTTCGGCTGGCAGCTGATCTTCTTCACCGGCTTCGCGCTGATGGCGGGCTGGCTGCCGGTGCCGCCGGTCGACCGGCGGCTGGTGATCCTCGCCGCCGTGGTGGTGCTGGCCAGCGTGCCCTTCGCCTGGCACCGGGCGATCGCCGAATTCGAGGCGGTGCGGGAATGGCGCGGCGAGTTCAAGCCGCTCTTCGCGAAGTCGGAATTCGGACCGCTGCGCTACCTGCACTTCCTCGCGCTCGCCTATCTTGCCTGGGTCGCGGCCGGTCCCGACGGCGCCCGGCTGGCGCTGCCGGCGGCGGGCGGGGCCGCGGGCCGGGCGGGCAGGGTGCTTCTGGCCATGGTGGTGAAGGTGGGCCAGCAATCGCTCGCCGCCTTCGTCGCCTCGATGGCGCTGGCCCGGTTCATGGGCGTGGCGCTCGATCTGACGGACCGCCAGGGCCTGGCGCTCGCGGCGGTCAATCTCGGCGGGGCCGCGCTGCTGGTCGCCGCCGCTTACGGCGCGGGCTGGTTCAAGTCGCAGCCCTGGCGCCGCGCAAAGGACGCATGACCATGCACAGACGCGATCTTCTGGCCGCTCTGGCGGCCCTTCTCGCCGTGCCCCGCGCCGGGGCCGGGGCCGAAACCGGGGCCGAGACCGGGGCGGAGACCGGGGCCGGCGCCGTCGCGACCGAGCCGGGGCTGCAGCTGGGGGCGGCCCGCCCCTTCGCCCCCGGCGACGTCGCGGCCGAGGCCCGGGCCCGGGCGGCGAGGCCCTACGCGCCGCCGCCGCGCATCCCCGAGGCCTGGAGCAAGCTCGATTACGACCAGTACCGCGCCATCTGGTTCGACCACCGCAACGCGCTCTGGGAAGATACCCCCGGGGTGCCGGTCCGCATGGACGTCTTCGCGCCCGGCCTCTACTACCCCGCGCCGGTGGCGATCTCCGCGGTCGAGGACGGCCAGGCGCGGCCGGTGCTCTTCGATCTCGGCGTCTTCGACCGCACCGACGCCTTCCCCGACCTGCCCATCGACGACACGCTGGGCTATTCCGGCCTGCGCCTGCGCGCCGAGCTCGAACGCCCCGGCATCTTCACCGAATTCGCGGTGTTCCAGGGCGCGAGCTATTTCCGCGGCATCGGCGCGGGCCAGATCTACGGCCTCTCGGCGCGCGGCCTGGCGCTCGACGTGGCCGAGCCCGACGGCGAGGAATTCCCCGAATTCCGTGCCTTCTGGCTCGAGAAGCCGGCGCCCGGCAGCGGTGAGACGGTGCTGCACGCGCTGCTCGACAGCCCGTCCTGCACCGGCGCCTACCGCTTCCGGCTGCGCCCGGGCGCGGCGCTGGAAATCGCCGTCGAGGCCGAGATCTTCGCCCGCGAGCGGCTTGCGCATCTGGGCATCGCGCCGCTGACCTCGATGTTCCAGTTCGACGAGACCAACCGCGCGCGGTTTTCCGATTTCCGCTCGGCGGTGCACGATTCCGACGGCCTGCTGGTCCATACCGGGACCGGCGAACGGCTCTGGCGGCCGCTGGCCAACCCCAAGACGCTCCAGGTCAGCGCCTTCCAGGACCGCGCGCCGAAGGGCTTCGGGCTGATGCAGCGGGCCCGCGGGTTCGAGGATTTCGGCGATCTCGAGGCGCTCTATCACCGCCGCCCGTCGCTCTGGATCGAGCCCGGCGAGGATTGGGGCGCCGGCGCCGTGACGCTGGTCGAGATCCCCACCGATGACGAGGTCTACGACAACATCGTGGCCTATTGGCGCCCCGCCGAGCCGCTGGAGCCCGGGCAGTCGCGGCGCCTGAGCTACCGCATGCGCTGGGGGGCGGAGCAGCCCTCCGAAACCGCCTGCCGCGTGAGCAACACGCGATCGGGTGCCGCAAAGGACGGCAGGCGGCGCTTCGTGCTCGATTTCGCGCCCGGCGCGGAGATGCCGGAGGAACTCTCCCGCGTGGCGCCTGTTGTCGAGGCTTCGGCGGGCACGCTGTCCGCCCCGGTGCTGCAGCGCAATGCCGAGACCGGCGGGCTGCGGCTCGCCTTCACCCTGTCGCCCGGCAAGGCGACCCTGTCAGAACTGCGCGCCGAGCTGCGGCTCGACGGCGCCCCGATGAGCGAGGTCTGGCTCTACCGATGGACAGCCTGACGCATTCCGATCCCCGCTGGATGCCCCCCGAGGCACCGCTCGACATGCCCGAACAGGCATTCTCCCGCCTGCCGCCGGTGCGGCTGGCCGCAGCGCGCCGCCGCTCGCTGTCGGCGCTGGCGTGGCGCGCCGGCGCCTTCGGCCCGGCGCTGGCGCTGACCCTGGCGCTGATCCTCGGCATCGGCCGCTGGCTGTCGAGCGGTGGCTATACCTGGCAGGAGGCCGCGATCACCGTGCTGATCGGGCTGACCTTCGTCTGGGTGTCGCTGTCGGTCTCGGCGGTGGCGCTGGCGATGCTGCGGCTCTGGCTGGGGCGCGGCCGCGACCGCGCCCGCCGCGGCCCGGCGCAGGACGTGGCGCTGCTGGTGCCGGTCCACAACGAGGATCCGGGCGCGGTGATGGGCAACGTGGCGGCGATGATGACCGAGCTCGCCGGCGGCCCGCAGCGCGACCGCTTCGCCTTCTTCATCCTGTCCGACACCCGCGATCCGGAGATCGCCGAGGCCGAGGCGCGGGCCTATCTCTTCCTGCGCGAGACCGCCCCCGAGGGCATCGACGTCTGGTACCGCCGCCGCGCCGCCAACACCGACAAGAAGGTCGGCAACATCAACGACTGGGTGAGCCGCCACGGCGCCGCCTGGGACGCCATGCTGGTGCTCGACGCCGACAGCCTGATGTCGGGGGCGGGGGTGCGGATGCTGGCCGACGCGCTGTCGCGCGACCCCGAGGCGGGGCTGATCCAGTCCTTCCCGACGCTGATCGCCGCCGAGACGCTGTTCGGCCGGATGCAGCAATTCGCCACCTCGGTCTATGGCTGGCTGCTGGCCGAGGGCCTGGCGCTCTGGTCGCAGACCGAGGGCAATTACTGGGGCCACAATGCCATCATCCGCACCCGGGCCTTCGCCGAAAGCGCCCGCCTGCCGCATCTGCGCAGCCGCGGCGGGCAGGACGCGCTGATCCTGAGCCACGATTTCGTCGAGGCCGGCATGCTGCGCCGCGCCGGCTGGTCGGTGCGCTTCCTGGCGCGGCCCGGCGGCTCCTACGAGGAGACGCCGGAGACGCTGATCGACCACGTGCTGCGCGACCGGCGCTGGTGCCAGGGCAACCTTCAGCACCTGCGCCTGCTGGCGGCACGCGGCTTCCACCCGATCTCGCGCTTCCACCTGCTGCAGGGCGCCGTCGCCTACCTGCTGTCGCCGGCCTGGTTCGCGCTCCTGGTGATCTGGTCGGCCTTCCTGCCGATGGCCGAGGCGGTGCCGTCCTATTTCAGCCCGGCCAACCCACTCTACCCGGTCTGGCCGCGGGTCAGCAGCATCGACGGCGTGTGGTTCCTGATCTTCATCTACGTCATGCTGCTGCTGCCCAAGATCGCCGCCGCGGCGCTGCTGGCGCAGTCGCGCGGGGTGGTGGCGCTCTATGGCGGTCCGGGGCGCTTCGCGGCGACCACGCTGGTCGAGATCACCCTGGCCATCCTCTACGCGCCGATCCTGATGGTGCAGCAATCCGCGGCGGTGCTGCGCGCGGCGCGCGGCCGGCCCAACCCCTGGGCGCCGCAGCGCCGCGG